>CAZDUN010000024.1:0-16017 GCA_964508615.1 uncultured Pelolinea sp. | reverse complement strand
AATTTAGATTTATTAATGAATCCGTTCGGGCCACGGTGTAGCAATATACCTTTTCAGCTCCGGCATCTTTCAGGGCAGCGGCACAGGCATCCAACGTCGCCCCGGTGGTGCAGATATCGTCCAGCAGCAATACGGTTTTCCCCCGGCAGATTTCATCGTCCGCTCTAAAAGCGCCGGTGAGGTTCCCGCGGCGTTCATCAATGTTCAAGCCAACCTGTGAGCGGGTTTCGCGGACGCGCTGCAAAGCCTGGCTTTTATACGGCTTGGCTAATCTTTTGGCCACCGGCCGGGCGACCAGGTCAGCCTGGTTATACCCGCGTTCGCGCAGGCGATTCTTCCCCAGCGGCACTGCTGTCAGGAGATCGAAATTTATCCCCCAGGCACGGATGGATTCCACCAGCACGGGGATCAAGACGGGCACCAGGCCGAACCTGCGTTGATATTTGATTCCGGTGAGAATATTCTTCATTGCGCCTTGATACAATGCCCATGACCTGACCTGGTCAAACGCCGGAGGCGTTTGGCGGCATTTCGAACAAATCCTGCCGCGCGACAGCAGTTTACCGCACCGCCGGCAGGCAGATTCTGGTTGAATGCGGTCAATGATCTCCCAGCAATCCGGGCATATCTCGAACCCGATTTTTTGACAATTGCAGCAAAAAGGGGGGAAAACCCAATCAAGCACTGCCCACAGGTTGAATGACGGCTGGACACAGGTGAGGCTGGTTGATTGGTTGGTCAGCATTTCCCGTTATCTTTCCTTTACAATTTTTAAACGTTCTGCAGCGATTCCTGGATGAAATTGTTAATCGCCGGACCCAACAATTTGGAAACAATCATGATGAACAAAACGACGATGACGATAATTAAAAAATATTCAATGAATCCTTGCCCTTGATTGGTGCGGGGAGATCTCATTGAAAATTCTCCTTTCATCTTTTTTTTTCAGTATATATCAATCCTTATCCGATTTGCAACTATTTTTCCGGATTTACGTATTTCTTACATAGAAACACAGAATTTTAGTATTATTTTATTGTCTTTGGAAAAAATATCGCTATAATCTTAGTATATCGGTAAAAATTTGGAGGATAAGAATGGATGACATCCTGGGTCGTGTAACTGGCGAGCATGATTTTTTCAAAAAGATCCTGGAAAAGATCCCCGGTTTCAAGGGCTACGTTGAAAGAGAAGACCGCCGGGCAGCGGATAAATTGCTGCGCGAGACCATCGCGGATCAGTTCGAGGTGCTTTGGGGGCGTATCTCCGGCTTGCAGCGCGAAGCGATATCCAACGGTAATCTTGAAATAGTCGATGACCTCGAATCTGCCGCGCTGAAACTGCGCCAATTCATCGACCGTGTGCGCACAGCTTCATATGGTTACGCAGGTTTTTTTGATGTCGTCAAGGTCAAGACTGAAGAGCTGGATGAAATCTATCAATATGACGCGCAGATGGTGGCCTTGGCGGGTGAAGTTTCCAGCGCGATCGATAATATCGAAGCTTCCTACGGAACGGACGGTTTGCCCGCGGCCATCCGGCACCTGGCGGGGCTGGCGCAAAATTGCGTGGATGCATTCGATCAGCGCAAGAACGTGATTGTCAACATGAGCGAAACACCAGCCGCTTAACCGTTTAATCATTTTCAGGAGAAAAGAAAATGGCAAGAATTTTTGATGTTGTCGAATATGCAAGTGAGATGAAAGATGAACTGGTGCACCGTTTCCCGGAACAGGGAATCGCGGACTTACGCATCGGTTCCCAGGTGATCGTACGCGAATCGCAGAAAGCCGTGTTCTTTCGTGACGGAAAAGCCCTGGATGTTTTCAGCGCCGGGCGGCACACCATCGCCACCGCCAACATTCCACTGCTGATCGATTTTATCGGCAAGGCTTTCAACAATCGCACACCTTTCACCGCGGAAGTCTATTATGTCTCGGTCAAAGAGTTCGCTGACCGCAAGTGGGGCACGCCCCAGCCGATCATCGTGCGCAATCCCGGCATGGGCCTGGGCGTGGCTTTGCTGCAGGGTTTTGGCACCTACAGTTACCAGATCAAAGACCCCCAGCAATTCGTTACCCAATTGGTGGGAGCACAGGGCGTCTACCGCACCGAGGACATTGAAAATCGGCTGCGTACCATGCTGCTTTCCAAGCTGCAGGACCTGCTGGGCGAAACCACCGGCAAGAAATCGGTGGTCGAACTGATCGCGCTCACTGAAGAGCTGGGCGCGGGCGTGCGCGCCAAGGCGCAGGATGATTTCGCTGCCATTGGGCTCACGCTGAAATCTTTCTACATCGGCAATCTCAAACCTTCGGATAAATCCGCCGAGGAACTGCGCGCCATGGGTATGTTGGACATGGCAACCTACACGCAACTGCAAGCAGCGGACGCGCTGCGCGATGCCGCCCAAAACCCCAGCGGCGGCGCGGGTCTGACGGCCGGCATTGGCGCGGGCATGGGCCTGGGCAACGTGATCAGCGATTCGCTGCGCAACGCCACCAGTGGTTCAGCCGGCGCGGCAGCCAAGGCAGGCATACCGGACGTGATGACGCCCTCCGAGGTGGCAAAAATTCTGCAGGTTTCGGAAGAGGATGTCATGGCGGCCATTAATGAGAAAACGTTGAAGGCCAAGAAGATTGGCAACGCCTACCGCGTCAGCAAGGAATCACTGGAAGAATTCCTGAAAAGTTGATCAGGTAAACAGAAGAAAAATTGAGCAGTCTGATGATTTTCATCCGGCTGCTTTATTCATGCAGCCTGATATAATGGATGGTGGGCTGGCGCATACCACAACATGAGAATTCAAGAATACCAATCCAAAAGGATTTTCTCACAATACGGAATTCCCATACCCAGGGGCAGGGTGGCCATCAACGCGATCATCGCGGATCATATTTATGAAGAATTGAAAACCGACGTGGTGATCAAAGCCCAGGTGCTCACCGGCGGCAGGGGAAAAGCCGGCGGGATACGCCTGGCCAAATCCGCCGAGCAGGTCGAAGAGATCACCAATGAAATCCTCAGCATGACCATCAAGGGCTATCCGGTAAGGAAGATCCTGGTGGAAGAAGCCATCAAAATCGAGCAGGAATATTTCATCGCAATCACTTCGGACAAAGATAACGGACTGCCGCTTCTGCTGGCATCCAAATATGGGGGCGTCGATATCGAAGAACTGGTCAAGGGAAATCACAACGCTGTCTGCAGCATTCCCATTGATCCGCTGGTGGGCATGCTCGAATTCCAGGTGCGCAGCGCGGCGCTTGCTATCGAGCTGCCCAAGCAGTTATGGGTGAATTTTTCGCGCATTGTTCTCTGTTTGTGGGAGTTGTACCGTGAGAACGACGCGGAGAGCGTGGAAATCAATCCCTTGGTCATTTCCGAGGATAACCAGTTGATCGCGCTGGACGCGAAGGTCAGTATTGATGAAAACGCGATTTACCGCCACCCCGAATTATCCGAGTTTTTCGACCTGGAAGCCGAAGACCGCATGGAATACCAGGCCAAGAAATACGGCCTTTCATATGTAAAGCTGGATGGAAACATCGGCTGCATGGTCAATGGCGCCGGGCTGGCCATGGCCACGCTGGACCTGTTAACCGATTGCGGCGGCAAGCCTGCCAACTTCCTGGATATTGGCGGGGGGGCAAACGCGGAAAAAGTAGCCTCGGGATTGAAGATCATCATGGATGACCGGCGGGTGAAAGTCATCCTGATCAACATCTTTGGCGGCATCACGCGCTGTGACGAAGTCGCCAGGGGAATCATCACCGATCTGGAAAGCAAGAAGTGCAGTCTGCCGGTAGTGGTGCGCCTGGCAGGCACGCATGCCGCTGAAGGATTGGCATTGTTGGCTTCCGGCGAATTCATCACCGCGGACAATATCACTGAGGCCATCAAACGCAGTGTGCAGCTCGCCAAGGGGAAAAAGAAATGAGCATCCTGGTTAAAAAGGATATCGCGGTGCTGGTTCAGGGCATCACCGGCAAGGAAGGCTCTTTCCACGCGCAGAAGATGCTAAGCTGCGGCACGCGCATTGTGGCCGGAGTAACACCGGGCAAGGGCGGGGATTGGGTGCTGGATGAAAAAATCCCAGTGTTCGATACCGTTAAGGCAGCCATCGAAACCACCGGCGCGGAAGCCAGCGTGATCTTTGTGCCACCCGACCATGCGGCGGATGCGATTTTCGAAGCCATCGACGCCCAACTCAGATTTGTCATTTGCGTGACGGAAGGCATTCCGCTGCAGGATATGATGCGAGTGAAACGCTACCTGGGAACCTCTGAAACCCAATTGATCGGCCCCAATTCACCCGGGCTGCTATCACCCGGCAAAATAAAATTGGGAATCATTCCCGCGGATATCGCCAAACCAGGCAACATCGGGGTGATCTCGCGTTCGGGCACGCTGACCTACGAGATTGTCAACGCGGTCAGCAAAGCGGGAGGCGGCATATCCTCCTGCATCGGCATCGGCGGCGATCCCATCCTGGGAACGGGTTATGTGGAATTGCTGGAACTATTTGAGGAAGATCCCGAAACTGAAAAAATATTATTGATCGGCGAGATCGGCGGACGCTTCGAAGAGGACGCGGTGAGATTCATCTCGCAGCATGTCACCAAACCGGCTTACGCGTATATTGTGGGAAAATCCGCCCCGGAAGGACGGCGCATGGGACATGCCGGGGCGATTATTGAAAAAAGAGCGGGGTCAGCCGCATACAAGATCGAGATGATCAAGAATGCTGGAATTCGGCTGGCTTCTTCTATCGAAGAAATCCCGGCTCTTTTATTAAAGTCGTAAAGCGATTATTTGCTTTTTTCGATGTACGCAACCGCGTCTTTCACGCTCTTGATCTGGCGGGCGTCTTCATCGGAGATGGACAGATCGAATTTCTCGCAGAGACCGTCAATCAGGAAAAATTGATCCATGGAATCGGCTTTCAGATCTTCGATGAATCGGGTTTCCAAAGAAATGTCCTTGGTGTCAATTTTCATCACGTCAACAATCACTTCTTTTACGCCTTCGAGTACGTCGCTCATTTACGACCTCCATTTGGATATTCTGAACTATTATATTATTAAATAAACACAAGCGTGTATACTATAAAAAATGTCCACAAAACCTGACATTCAAACTCGCAAGAGCGAGCATCTTTCCATAAATTATAAGAAAGATGTGCAATCCGGATTGCGCAATGGATTGGAGAAATACCATTTTGTGCATCAGGCGCTGCCGGAAATCGATCTGGCGGAGATCGACACGCGCAGCACATTTTTCGGGCATGAGCTTTCCAGCCCGCTGTTGATTTCTTCCATGACCGGCGGCACAAGCGAAGCGCAAAAGATCAACCTGATCCTGGCGCAAGCTGCCCAGCACTTCCGCATCAGCATGGGGGTTGGGTCGCAGCGCATCGGCATCGAACATCCGCAGTTGATGGACACTTTTAAAGTACGGCGAATTGCGCCGGATATTTTGCTGTTTGCCAATCTGGGCGCAATTCAATTGAACTATGGCTATAGCATTGAACACTGTAAAATGGCGGTCGATACGCTGGAAGCGGACGCTTTACTCCTGCATCTCAATCCCTTGCAGGAAGCCTTGATGGAAAACGGCAATACCAATTTCAAAGGGCTGCTGAAGAGAATTGAAGAGGTCTGCCGCGCGCTGCCTGTGCCTGTGGTTGCCAAGGAAGTGGGCTGGGGGATCAACGCGCAAACCGCGCGCCAGCTGGTCAATGCGGGCGTGCGGGCCATCGATGTGGCCGGCGCGGGGGGTACATCCTGGTCGGAAGTGGAAAAGCACTGCAGCGGCAATGAAAAACTGGCCGCGGCTGCGGCAGGCTTCCAGAACTGGGGAATCCCCACAACCATTTGTCTGGAGCAGATCCACACTGAGATGCCGGATTTTCCTCTAATTGCTTCGGGTGGCATCACCGATGGCGTGGAAGTTGCCAAGTGCCTGGCATTGGGTGCCAGCCTGGCGGGCATGGCGGGACCGCTGCTCAGAGCTGCGCTTGAGTCCGATAATAGCCTGCATCAAAAGATTGAAGTTATCAATCACCAGCTTCGTTTGAGCATGTTTGCCAGCGGATCGAAATCATTAATGGATTTAAAAAAGGCAAAGCTGGTAAAAACGGGATCGTGAATCACAGCGGTTTATTGACCAACCGTTTTTTATAAAGCATTAATACAATATTGCACCGCTGCCTCTATAATTCTTCAAAATGGTTAAGAATTAAATCAGGAGAATGATGGATAACAAGAAAATAGAAAATTGTGAGGATACGCCGGTTTTCAACGCGGCTGAATTATTCTGCGATTCAGAAATCGATTTTGAATCCATTGAAAAATCGGTGAAGGATATTTTAATCGCCATCGGCGAAGATCCCGAGCGGGAGGGATTGCTAAACTCGCCCAGCCGGGTTTCGCGCGCATATGGCGAATTACTGGAAGGTTACCGCACCGACCCGATCAAACTGGTCAACAACGCGGTTTTCACGGCCAATTATGATGATATGGTGATTGTCAGGGATATCGAGTTCTACAGCCTGTGCGAACATCACATGCTGCCGTTCCTGGGGCGGGCGCATGTGGCGTATTTGCCCAAGGGCAAGGTGATCGGGCTTTCGAAGATACCGCGCATTGTGGATATGTTCTCCCGCCGGCTGCAAATCCAGGAAAGAATGACGCGGCAGATTGCCGACTTTCTGTTCACTTTGCTGCAGCCGCGCGGCGTGGGCGTGGTGATCGAAGCGGTGCATCTGTGCGGCATGATCCGCGGCGTACGCAAACATAACGCGCGCATGACCACTTCATCCATGCTGGGGACATTCCGCAGCGATGAGAAGACCCGCGTGGAATTCCTGGATAATATCTCGCGCGGCGCGAAGCCTTTGGAAATCTAATCCTAATTTTCAGAAAGCTCAAAAAGCTCAGCGTAAGCTGAGTTTTTTAATTGCGAAGCAATTTTGGAAAGCGGTTCATTGGTAACGGGCTGCGGCAGGTTGGGCGCCAGCTCCGAGACCGGGATGGCGACAAAGGCTTTGCGCCATACAGTCTCATCCAGAACTTGATCGTCATAGAGGATGATATCGATATCCATGGTGCGCGGCATGAATTTATCGCTCGAGCGCAGGCGGCCCAGCTGCTGCTCGATTGGATGAATCAGGTCGTTCTTGAGCTCTTGCGGGTTCAGCCGGGTTTCAATTTTCACCGCGACGTTTAGAAAATTTGGCCCCTGACTGCCGACGGCTGCGGTTTCCCAAACGCGTGATTGGGCAACCATCCTGGTTCGGGCAGCCAGCAACTGCAATGCCCGCAGGATATTTTCCGCCGGTTGGATGTTGGAACCCAGCAGCAGAATGACGTTATGCCGTTCCATCCTCTTTTTTTCGAACGATTTCAACCCCGACCGAGCGCGAGAAGCGTACCGCGCCGGGTTTTTCCACGCGGACTTTGACTCTTTGTACTCCCGGCATTTGCAGGCACAACGCGGCGATGTCGCTGGAGAGCGCTTCGACCGTAAAGCGGGATACTTTTTCGACGTGCGCGATGATGGCTTTGGCGGCTGTGCGGTAGTTGACGCAATGCTCAATGTCATCCGTCTGCGCGCCCTGGGTGATATCGGTGTACATCACCACGTTGATGAGGATATCCTGAGGGGCTGACCTTTCTTTTTCTGATACACCGATAACACCCCGAACCAATAAATCCTTGATGAAAACCTTATCCATGAATGCTTGATCCTCTCGCTCTAATAATTAAACCAGGTGGCGGCCGCCATCCAGGTGAATGATCTCGCCGGTGATGTAATCCGGGCCGGTCAGCAGGAACAGAAATGTTTCAGTTAATTCCTCCATATCCGCCCAACGACCGGCCGGGACTTGTTTGAGTATCGCGTCCTCATTACCGCCATCGGAAGGCGGCAGGATCGCTCCAAGCGCAAGGCCGTTGACCTGAATGTTGGGCGCGAGTACGTTAGCCAGCATGCGCGTCATGGAAGCCAGGGCGGCTTTCGAAATGGTATAGGGAAAGTGGTCCTTTCCGGGGCGCAGCGCGCGCCAGTCGAGCAGGTTGATAATGCGGCCGGGTTTGCTGCCCAACGCGCGCGCGAAAGCCTGGCTCAATAGGAAGGGCATGGTCAGGTTGACTTCCATATGCGCCTGCCAATCCTCCAGGGTCGCGTCCATGAATTTCAGCGGTGCGAAAAGGGAGGCGTTATTCACCAAGGCAAACAGATCGGAGTGAGAGGCTAAAAATCCCTGAAAGGCTTGAATGGCAGCCTGCGGGTGGTTGAAATCCGCCTGAAAAGCGTCCGCTTTTACGCCAAATTTCCTGATTTCATCCAGAAGTTGTTTGGCGTCTTCTGCGGACCGGCCATAATGGATGCTGACATGCGCGCCCGCGCGGGCGGCTGCCAGGGCCAAATGACGGCCAATCCTTTTCGCGCCGCCGGTGACGAGGATGTATTTACCAGTGAGATCGATCATATTTAATACCTGTATGTTTATCTTACGATATTTAACCTGGCTGTCAAGAATTAGAATTATGATGAAATGTTAATGGGGGACCGGAATCTATTAAGATATATAATTATGAGAAATATCAAAACAAATATGAGGTAAACATGGAAAGCAAAGTTTATCAAGTACCCTCCATCCATTGCGGTCATTGCGTGCATACCATCGAAATGGAGTTGGCTGAATTGGAAGGCGTCAGCCAGGTGAAAGCCGATCTGGAAACAAAAACCGTAATGGTGGAATTCGACGCTCCCGCAACGGCAGAAAAGATCAGCGACACCCTGAAAGAAATCGATTACCCACCCGTAGAGTAGAAAAAGCCAATGGCTGACACCAAGCAGATCATCCTGCCCATCAAGGGAATGACATGCGCCAACTGCGTGGCCACCATCGAAAGGAACGTGAAAAAGGTCGAAGGCGTGCAGGAAGCGATTGTCAACCTCTCCTCAGAAAAAGCCACTATCGGATATGATGCCAGCCAGACCAACCTGGAGGCGATTGTCGCGCGCATCCAGCGTGCCGGCTATGATGTCGCCCAAGCAGACGGCGAATTCATCATCAAGCGCATCGCTGACAGCGTGGATGCGAAAAGACTGGAAGGATTTCTGCGAGCGCAAAACGGAATAAGGGCGGTAGCTATTAATCTGGCAACCGAGAAAGCCGCCATCGGCTATATCCCTACCCTGGTCAACCAGGCCGAAATCCGCGACTTGATCAAGAAAGCCGGTTTTGAGGCAGTCATTTTAGGTGACGAAGCGGAAGATGCCGAGGCCAAGGCGCGCGAAAGAGAAATCCGCAAGCAGCGTAATATGCTGCTGCTGGGAATCCTCTTCACGCTGCCGCTATTTCTCCTCTCGATGAGCAGGGACTTTGGGATCATCCCGGAGATGATCGGTCATCAGCCTTGGTTCAATTGGCTGCTGTTCGCCTTGGCCACGCCGGTGCAATTCATTGTCGGGGCGCAGTATTATGCCGGCGCGTACAAATCGCTGCGCAGCGGCAGCGCCAACATGGACGTGCTGGTGGCGATGGGGTCCTCAACGGCATATTTGTATTCCATCCCGATCCTGTTGGGATGGGTGGAGGGTCACGCTTATTTCGAGAGCGCGGCGGTGATCATCACGTTGATCCGGCTGGGAAAATTCCTGGAAGCGCGTGCCAAAGGCCACACCAGCGACGCGATTAAGAAACTGTTGAATTTACAAGCCAAAACAGCCCGCGTATTGCGCGCTGGCAAGGAAGTTGAGATCAAGGTCGATGAGGTCAGGGCAGGCGATATCCTGCTGGCCAGGCCGGGAGAAAAAATTGCCGTGGATGGTATTGTGATCGAGGGCGCCACGACTCTTGATGAATCCATGCTGACCGGTGAATCTTTGCCGGTGACCAAGGGTATTGGGGACGCGGTGATCGGCGGAACGTTGAATAAACTTGGCATGATCCGTTATGAAGCCACGAAGGTTGGTAAAGAAACCGCCCTGGCGCAAATCGTGAAGCTGGTCGAACAAGCCCAGGGCAGCAAAGCGCCCATCCAACAGCTGGCGGATAAAGTATCCGCGGTGTTCGTGCCGATCGTGATCGCCATCGCGGCGCTGACTTTCGCGGTGTGGTATTTCCTGGTGCCGAATATCTTCCCCAATCCTGAAATCGATATATTTACGCGCGCGCTGATCAACGCAGTCTCCGTGCTGGTGATCGCCTGCCCGTGCGCGATGGGATTAGCCACCCCCACAGCTGTGATGGTCGGAACCGGCAGGGGCGCGGAACTGGGTGTTCTATTCAAGTCCGCTGATGCGCTGGAGCGCGCGGGAAAGATCAACACCATTCTGTTCGACAAAACCGGCACAATCACCAAAGGCCAGCCAGCGGTTGAGCGCATCATCGTGCTGCAGAAAGCCTTTTCCGAAAATGACTTGCTGCGATTGGCAGCCAGCGTGGAAAGCGCCAGCGAGCATCCTTTGGGCGAGGCGCTGGTGGCGGAAGCCGGCAACCGGGGTATCCGGTTGGCAGCCCCGGAAAAGTTCAGCGCGCAAGCCGGCCTGGGTGTGAAGGCGATCATCGATGGGAAACATGTTTCCATCGGCAATCAGCGGTTATTGAAAGAATTGGATATCGACACCGCGCCCATTGAGAAATATCTGGAAGAAATCGAAAATAATGCCCAATCGACCATCATCCTTATCGTGGAAAAAGAGATCGCGGGATTATTCGGCATTGCGGATAGCATAAAGAGCGGATCGCGCGAAGCGGTCGAGCGATTGAAGGCGCTTGGGCTGCAACTGGTGATGCTGACCGGCGATAACCAAAAAACCGCGCGTGTGATCGGCGCTGCGGTGGGGATAAGCCAGGTGATCGCCGAGGTGCTGCCGCAGGATAAAACCAGCCAGGTCAAACGCTTGCAAGATGAAGGAAAAGTCATTGCGATGGTAGGGGACGGCGTGAACGACGCGCCGGCTTTGGCGCAGGCAGATGTGGGCATGGCCATCGGCACTGGCACGGACGTGGCAGTGGCTTCGGCTCCTGTAACGCTGCTGGGCAGCGATCTGAACGGCGTGGTGCGGGCAGTGGTGCTTTCCCGGCAGACAGTCAGGAAGATCAGGCAGAACCTGTTCTGGGCATTTTTTTACAACGTGATCCTGATCCCGACCGCGGCGGCCGGATTCCTGAACCCGATGCTGGCGGCCGGCGCGATGGCGTTCAGCAGCGTATTCGTAGTGACCAACAGCCTGCGTTTGAAACGCCTTTCGATTCTCTGATTCACGTTTGTATATCAAGGGGGACGAAAATATCCCGCATGGTAGAATTGATTCAATACTTGAATCAAGAGGTTCGGCATGGAAAATAAAGAAATTCAAACTCGGGCGATCAATACCATACGTTTTTTATCAGCTGATGGCGTTCAAAAAGCCAATTCCGGGCATCCGGGATTGCCAATGGGAACCGCCGCCATCGCGTACACCATCTGGACGAGGCATTTGAAGATCAATCCGGCTAATCCGGATTGGCCGGATCGGGATCGATTTGTTCTGTCCGGCGGGCATGGTTCCATGCTGCTTTATAGTTTGCTCCATTTAACCGGCTTTGACCTGCCGCTGGACGAACTCAAGAATTTCCGCCAATGGGGCAGCCGCACCCCCGGTCACCCGGAATATGGTTTAACTCCCGGCATCGACGCCACCACCGGACCGCTCGGCCAGGGCTTTGCCAACGGCGTGGGCATGGCCATAGCCGAAGCGCATTTGGCGGCTGAATTCAACCAAACCGACGTGAAGATTGTCGATCACTACACCTACGCCATCGTAACCGATGGCGACCTGATGGAGGGCGTGGCTTCTGAAGCGGCATCGTTAGCCGGCCATCTCAAACTCGGCAAACTGATCTATTTATATGACGATAACCGCATTTCGATTGAAGGCTCGACCGATATCGCCTTCACCGAAGAGCGCGGCAAGCGTTTCGAAGCGTACAGCTGGCATGTCCTGAAGATCAAAGATGGCAACGATGTGGAAGAAATCGACGCTGCCATTCAGACCGCCAAGAAAGACCCGCGTCCATCCTTGATCATCTGCCCGACCATCATTGGTTACGGGCTGCCCTCCCGTCAGGGCACTGCCAAGGCGCATGGCGAACCCCCGGGGGAAGAAGAATTGTTGAATGCCAAAAAGAACCTGGGTTGGCCGACAGATCAGGATTTCTATATTCCAGAAGATGTGAAAGAACTGTTCCTGGAAGTCAAGAAAAATGGCGCGGCGGCGGAATCGCAGTGGAAAGACCAATTCAGAACATATGCGCAAAAATATCCTGAATTGGCCCGGGATTTCAAGCGCCGCTTCGCGGCGGAGCTGCCCGATCGATGGGACGCGGAGCTGCAGGTTTTCGAGCCGGATGCCAAAGGCGCGGCCACCCGCAAATCCAGCGGTGATGTACTCAATCAACTTGCGGCCAAGCTGCCAGAACTAATGGGTGGTTCAGCCGACCTGGCGCCATCCAATAACACCTGGTTGAAGGAAAGCACGGCTTTTCAGGCCGATAACCCGGGCGGGCGCAACATTCATTTTGGCGTGCGCGAGCACGGCATGGGCGCCATTGTCAATGGCATGGCCTATCACCAGGGAATTCTTCCCTATGGGGCGACATTCCTGGTATTCTCCGATTACATGCGCGGCGCGCTGCGGGTTTCAGCCTTATCGCACCTGCACTCGATATGGGTCTTCACTCACGACAGCATTGGCCTGGGTGAAGACGGCCCCACGCACCAGCCGGTGGAACACCTGGCAGCCCTGCGCGCCATACCGAACATGTCGGTCATCCGCCCCTGCGACGCCAACGAGGTAAGCGAAGCCTGGAAAGCGGCGATCCGCAGGACGCACGGGCCGACCGCGCTGGTGTTGACGCGCCAGAATTTGCCCACATTGGACCGGAAGGCCCGTTTTAAGGCTGCGCAAGGATTGCAGAAGGGCGCTTACATCCTGGCTGACCTGGGCAGCGGGACGCCGGAAATTATCCTGATGGCCAGCGGATCGGAAGTGAGCCTGATCATCGAAGCCGGGCAGAGACTGGCCGAGGCCGGTCATGCCGTACGGTTGGTTTCCTTCCCCAGTTGGGACCTTTTCGATGCGCAGCCAGCGGATTACCAGAAAGATGTGCTGCCGGACAACATCCAAAAACGGGTGGCGGTTGAAGCCGGCATCTGCATGGGTTGGGAGAAATGGCTGGGCGATCAGGGCGCGTTCATCGGGATGAGCAGCTTCGGCGCTTCCGCGCCGGCTGGCACCCTGTTCAAAGAGTTTGGCATCACGGCTGACGCGGTCTATCAGGCGGCAGCCGATCTACTGAAATCATAAACAAGCGGAGTTTGAATATGCGAGTGGCGTTAGCGAACGACCATGGCGGTTACCCGCTGCGTAAAGCAGTAATCGAAGCCATCCAGACTGCGGGACATGAGGTGCTGGACCTGGGCGCTGATTCCAGCGAAAGCAGCGATTTTCCTGATTTCGGGAAAAAAGCGGGTGAAGCGATCATTCATGGAAAAGCTGATCGGGCAGTGGCCATCTGCGGTTCGGGCATCGGAATTTGTATCACCGTAAATAAAATGAAAGGCGTTTACGCCGGATTATGCCACGATGTATATTCCGCCCATCAGGGTGTGGAACATGACGGCATGAACGTGTTGTGCATGGGCGGGCAGGTGATCGGGCCTGCCCTGGCAAAGGATATCGTAACCGCTTTTCTGAAGGCTCAGCCGATGAGCGAAGAACGCTATCATCGGCGCATCCAGAAGTTTAAAGCTGTTGAGGAAGAGTATTTTAAATAAGTTGGCAATCCCATGAAACCTGATGATCTGTATCCGATTGGCGTGAAAGCATTGTTCCCTGCAATCCAGAAGCAGCTGGATCGCATGCAAGTGCTGGATTTCATCAGCCGCTTCAACCAACGCGATGTGTCATTGTGGTCTGCAGACCCGCTCCAACAGGAAGAAATCGCCATCCGGCTGGATTGGCTGGATGCCGCTGAAAACAGCCAGCCATTGGTCCGGGAAGTGCAAGCGCTGCTGGAGGATCTGCTCGCGGAGGGTTATTCTCACGCGGTGGTGCTGGGCATGGGCGGTTCGTCGCTTGCGCCGGAGGTGTACAGCCTATTCTCGCAGAATTTTGGATTGAATAACCCCCAAAGCCTGAACCTTTCCATCCTGGATTCCACTTCTCCAGAACAGATCCTGGAGAAAACCCGGGAGCTGCCTCTTGAGAAAACGCTTTTCATCGTCAGCAGCAAATCCGGGACAACGGTCGAGGTCAATACCCTTTTCTCTTATTTCTGGGAGAAACTTTCAAAGATTGATCCGGTAAATACCGGCAGGCACTTCATTGCCATCGGCGATCCGGATACCAGGATTCAGAAACTGGCTGCTGAAAAAAACTTCCGCAAAGTGATCGCAGCCAACCCAAACGTGGGCGGGCGCTACTCGGCGCTGATCGCCTTCGGCCTGGTGCCGGCCATCCTGGCTGGCTACGATGGGGCGCGTTTGCTGAGGCAATCCTTGAAATATTCTAACCGGGCGCAATCAAAAGGCAGCATCATGATTTCCCTGGAAGATGAGGGCGTGAAATTAGGTGTCATCATGGCTGCGGGTTACGCAGTGGGGCGCGATAAGTTGACCCTTCTGGCAGACCCCGAGCCCGCGCCGTTGGGTTCCTGGATCGAGCAGCTAATTGCTGAAAGCAGCGGCAAGGATGGAAACGGCATCCTGCCGGTGGAGCAGGAAGCGCGGCTGCCATTGGAGCATTATGGCCCTGACCGGCTGTTCATTTACCTGCGAAAGAATGGCGTACTGGATGATTTCACGGATGAACTGCTGGCTGCCGGGCACCCGGTAACCATTTGCCGGATCGAGGATGTTTACGACCTGGCGGCGGAATTCTACCGCTGGGAGATCGCCACGGCAGTCGCTTGCGCGCTGATGGGCGTGAACGCATTCGACCAGCCCAATGTGCAGGAAAGCAAGGATATTGCCAAGCGCATGCTGGCTTTACTCAAGGAAAACCAGGATTTGGGAGTCGGTGATCCGCTTTGCCGGGACGAGAAGGCAGCCTTGTTTGGAGAAGGGAAACCGGGCGGCGCGCTGGCGGAGCAGCTGGACGACTTCCTGAAGTTGGGACAAGCGGGCGATTACATCGCCATCAACGCTTTCATTTCGCGCGGCAGGGAAAACGAAGCAAAGCTGCAAGCTCTACGGGATTATTTAGGGGAACGCACCGGACTGCCCACCACATTGGGATTCGGCCCGCGCTTTTTACACTCCACCGGGCAGTTGCACAAGGGCGGCAAAAACAATGGCTTGTTCATCGTGATTTCCCAGGATGAAGCAGAAAAAATTGAAATTCCCGGGGAGGGGATCACTTTCAATGACCTGTTGACTGCCCAGGCATTGGGCGACACGCAGGCGCTTCGGCAGCACGCGCGGCGTGTGATGCGCCTGCATTTCACTACCGGCAATCTTGGAACAACCGATTTGATCAGCTTATTCTAAGTATTGAAATTGACAGTCAATTACTCCGGTCTTGATGATTGATGTGCGAGGGAAAGCGCGCCCATCAAGCCGGATTCGTTTTTCCAGCGCGGGGACACGATGTAATCGCCGATGCTTTCTTCAAGATATTTGGAGCGGATGTAATTATTGATGAAAGTGATCGTCTTGGAACGGATCAGATCGTATAAGAAGTAACGGTGCATCACGCCGCCGCCCAGGATGATCCTCTCCGGCGAGACGGTGCAAATCAGGTCGGATAGCGCGTAGGCAATGTATTCGGCTTCAAGCTCCCAAGCCATATGATCTTCAGGAAGCTGGTCAGCGGGCATGCGCCAGCGTTCGGTCAAAGCCGGGCCGGAGGCCAGCCCTTCTAACAAATCGGGGTTATTGGGCCATTTCCGGGGAAGGGGTAGTTGCGGTTGAAATGGGGAACGGGTATTTGGCCAAATGGGTTTAACACAAAAACGTA
>CAZDUN010000023.1:0-21164 GCA_964508615.1 uncultured Pelolinea sp. | reverse complement strand
CGATCAGGTAACTGATCAGCAAAATAGCACAAAACCAAAATAGTTGAAGATTATCAGCCATCTTCATCTCTTTCAGCTATCGGATGACATATTATGGTTCTCTAAATTTATTATAGGTAAATTTGACACTGCTATCAACCTGTGATATAAGTTTGGGCATTAACAACTGAAAGCCCCAGATGGTTCTCTTATCCAGAGAGGTGGAGGGATCGGCCCTGTGAAACCTCGGCAACCTGGCGGCAAACGCAGATCATGCGGCTGCTCAAAGGTGCCAATTCCGGCAGAAGGTAATTCTGGAAGATGAGAGGGACCGCAGATTCATGCCTAACGTCTGCCCCTCCGTCCAGAAGGGGCAGTTTTCTTTAACCATTGGAGGTTATGCACAAGCAATGAAAACAATGATGAAATCAGCCAAGTACCTGTTCACATCTGAATCGGTAACCGAAGGCCACCCGGATAAAATCTGCGACCAGGTCAGCGACGCTGTCCTGGACGCTTGCCTGGCGCAGGATCCGCGCTCGCGCGTGGCCTGCGAATCGGCCACCAAGACCGGTTTTGTGATGCTGTTGGGGGAGATCACCACCCAGGCCAACCTGAATTACGATGAGATCGTGCGCGATACCGTCAAGGAAATTGGCTACGACGATACCTGCAAAGGTTTCGATTACCAGACCTGCGCTGTGCTTGTGGCTTTGGCAAAGCAATCGGGCGATATCGCCATGGGCGTGGATAAGGCGCTGGAAGCCAAATCCGGTAAAATGACAGAAGCCGAAGTGGAAGCCATCGGCGCAGGCGACCAGGGCATGATGTTCGGCTTTGCCTGCAATGAAACCCCTGTGCTGATGCCCATGCCGATCTACCTGGCGCACAAACTCACCCGCCGCCTGGCGGAAGTGCGCAAGAACGGCACGCTGCCCTGGCTGCGCCCGGATGGCAAGAGCCAGGTAACGGTCGAATATCACTACGGCAAACCGGCGCGCGTGGACACCATCGTGATCAGCACCCAGCATGCCCCTGAAATTGAACAGGCAGAAATCCGCAAGCAGGTCATCGAACACGTGATCAAGGCGGTTGTTCCGGCGGACATGCTGGATGACCAGACCGTTTACCACATCAATCCGACCGGGCGCTTTGTCACCGGCGGTCCGATGGGCGATTCCGGCGTGACCGGTCGCAAGATCATCGTCGATACCTACGGCGGCATGGGCCGTCACGGCGGCGGCGCTTTCAGCGGAAAGGATCCCACAAAAGTGGACCGCTCCGCCGCGTATGCCGCGCGCTGGGCAGCCAAGAACGTGGTGGCGGCCGGTTTGGCGGAACGCTGCGAGATCCAGGTAGCTTACGCCATCGGCGTAGCGCACCCGGTCAGCGTGAATGTGGAGACTTTCGATACCGGCAAAATCCCCGATGAGCGTATCGCGGAATTGATCCTCGAACACTTCGACCTGCGCCCGGGCGCCATCATCCGCGACCTGGATTTGCGCAAGCCGATCTACCGCAAGGTGGCTGCCTATGGCCATTTTGGGCGTGACGACCTGGACCTGACTTGGGAACGCACCGATAAGGCAGAAGCTTTGCGCAAGGCCGCGGGGTTATAAGAACCCGACCGTCCGGCATTTGGTTTTTAAATTCTTAAAAAATAAACGAGCGCCCCTTCGGCAAGCTCAGGGAGCGCTCGTTTTATTACTCAAGCGAGCGGTTTTTCCTTTTCAGAGTTGGATTGGCGATTTACCCGCTTAATAACCTTTACTCTGGAATCATCACACAAGAATGTGTGACCTACTTTTACTTTTGGTCGGTTGTTTATTCTTATGATGGTTCTTCATCCCCGAAATCCAGCACGGGGCGCACGCCGCTGCCGGATTCGGATTCCCCCACAATGCCCATCTCCACAAGGCGGTCCACCAGGCGGGCGGCGCGCGTGTAGCCGATGCTCATCTTGCGCTGCAGCATGGATATGGAAGCGCGTTCCTCCTGGCGCACAAGGGCAATAGCCTTGCGCAAGAACGGATCTTCACCAGTGTCAACGGGTTCATTAAAAAGCGGTGTTTGATCCTGCGCGGAACTGGGGAAGACCTGCTGCGGCATCAGTTCAGCCGCATTGGGGTTCTCGGCCGCCAGCATTTTCTTCTGATCATTCCAGAATTGCACCAGCCGCTGGATTTCCTCGTTGGAGACGTACACACCCTGCAAGCGTTTGGGGGCTGGCGCGTCCGGCGCCTGGAAGAGCATATCGCCGCGCCCCATCAGGCGTTCCGCGCCAGGTTGGTCGAGCACCACGCGGCTGTCCACTCCGGAAACCACGGTGAAAGAAATGCGGGAGGGGAAGTTGGCCTTGATCTTGCCGGTGATGACGTCCACGGAGGGGCGCTGGGTGGCAATGATGACATGGATGCCGGTGGCGCGCGCCAGCTGTGCCAGGCGGTTGAGGTTGCGCTCGGTTTCCTCCGGCGCCATCATCATCAGGTCAGCCAGCTCGTCGATCACCACCACGATGTAGGGCAGTTTTTGCGGTTGGGTTTTGTTGTAATCGCTCAGGTTGCGGGCGCCCACCTCGGCGAATTTTTTATAGCGGCTGTCCATCTCGCGCGACATCCATTGCAGCGTGCCGACCACTTTTTCCGGATCGACCACCACCGGCGTGAGCAGGTGTGGGATGCCGTTGTAGCCGGTCAATTCCACGCGTTTGGGATCCACCATCACCAGGCGCAGCTCGTTGGGCGTGCGGTCCAACAGCAGGCAGCTCAGGATGGCATTGATGCATACGGATTTGCCGGAGCCGGTCGTACCGGCGATCAACAGGTGCGGCATGGCTGCCAGATCGACCGCCAGCGGTTTGCCGGCCACGTCCTTGCCCAGCACAAAGCGCAGGAAAGCGTTGAGGTGCTGGAAGGATTTGCTTTCAATGCCCTCGCGCAGCGAGACCAGTTCGGTCTCCTCGTTGGGCACCTCGATGCCGATGTAATGCCGGCCGGGCACGGGCGCCTGGATGCGGATGCGCGGCGCGGCCAGCGCCAGCGCCAGGTCATCCGCCAGGGCGTTGATCTTGTTCACGCGCACGCGCATCTGGCCGTTGCGGGTCTGGATCAGTTCCGGCTCGACTCCGAATTGGGTGAAGGTCGGCCCGCGGTGGATTTCCACCACGCGCCCGGGCGCGCCGAAAGAGGTCAGGGTTTCCTCGATCAGGCGCGCGCGCTCCTGATCGACGTTTTGGCGTAAAACCGCCTTGACGGATGGATTCAGGATTTCATCAATCCTGGGCAGGCGCCAATCCAGGCTGGTAGCCGAGGATTGGAAGATGCGCGCCATCTGCGCGCCGCCCGGGGCAGGTTCCGTTGCGCTGGAAACGGCAGAAGCTTGCGTTCCGCCTTTTTTCAAGGTCAATTTCTTTAAAGGTTTATTTTCAATGGGTGTGAAACCCTCGGGATGGCCGCTGCCATTCACGAAAATCGGCATCTGCTTGGATTTCACGCTTTCGGCTGATCTTTTATGGGGTTCAACCATTTTGGCGGTTTTCTCGCTGATGAACTCGCCGGTTTTCACCGCCGGCCGGGACATCTTGCGGAACAAGTCAGGGATGGAAAGGTCGAAAGTGAACGCCAGGCCAAGCAGCAGCCAGGCAAACATCACCACAGCCGCACCAGCGTCGCCCAGCGTGACCACCAGGATGCGCTCGAAAAAACCACCCAGGTAACCGCCGCCCTGCCCGGCTTCGGCCAGTTTCCAGCCGCCGCCGCTGAACCAGTGCACCCAGCTCAGAATATCCAAATACAGGAAAACCACACCCAGCATGCGCTCGCTGGAAAGCATGGGGAAGCGCTGCTCGTTGCGCACCAGGAACCAGATCCCCAGGAAAATCAGGATGAGCGGAAACAGGATGGCGCCCAACCCGGCGATCCAACCCAAAATCCGGCTGATCCAACCCGTCAAGCCAACCTGGCTGCTGCTGAAAAATCCAAAGAGGGAAATCACGCCCAGCAGCAGCAGGAACACTCCCAGGATGTCGAGCTTTCGTTCCGGTGAGATTTTTCGCAACTGGCGGCTGACGCGCGCTGCGCTTGAAGCCGTGCGCCGGCGCTTGGCAGTGCGCGGGGAACTTTTCGCAGTGGATGGTCGTTTGGTAGTCTTGCGAGCCATAGTCCTCATTAAACCGAAAGATTGTTCTAATTATAGCACGCGTGTTTTTTCTATATGCAGCTGCTTCGGGGATCAATTCAACGCTGCTTGCGCAGCGCCAGCGCGCCCAATCCTGCCAGGAATGCGGCAGCGGCCAGCGCGATCTCGATCAACCGCCAGGGGAACGCGCGCGTGAAAGACGCCGGCGCATATCCGCCGGAAATTAATTGTATAGCACCGCGCTCCTCAGACGGGCGTACGCCCAGGATGAGGCTTTCATACGCGCCGGCCGCGGATGCGTCCATTTCCAGGGCGGATTCGGGCGCTGCCTCTTCCAGTTCTTGCGGCTGCTTGGCTGCCGGAGCACTTTCCGGCGCGGCCATTTCCGGAGCGGACATCCCCATATCAGCGTCCACCGGAGTTTCTTCGGCAAGCAAGCTCTCCTCTTCAGCAGCAACAGCCGGCGCTTCCTCCACAGACGGCATAATCGCCGCCGGGCTTTCCGCGCCGCCTCCTCCGATGCCGTAAGCATAACCGGCTGAGCCGGATTCATCACCCCCACCGCCGCCCTTGCCGTACGCGCCCAACAGCGGCGAATAAACGCCATTCCAATAAATGATCGCCGGGCTTTCCGCGGAAGGAGCCTGGGCAGCCTCATCCGCCATGAATACTTTAGCGACTTCTGCCGGCGCAGCTCCAGACCTGCGCGCCAGGTTCATGGCATTTCTACCGATGAACAGGTCGAAACCCAGCGCGATCACCAATAACAAACCCGCCAGGGCGGAGGAATAGCTAAGTAGGCGTGAAAATGACGGCAGGAAAGGTTTGTGTGCCTGTTCCGCGCTTAATGTGAAATTGCGCGGCACCCGGCGCGTCGGCGCATGCCGCAGCACCAGGCACGCGCGCCGCAAGCCCTCCAGCGCTGAACGGCTGGCAGGATTGGACTGCAGCAGGTCTTCAACCTGGCGTCTTTCTTTTTCGGAAAGTTGTCCATCCAGATATGCAGAGAGCAGCAGCCACTCGCGATCGGTTAAATGCTTATCCGGGATCATGAGCTACCCTCATTATTGAGACGATATTTTTCAGGCAGAAGTTCCCAGGCATCGCGCAGGCAATCCTGCAATCTTTGGCGGGCGCGCGCCAGGCGGCTGCGCACCGTGCCAACCGGCACGCGCGCGGTCTGCGAAGCAGCCTGGTAATCCAGGCCATTCACATCCACCAGCAGCACCACCGCGCGGAAATCCACCGGCAGGTTTTCAATGCAGCGTTGGATGACGAAATCCAGTTCTTTTTGCGCAACCTGCTCTTCCGGCAGCTGGTTTGGATCTTTCATCCACAGCGGATCTTCGATATCCTCGTCATCCTCGGGGTCGCGCGCCTCCAACGGCTGGGAGGGTTTGCGTTTCAGGCGGCGCAGCTCGTCCAGGCAGTTGTTGGCAGTGATGCGCAGCAGCCAGGCGCGGAATGAGCCACCGCGGAAAGATTGGATACTCTGATAAGCATTGATGAAAGCAGTTTGCGCGGCGTCTTCAGCCGCGTCCTCATCGGAAAGGAAGCGCAAGGCCAGGTTATAGACCTGCTCCTGATACGCCAGCACCAGGCGGTTGAAAGCATCCAGATCCCCTTTCTGAGCCGCGTTGATTAGAGCCAATTCATCCATATTGAATAACCTGAGCTGACACGTTTCGATTATATCGCAGCTCATCTCGCTCAAAATAAAATTGAAAAATATTTGCGTTCTACAGGAAATCATCCTAAACTTAAACCAGCATGAGCGTGAATTATTCGACCTTCATTGGCGTGGAAGTCTGCGCGGACCGGGCGCATCCGTTCACTTTCGCGGTGATCGATAAAGACCTGGTGATCCGCTCGCTGGGTAGCGGGAGTTTGAAAGACGCGTTTGCTTTTCTGGCCGGGCAGGAGAACGCCCTGGCGGCCATCAATTCGCCCATGTCCACCAGCCAGGGGCTGCTGAAACGCGAGGAAATCCGGCAGAAACTTTCCCCCAGTTCACCGCTCAGCCATTGGGCCAACCTGCGCCTGGTGGAATATGAGCTGATGCAGCGCGGCATCCAGGTGCCGCGCACGCCCACCACCAAAAAGCGCAGCCCGCGCTGGATGCGGTTGGGTTTTCAACTGTTCGAAGAGCTGCACAAGCTGGGGTATGAACAATATCCGCACGCCTTGGCTGAAAAACAGTATTTCGAATGCCAGGGGGAAGCGGTTTTTTGGAATCTGCTGGGGCACGCGCCTTTAAAGCGGGATACGCTGGAAGGCAGCTTGCAGCGTCAGCTCGTGCTGGGCATGTGCGGCCTGCCGGTGCCGGATGCCATGCGCTTTTTCGAAGAGATCACCCGCCACCGCCTGCTGAACAACAAGCTGCCGCTCGAGTACCTGTATTCAGGCGCCGAATTGAACACGCTGGCCGCAGCTTACACCGCCTGGTGCGCCGGCAGCCAGCCGGACAACGTCAGCGCCATCGGGCACGAAGCGGAGGGATTCATCTACCTGCCCAGTCAGAGCGTGGTCGGCTACATCCGGGAATGACAGCGGGGGAAAATCGCGCCGGGAGGTTGTCTATCCATCAATTTTGTATGATAATAATGGTACAAATGAGAATTCGCTATGGTGATAGAGCACCATCGCTATAACGGATTCATCTCATTTCATTTTTCTCTCTGGCATCCAGGCCCCGGCTTGGATGCCTACTTTAACAACGATGAGCGCCATTTTTTTGAAAAGAACACCCGCGCCTGAATGCATGGGCTATTCGTCCAACTGAATGTCCATGGCATACAACAGACCCATCGCCTCAGGCAGGCTGAAATGGGCTTTGCTGATATTGTTCAATTGCGGGGAAATGGAATAATTACGCGCCTGGCTGAAATTCGCTTCGCGTAAATCCGTATTGCGGAAAATGGCACGCTGCAGGTCGCTGCCGCTGAAATCCGCCCGGCGCAGCAGCGCCTCGGAGAAATCCACTTCATGCAGCACGCAATCCAGAAAGCGGATGCCCTCCAAGTTTAAACCCAGAAAGCTGGAATAATTCAAGGCGCAGCCCTGAAAATCGATGGTTTTAAGCGCCTGGGCGATCTCGCGCCTGCCCCAGGCAGCCGCGCTCCAATCGATGCCCAGCATTTTAGACTTGACGAAGCGTGTATCTTTAAAGACGCTCTTCTCGATCCGCAGCATCTCCAATCCGCAGGCCTCGAACAGGCAGCTATGAAATGAACAAGCTTTGAAGACCGATTCGCTGAACTGGCAATTCCGAAATCTACAATTGAGAAACTCGGATTGCTCGTAATTTTTTGAAGTCGCGGCGAGACCCTCGAATTGCTGTTCTTCATAGCTATGATGACTGGTGATGCGCATGGTTCCTCTGCAAGGCGTTTACAGTTTATCGAGAAAATGCTTGACCTGGTTGAAGGTCGGCGAGGTGGCCGTGCCGCCCCGCCCCTGGGTGGAAAGCCCGCCGCAGATATTGGCCATGCGCAGGCTGTCGAGCAGCGAGAATCCCCGCACCTGCCCGCAGATGAAACCGCAGTTGAAATTGTCACCCGCCCCGGTGGTATCCACTGCCTGGATGTGGATGCCGGGAATATTGATCATTTCCCCATCCGGCTGCCGGCAGGCGCAGCCCTGCGCGCCCTGTTTAAGGATCACCAGCGGCGCGTACCTGCCCAAGGCAGCCAGTACGCGCTCTGGATCTTGCTCGCCGGTCAGGCGGCGGGCTTCTTCCAGATTGGGCGCGAAAACATCCACCATGCGCAATGAATTTTGAACCTGCGGATCCGCGAGACTGCGCTGATGCGCCTGGCAATCCATGAAAACACGCGTTCCCAGCTCGCGCGCGCGTGCAAACAACGCCTCGTATTCCGCGCCGAAAGCCAGGTGCGTGACGCACAACCAGGCCGGCCGCAATTGATTTAACAGCGAGAGCAAAGGAAGCTGTTGAACTGGATCGCTGTAGCTGAGAAAAGCGCGTTCATGGTCAAAAGAGAACGCCACCGTGATGCGCAGCGAAGGCTGGTCGATTTGTTCGAAGTAAGCCGCATCGACACCCTCGCGTTCTGCGCAATCCTTCACGAACTGGCTGAAAGGGTCGGAACCAAAGCGGCAGGGCCAGGCGGTTTTCAATCCCAGGCGCTTGAGTGCTACCGCGGTGTTATACGCCCCGCCGGGAACCAGGTTGAATTCGCGGCTGTAGATCTCGTGCCCCAGGCGCGGAAATTCCGGCAGCCCGGTGAAGACCAGATCACTGAAATAGCCGCCATCCAGCAGGACATCAAAATGCGATTGATGATTCGAAGGCATTTTTGTTCTCTATTGTATACAACTTTACATCAATTTTCAGTGTATATTATCTATCGGTTATGCGAATCGGTTTGGAAATTTTTAGCTTCAATCTTGATATTTATCTTCATACTCCTTTAGAACTTCAAGGGTATGATCCAGCAGATTGGGGTCCAAACGGTTACCGTGACCGGGAACAATGATATCAACATCGTAGGATTTCAATTTTTGGATTGAATCCGGCCAGGCAGCCATATCTGCATCAGCGGTATTTCCTATCTCGTTAAAACCGATCACCATACATCCACCAAATAACAATCTCCGATCGGGAAAATACACCACTACATTATCCATTGCATGGGCTGCACCTGGGAAGTTGATCTCGACCTTTTCATTGCCGAAATCGAGCGTTACACCCTCCTCAAGCGGGAATAATTCGGTCGGTGGGACTAACTGCATGTTAGCATAATCCTCAAGGCATTCCTCATAACCATGATTACGCATAAAAGCAAGGGTATCTTCCAAATCCTGCCAACCGCTTTCAGCAATCATCCTGGCAGTGAGATCTGAACCATAAACCGGGATACCGGCTGCAATCAAAGCCTGATTACCTCCCAGGTTATCGATATGGTGATGCGTATTGATCGCCACGATCCGGCGTTGGCCATATTTCTCCATCATCCATTCAAGCAAGACCTGCGTAGCCTGAGGCGTCCAGGGTGTATCGACCATAACCAACGTTCCATCCGCCATTTCCACCAGCAGCAGGTTTTCATCCCAAGGGAATGTATGGGTGATCACAAACACATCCGGCAGAATTTCACGCGCTGTCAGGTTGGCAGCGATCTCAAACATCTGTGCATCTATATCCGCCGTGGGGATCAGGGTTGGTTCCGAAATGGGTTGTTCCGATAATGAATTGCAGGCAGGGAAAGTCAGCAAAGATACAACAAAAATAAACAGTATGGACAATATACGCATACCTTACTCCCAACTATATAGATCCCCATTCTACTTTGATTTATAACTCTTTTTGGAAGCCGTTGATTTTTTCTGCCCTATCAATAAAACATGTTGAGTGCAAAAATCGCCCGCAAAAGCATAAATTGGATTATCTTTGCTACACTACAAATTATGACCGATTGTGTTTTTAGCGCGATTCTATGGTTACGAAAAGCGCCAATGATAGAGAATCCACCTGTGAAGAAAGCCTGTAGATTTCGGAATGTAAATTAAGCACTTCACCTGTGTTGGCCTGCCAAGTTTGGTAAATGAAGCTGCGCAGGTAATCCAGACCCGCGAGGGAAGCCCGGGTTTGAAATACAACCCAACTTCCGGCTGGCAGCCGCCGCGCGTATAAGCCCTGGGGAAGTTCATCAAAATCAGCGATTTCAAAACCGGTAAAGAGCAGCCGGCTGCCGCCGGATGATTGCGGCAGACTGCCTATGCAGTACCATTCCGCGAGGGGGCGGTTGGCGTATGGCTGCAGGCGGCTTAGTGTTTCTTCCGGTTTGGTCAATACCAAATCCGCGTCCTGAAAAAAACCCGCCAGGCAACGCTGCGGGAAGACCTGTTCCAGCGCCTGCGGGCGGCCGTATGTCCGGAAAAAATCAATGTATCCCGTCCCGCGCGGAGCCAGCACCAGGCACTCATCCAAATCGTTTTCTTTGCGTACCCTGCTGGGCGGGACGCGGTACACGCGGGTGAATGCGCGCGTGAATGACTCGGCGCTCTGAAAACAATAGTCCGCGGCAATATCCATCAGGCGGCCCTTTCCAGCCAGCATCCGGCAGACGGCTTCCGCCAGCCGCCGTCTGACCAGATAATCATAAGGGGTGTGGTGCACATATTGGTTGAACAAGCGGATGAAGTGATATAGCGAATACCCGGCAGCGACCGCCATCTCCCCCACGCTGACTTCCTCCTGCAAGCGGCTTTCGATAAAATCCAGCGCCCGCGCAATGCAGGCTGTTGAATCATCCATCGAGATGCGTATTTGAAGCGGGCTTCACCGGGATGAATGCGGTCAGCTCCGATTCCGCAATGCGCTCCAATCCACGGTAGCGCTGGTCGTAAACCTGAAAAAAGTACGGGGAGCTGCGCTGCCAGCCCTTCTGCGCAAGTTCCGCGTCCAAATCCCGATACCAATCCGAAATGATCTGCTCGCCTTTCAGCGCTATGGCAGCGTAATGACCGGCTGGCAGGATCTTCAGTGATAATTCCAGGGGCGGCTGGTTGACGCGATCCAGCGCGCAGCCGACAAAAACCTCAAAAAACCCTTTCGCTTCGGTTTCATCGTTATAAATATGCACTTCATAGAAATCATCTCCGCTTTTTAAAGCAGCCATTTCCGCTCGATGGCATTCGTTGAAATCCATGAAGCGCTTGCACAAGCGGCCGATCTCGTTTTCGGCGCTCCAATCGCCGGCATCCTTGAACGGATCGCCATAAAAACTCATGCCTGCCAGGATTAACTGCCCGCGGGAAATAAAATCGATTTCCATCAACGATCTCCAATAATTATATAAATTATAGCTTCCACCTCCCGCGGGAGGTGGAAGCTGGCAGATCAATCCCCAAAATCGACGGCGTGATCCTGGAAATACTGGGCGGATTCCTCCATCCATTGCGGCCAGTCTGCCATCCAGGGCGCAACGTGGAATTCGCGCGGGCGGTCCGAACTGGGGATAAAGGGCTTCAGGTCGATGACCGGCGTGCCATCCAGCGCGTCAATCCAGGGCAGCACAACCAGGCCGGTTTTTTCATCCACGTGGATCAAATTGCAGGTGGTCAGCGCGATCGGGTTGGGGCGGCTCTGCGACCGGCAGGCAAACACTCCCGCGCGTGATCCGCGCGCGTAAGGTAAATCCACCACCAAGGTTTCACGTTGATCAGGCTGGTCGCAGCGATGCGCCCACCAGAAGACCAGCACATGGCTGAACTTCTCCAGACCCAATAGGGCATCGCTGTAAGGCTCAAAGATCTCCAGCGAATAACCCTCCTGGCTTGCATGCACACGCCCGATTGGCTCAATTGAAATACGTTCTGACATTATTCCTCCATTTCTTAATTTCAGGCATATGATAATCGTTGCGCATGTGGAAGTCTTGATATTTATTGCGGTCTTGCCTATCAGTTTGGTTGAGACGCAAATGATGCTTGACAGAAATTGCGGATACCGAATTAATCACCAAAGTATCAGGTCATTAATCGATCAATAAATTTTTAGTGGATGCCCTGATCCGAATCGTGTTTAATAAATAATTGATCTAAAAAATTCCCTTTTTTTCAAGAGTATTCGGTGCGCTTAAAATCACAACACAAACCAGATAAAAACATCTTTAAGCTATCGAGTCATCAATATCGTATCACGGGCTTAGTGAGCAAAAGATGCAAGCAAGATACTCAGCAAACAAATAAACAAAACCACGCCAATAACAATCAGGATGATGGTCATTGCTTTGCGGTTCTTCTTTTTTATCGCAATAGTCTTCGCCTCTACCTTGCTGATGGTTGCTTCCACATCCTTCGGCGTAACAAAGGTAATATTTTGTAGTTTCAACTTTGGATGAAGAGCACACTTTAGTTTTTCATTCAACTCTACAGCGTGGCCGCACGCTTTGCAGAATCCTATCGCTTTGATTTTTCCCGATGCCAGCATACGTTTTCTTTCATCTTTTATCGCGGAAGAAACGTATGTATCTTTATCTCCACCAATCAACTTGACAAAAGATGAAGTATCTTCGAACGCACCCCCGGAGTATGTGTACGCCAATTGATCTTCAGTGGCCTCTTCATCCCGCTCCAATTTCGTATAAAGGGCTGCGCGTGACTTCAGTATTTTTGCGCGATACTTCTCCGGCGCCAGCTCCAATGCTTTCGTAAAATCAGCTATCGACGTCTGGGGTTCACCCTCCTGATGCCGGATCGCCCGATTCTCATATCGGATGTAAACTGGCGTCTTTTTCAATGCGGAAGCAATTCCTGTGATTAGGGATGCAATTGCGGCGAAAAACCAGGCGGCAGGATTGGTTAACAAACAGATCTCCGAGCTTTCCACAATCTCTGGATGGCCAGCAAGAAATAAACCAACTCCAAGCCCAATCGCACCTGCAACGAAACCAACCATCAGGCTTCCCAAACGGCTGCCAATATTCTCGCCTGGCAATAAATCAGTACGCATTTTCGGCACTTTGTCAGTTCCGGTGGATTCGGTTCTTTACACTTAACACAAATAATCATTTCTTTCTCCTTCCAATTGACATCCAATTCAATCTATGGACCTTTATTGGTCGTTTATTTGGGTTGAATGATTTTCAGGGAGTGTTTTGGGGAATTTGATTGCCCAGTTCAGGAAAACAAGCGTCTATTGTCATCATAGACTTTTCAATCCCGTATGTCAACAATGCAAGGGGAGATTTATAATGGAAAAGAATAAAAAAAATCTGGAATGGGCTATTTACCGATTTACAAAAAAGAATTTACTCTTCATAAAATAGAATATTAACCTTTGGTCAATGAAGAAAATGCAAGACTCCTTTCTAAAATATCAATCGATGGAAACAATGCATGTCTGTAATTTCATATAAACTTAGTTCTGCCCATTTACCTGCAGATCTGATTGCCCGTCAGCGTTTGGAATTTTCCTTGACGCGCGGCCTGGAACAAAACGCACGCCTGATCCAGATTACGGCGGCAGCCGGATACGGCAAAACCACGCTGATCGGCAGTTGGCTGCAAACCCAATCCATCCCGCATATTTGGGTCACCCTGGAAAAGAGCGACGACAATCTTGGACAATTCACAGAGCTCCTGCAGCGCGCGCTGGGTGCGCCAGTCGCGACTGAAACGCCGGCAGCCGACACTCGCAAGGCGTTGGACGCAATCGTTGATTTGCTGCGGCAGTCGGAGAACTGCCGCTTGCTCGTACTCGACCGGTTCGAGAATATCCGCAGCCCGGAGTTGCAGCAGCTGATCTTCTCGCTGGCAGAGCAGCTTCCACCGCATAAGAACCTGGCGATTCTTTCGCGCCGCAATGCAGGTCTTCCGGTTTCACGCATGCGCGCCTCCAATCAACTGGTCGAAATGGATGAACGCGACCTGGCTTTCAATCTCAATGAGACACGCCAATTGTGTGAAAAGCGTTTTGGCCGGGCACTGCCCGCGGCAAACCTGGACACGCTGCAAAGCAAGACCCAGGGCTGGGCAGCCGGCATGCGGCTGGCCAGCGACCTGCTGGGATCCGAACTTGAAATGGAAAACAGCCTGGCAGTGGCCAATTTCAGCGGGACGTCACGTTTTATGGGAGATTACTTCATTGAAGAGGTCTTCTCCGGTGAAAGCCCGGCCATGCAGGATTTTCTGGTCAAGGTCAGTTTGCTGGACGCTTTCTCCCCTGCGCTCTGCCGCGCACTGCTGCCTTCACGCAGCATCGAAAACATGGTTGCGGCTGTGAAGGAAAACCATCTATTCTGCGTTCCCTTTGAAGGCCGCGAAGGCTGGTTGACCCTGCACCCCTTGTTCCGCGATTTCCTGCAAGCCAGATGCAATCCCGATGACCGTCAGGTTTTTTACCGCCGGGCAGCCGGTTGGTTCCAACAGCACGGGCAGCCGCGCGAAGCGGTGCAGTGCAGCCTGAAATCCGGTGACGAAAACACTGCCTTGCAGGTCATCGAACCGGCCTGTGAGCAAGCCATCCTGGAGGGCGACATTTCTGCTCTGACCGGCTGGTTGGACAGTTGGGCAAAAAATGGTTTTGCGCCGCGCGCGGAATTGCTGGCTTACCAGGGTTGGAACAACGCCCTGAAAGGTGATTTTGTCCAGGCTCTGGTCTGTGCTGAGCGAGCCGAAGAACAGTTGAAAAACAACCTCAAAGGCAAAAAACAGGAGGCTGCGAACGTCCAGGTTACGAACGGTAAACTGGCCGCGCTGCGTGCATTCATCGAAGTGATGTACTCACGTAAATACGACGCGGCTTTGAGAGAGGCCAAAATCGCGCTGAAACTGCTGCCGAAGAACCGCAGCGCCTGGACCTTGATGGCGCTCTGGGCGCAGGCGGAAACGCAGAAACGCGTCGATCACATCGGCAAGTCGATCGAAACGCTTTACGAAGCGCTGCGCATCGGCAAGTCGGTGGGCGGCAAGACCTTCACCTACGCGATCGCCAACTCGTTGGCAGCCGCGCTGCATTTCAACGGCCGGCGCGCGGAAGCGCTTGAGCTTTGCCAAAAAACCATCGCGCGCAGCCCTGAAGCGGATGACCCAGCCCTGGGAGGCATCTATGCCTGGAGCGCGCGTTTGAACTTCGAAGCCAACCGGCTCGATCTGGCGCGCGAGTTCATCGAAAAAGCCCTGAATCTGAATGAAACAGGCGGCGTCAACCTGAACCTTATCTTCAGCTATTATTATGCCTCGCAGATTTACCAGGCCAGCGGCGAATCCATGCGCGCGCTGCAAGCCATCCAACAGGCTCAATCGCTGGCCGGAAATGCCACCTTGAGCGATGAAAGTTGGCTGAATGCCTGGGAAGCCAACCTGAACCTGGCACAGGGGAACATCCTGCAGGTGGAGCACTGGCTACGCAAGGAAAATCCTGCGCTAGCGCAAAAACCGGACTATCTGAACATGGAAATGCTGCTGGTGCACACGCGCTACCTGGCGCGCAGCGGGAATACCAATGAAGCTGCCAAACGCTTGCGCGAGATGGAAAAACTGACCTCCCACAGGGGATATTTCCGCTGGCTGCTGACGGTTTATTTACTGCAGGGCATTATCTGGGAGCATAGCGGCAAGAAAGCGCAAGCCCTGGATTGCATCAAGCGCGCCATCCACCTGGCTGCCCCCGAAGAATACCAGCGCGCCTTCCTGGACGAAGATCCGTTGGTGTTAAAGCTGCTGCCCGAGTTAGCCCAGGAATCGCCGGCTTTCATCATGCGCCTGCTGCGCAGCGCCAGTTCCAGCGGGAGCAGCGAGAAAAAGATCCCCGCCAGCATCCTGCCCGAAGCGTTGAGCACGCGCGAAAGCGAGATCCTGCGGCTGCTGATCAAAGGCAGGAAGGGGCCGCAGATTTCAGAGGAATTGTTCATCTCCTACAGCACGGTCAGAACCCACATTAAAAGTATCCACCGCAAGCTGGATGTGCACAACCGGCATGAACTGGTGGAAAAAGCACGCCTGTTGGAACTGGCCTAGCTCATATCCCCCATTTTCGTTTTATGTATCCCCCATTTAAATCACACACGCTCCCCCTCAATTGCGGGATTCTGCCCCTGCGGCTTTCGGCAATAATCCGGACAAATTGAACACGGAGGTCGAAATGACACAAATCGCAACATGGGATAAACCCGAACTCAACCTGGAACTGTTCTTCTGCACCGAAGTTCTAAAGCTGAAATCGCTGCATTACGGTTACTGGACGCAGGAAGAAAAAGTCGATCTGGAAAGCATCCGCCGCGCGCAGCAGCGCTATACCGATACACTGCTGGAGATGATCCCGGCGGACGCGCGCAACATCCTGGATATCGGCTGCGGCATTGGCGATAACGCGCGCGCGCTGGCTGGCAAAGGCTGCCAGGTAACCGCCATCTCGCCAGATAAAGTGCATGCCGCTTATTTTAAAGATGCCGACCCGCAATCGATCCGTTTCATCAACACCGGCATTGAGAACTTCAAGGACGACCGAAGCTACGACCTGGCGTTGATGAGCGAATCGCAGGGATACTTTGCCATGGACATGGGTTTCTCGCAGAGCGTACGCCACCTGCGCCCGGGAGGCTACCTGCTGGTATCCGGTATCTTCAAGCAGGACGGACGCGAGGGTTTCCGCAGCTCGCACATCGAGGAGGAGTACATCGCCTGCGCGGGGCAATATGGCCTGCGCAAGATCGATTACCGCGACATCACCATCAATACATTGCCCACCCTGCAATACGCATTCGATTGCTACAACCATTACCTCGATCCACTCAGCCAGACGCTGTTGCACTTTATCGGAAAAAGCGGCAGAACCAAGCTGGGTTTGTTGAAAGCCTTGTTCGCGCGCGAATTCCGCAACTTCGAGGAAGTACGCCGGTATTACGAAGAACACTTCAATCCGCACCTGTTCCGGGAAAAAATGCGCTACGCGCGCATCCTGTTCCAATACCAACCAACCGCCTATGAAGGCGAATTGATCACGCGCCGCGCGCAAAAACCGCTGGTGAGCGCGATCGTCAGCGCCTACAACGAAGAAGCCGCCCTGAAAGACAACCTGGCAGCCCTGGCTGCCTGCGGGCAGGCTGACGAGGTGATCGTTGTGGATGACGGCTCGACTGACAACAGCCCGGCCATCCTCGATGCGTTTGCTGACGGGGAAAAGATGATCGCCATTCATTTAAAGCCGAACCAGGGCAAAAGCCGCGCCATGGTGACTGCCGCGCTGCGCGCGCGAGGCGACCTGCTGGTCTTTCTGGACGCGGACTTAAGGGGTTTAAAGGGCGAACACATCCAGGCTTTGATCGATCCGTTATTGGCGGAGAAAGCCGACATGGTGATCGGCGATCCGCAGTACATCTCCGCGTTGGTCAAGGTGCTCGATCCTTTCCGCTCCCTATCCGGCCAGCGCGCGCTCTGGCGGAGTGATTTCCTGCCGCTGGTTGAGCAGATGCGCAACAGCGGTTTCGGCATCGAGACGCTGCTGAACCTGGCTTTCAAAGAGCAGAAGAAAAAGATCGTTTTCCGCAGCCTGGCCGGCTTGATCCACCCGATCAAGCTGGAGAAGGAAAAACCCATACAGGCCACACGCCAATATCTGCAGGAAGGTTCGCAAATCGCGGCAGCTTTGATCCAGCGAGCCTACCCGAAGACAGGTTTCGGCGGCTGAAATCCGCCGGTCGCGCGGCATGCTACTGCCACTACGCCAAAAAATAAATAGCGGGATCGCCTGCGCGGTCCCGTTATTTCATCCCCAGATATCCAATCTACAACCCGGCCGGTTCGGCTTTTTTGAGCTTGGGAGCGGTCAGGGAAATACGCGGTTTTAATTGCTTACGCAATTGCGGCAGGGCGTCCAGCGCCGCCTTGGCGCCAGCGTCCACCAATTCTTTCACGTACTTGAAACCGGAAAGGGTAGTGATCTGCGGGCTGATCTTGGGGCGGATGATTACGTCGGTGCGCGCCTTGCGCAGCTTGGCCGCCGTGAAGTTGGCCACCATGATGGCATTGGTGCGCCAGTTAGCCATCGCGATGCCCGGCATGTGCTGCTCGTTCCAAAAATCCATGTCGGTCACGTCCGGGCTGACATCCACCGCCACCACCACCTCGGCGCCCATGCTGTCCACCAGGTCAGCCGGCACATTGTTGAGAGAGCCGCCATCCACCAGGAACATGCCATCCTTGCGGATTGGTTCAATGATGCCCGGCAAGGCCATGGAGGCGCACACCGCTTCCAGCAAGTTGCCTTCCTGCAAGGCGATATCGCGCGCGTTCATCACATCCACCGCCGCCACTGCCAGCGGGATTCTCAATTCATTGAAATCACGCACGCCCTTGAACAATCCCAGCAAGTATTCCTGCACGGCCGAATTGCTGATCACGTGACTCAGTTTCGCCAAATCGCTATCCAGCAGTTTGACCATATTGCCCAGGTTGCTCACACTGCCCATGCGCAAGGCTTCAGCTTCGATCTCATTGGCGCTCAAGCCGCAGGCATACATGGCAGCAATGGCCGCGCCCATGCTGGTGCCCGCAAGGAGCTGCGGCCGGATGCCGTCCGCTTCCAGGATCTTCAACACCCCGATGTGGGCAAAACCCCGGGCTCCCCCGCCCCCCAAGGCCAGCCCCATTAATGGATTTCTGCTGATTGACGCCATGGCAATTTCCTTTGCACTTGTATGATTTTTCTTCCGTCGGATATTATATATTAGCGCGCGCAAATATCCCTGTGGAAAAACCGCGATATTTTTACCTTTTTTTTACAAATCTCTAACCGCACATTGATAGATTTGAAGTAGAGTAGATACTGGAAAATTTCCGTAAAGATTATATACGTTTGAAGCATATGGAGGTCTGAATGAAAAAAATAATCCTGTTATCCGTTAGTTTTTTATTAATATTTGGGCTGGCTGCCTGCAACACCGCCGCGGCTGTAAACCTGCCGGCTGAAGATACCGAAGAAGCAGAACAGGCTACGCAAACCACAGCGCAAGCCAGAGATGGGAATGCAAGCGATTCTGCTGCCACATCTGAAACCCAATTGGCAGCGCCCAGCCTGGAGAGCCTGCAGGCGGCTTATGAAGGAATTTATGAGAAGGTATTGCCATCCGTGGTCAGCATCGAGGTGACCACCACCCTCACCCAGGAAGATTCCCTGCTGCCGGAATTGCCCTTTGAATTCGACCTGCCCCAGGACGAGGATCAAGAAGAAGAACAACAAGAATATCGCGAAAGGGGCGAAGGTTCCGGTTTCGTATGGGATACTGAAGGACACATTGTCACCAATAACCACGTAGTGGAGGGCGCCGATACCATCCGCGTGCGTTTCTCAGACGGCACCAGCGTATTGGGTGATGTGATTGGGGCGGACGCTTCCAGCGATCTGGCGGTGGTGAAAGTGGACGTGCCTGCCGCGCGGCTGCAGCCCATCGAAATGGCCGATTCCACCCAGGTCAAGGTAGGGCAGCTGGCAGTCGCCATCGGCAATCCCTTCCGCCTGAACAGCACCATGACCACCGGCATCATCAGCGCTCTGGGGCGCTCGCTGGCCCTGGATACCAGCGCCGAAGTGACCTATACCATCCCGGACGTCATCCAGACCGACGCGGCCATCAACCCGGGCAATTCGGGCGGGGTGCTAGTGGATATCAACGGGCGCCTGATCGGCGTCACTACAGCCATCGAATCGCCGGTGCGCGCCAACTCCGGCGTGGGTTACGTGATTCCCTCGATTATCGTGCGGAAGATCGTGCCCTTCCTGATCGAAGACGGTTCTTACCAGCAGCCTTACATCGGCATCAGCGGCACCGATTTGACGCCTGAATTCGCTGAAAGCATGGGGTTGGATAGCGCGCAGCGCGGCGCGCTAATCATCGATGTGAATCCCGGTACACCCGCCGAAGAAGCCGGCCTGGAAGGCAGCGATCGCACAGTTAAAATCGATGGGGTGGCCCAGCGCGTGGGCGGCGACGTGATTACTTCCGCGGATGGGCACAGCATCGGTGATTTTGAAGATTTGACCGCCTTCCTGGCGCGCTACGCAAATGTCGGTCAGACCATCGAAATCACCTACCTGCGCGACGGGCAGGAAAATAAAACCTCGCTGACCCTGGCAGCCCGCCCCGGCGAGGAAGAGACAATCATCATGCGCGAAGCCGATAACGGCGCCTGGCTGGGCGTCAGCGGCATCGATATGAACGCGGCCATCGCTGAAGCCATGTCGCTTAATAAATCAACCCGAGGCGTGCTGGTGCAGCAGATCGAAAGAGGCAGCCCGGCAGACGAGGCCGGCCTGCGCGGCAGCTATAAACCCTTCGATCTGGACGGCGAAGTGATCCTGATCGGCGGCGACGTGATCACCGCCCTGGATGGGGAAGAAATCAGCGGCATGAACAGCCTGATCCGGGCTTTGGGCGAACGCGAACCGGGCGATACGATCAGGCTTACCATCCTGCGCGAAGGGAAGCAAAGCCAGGTCAGCATCACCTTATCCGAAAAACCCTAAACAGCTCTGCTCCTTTTTAACAAACCGCTGCCTGAGATCACTCAGGCAGCGGTTTTTTTTTCCATGGCTTTCGCCCTCTCGGAGAACCCAGGAGGCGAAAAGAAGACTAATCCGAGGCTTTTTTATATATCCAGGTTGCGTACCAGCTTGGCGTGCGTCTGGATGAAGCGCTTGCGCGGCGGGACGGAATCGCCCATCAGCATATCGAAGGTGCGATCGGCTTCGGCCGCGTCCTCGATATTGACCAGCAGCAGGGTACGGTTCTCGGGATTCATGGTGGTTTCCCATAATTGCTCGGGGTTCATTTCACCCAAGCCCTTGTAGCGCTGGATGCTCACCTTGTCTTCTTTCGCGCCTAACTCTTTCAGGATCTCGGATTTCTGGTCATCGCTGTATGCGTAGCGTTTCTCTTTTTTATAATTGATCAGGTAAAGCGGGGGCTGGGCGATGTATAAATGGCCTTCATCGATCAACGCCGGCATGAAGCGGAAGAAAAAGGTCAGCAGCAGGGTGCGGATATGGCTGCCGTCCACGTCGGCATCGGTCATGATGACCACCTTGCCGTAACGCAGGCCGCTGGTGTTGAAACCCTCTCCGATGCCTGTGCCCAGGGCGGAGATGAGCGCTTTGACTTCCTTGTTGGAAAGGATTTTGTCCAGGCGTGCGCGTTCGGTATTGAGGATCTTGCCGCGCAGCGGCAGGATGGCCTGGAAATGACGGTCGCGGCCCTGCTTGGCCGAGCCGCCGGCGCTATCGCCCTCGACGATGTAAATCTCGGTGCGTTCGGCATCACGCTCGGAGCAATCTGCCAATTTGCCAGGCAGGGTCATGCTCTCCAGGGCGGATTTGCGGATAACCAAGTCGCGGGCCTTGCGGGCCGCGTCGCGGGCGCGCGCGGAGGTGAGACATTTTTTGATGATGGCCCGGCCTGCGGTGGGATTTTCTTCCAGGAATTCGCTGAAAGCCTCGCCCACGATCTGGGTGGCCAGGGTTTGAACCTCTGGATTCATCAACTTGACCTTGGTCTGGCTTTCGAACTGCGGATCGGGGTGCTTGATGC
>CAZDUN010000022.1:12222-21445 GCA_964508615.1 uncultured Pelolinea sp. | reverse complement strand
CGTAATCGAGGTGCAGCGACAGCTCACGCGCCAGGACGCGGTCGATTTTCAACATGGGGTGCAGGCGCATGGAGCAAATATCGATGATTTTTGAGGCGATTTGCCCGCTTTTGCGGGTGGCGGGCTGCTCCGGCAGGCTGGAATCATCTTCAGCGAGGTAGAAATTATCCCACTTGGTGCTCATGATCATGGCGGCGATGATCTCCAGCTCCTTGGGGCTGATCTGAATGTCGAATTTTTTCTCGATCTGGTAGCCAATCACCTGGGTGATGGCGAACTCATCGCTTTCCTGAACCTCAGCATCCACTTCGCCTTCGATCAAATTGCCGATACGCATGGCGAAGATGGCAGCGCCCAGATACACCATGATGGTGGCGCGGGAAATGACGGACATGGTCATGCCGAGGTTATCCTCGATCAATTGCACCACGCGCCGGCAAAAAGGCAGCTCGAGCTGGTTGATAAACATCTCGAAGCGGCTGGAAATGGCGCTGTTGCTGTACCTGGCCGCGCGTTGGAACACACTGGAAAGCTGGAACCAATACTTGTCGCCCAGTTCCTCGCGCAGCAGCCGCACCAGCGCGAAACGGCGCGATTCCTCTTTGCCTTCGATCCATAAACCCTTGGCGGATTTGCGCTGCAGCTTTATGCCAAATTTCCCCAGCCAGATTTCCACATCGCAGATATCTTTAAAAAGCGTCGAGCGTGAAAAATCTTCCACCTCCACTAACTGCTTGGTCGAAATCGGTTCTTCCACCAACAGCAGGTATAAAAGAATAATGCGCACGCGCTGGCGGCGCGAGAGGATGATATCGCAATCCTCCAACTGGTTGATGGCTTCCAGTAAGCTTTTCTTGGTTTCCTGCGAAGCGACCACCTCGACGCCATACCCGCGGCGGTTGATGAAATTGACCTGGGTTTGTTTCATCCACGAGCGCACGATATCCATGTTGTAACGGATCACGCGCGGGCTCAAACCGGTTTGCTCGGCCAGTTCAGAGAGCGTTACCTTGCCATGAGCGGAAAGCAGCGCGCGCAGAATGGATTGCTGTCGGGCATTGATCTCGGGCGTGTGAGAAACCATGGGCAGGATTGTATCATAACCAGTGTAAAGATGTCATAACTAATTATGGCAATAAAAAGACAACTGTTAGCAAGCTTGACTTTGTATAATGTGGCAAGTATTTAAGGAAATCCTTTTGTATTTAAGAGTGGCACTGGTACCTGAAAAAAACATCACAAAATTTATTATGAGGTAACTGCAAACGTGGCAGCCGATCTATTATCCAACCTAAAGGTAATCAACTGCAAAGGAAGAAACAAGGAAGGCGTCCTGGAGGAATTGGCCGAAACGGCTGTCAATGCGGGATATGCGAAGGAGGGATTCTGTCAGGCAATTCTGGAACGCGAGAACAAATATCCAACCGGGCTGCACACCCCACAGATTGAGGTGGCTGTTCCGCATGCCGACGCGGAATGGACGCTGCAGCCTTCCCTGGTAATCGGTATTCTGGATGCACCGGTGATCTTCGAGCCGATGGGCGGGGAGGGCGGCGATGTGCAGGCTGAATTGGTGTTCATGCTGACCATTGAAGACCCCTCCGAACACGTCGATTTCCTCAGAGCGTTTTCCACCTTGATGGAAGTGCCGCAAGTGTTGATCGATTTTAAAAATAATGGCGATCCGCAGCCGCTGATAGCGCTGATTCGTGGAAAGATGCATTAATTTATTTATTGAGGTCAAGGAGAACCAACACATTATGGATTTCAAAGAAATTGTCAACCCGAGATTATTCGATATACCCGATTACGACCAAATCCACGTAACCAAATGCTGGCAGGATCCTACCATCCGCCGCCAGATGTCGAATGAATCCAACTACGCCCCCATCCCGGCTGTGCAGGAAGCCATCCGCAGCGCGGCTGCCCAGGCCAATTACTACGCCGAAGACCCCTCGTATGCCTTGACGCTGCGCCAAAAACTGGCGGATTACTCCCAGGTGAAACCGGAAAATGTCGCCTTGGGCAACGGCTCGATCGAACTGCTGGACCTGCTTTTCCAGGTGCTGATGTCCAATCCGGGCACAGATGAAGCTGTGCTGGTGCAGCCGGATTATTCCGCCTACGTACCGCGCCTGAAATACTTCGGCTGGAAGATCAACTTCGCGGAACTCTCCGCTGGGCTGGATCAGGCTGCCGAACAGGTGCTGGCGACCATCTCGGAGCGCACCAAGTTTGTGCTGCTGTCGCGTCCGAACAACCCCATGGGCATCGTCATGCCGCGCGAGGAAATCCGGCGTATGTTGTCCACCGGAAAAATCATCGTGGTGGATGAAGCTTACGTCGAGATGGCCGATGAAGGCACATCCGTTTCGGAATGGGTGAACCAGTATGAAAACCTGGTGGTGATGCGCACTTTCAGCAAGGGCTTTTGCCTGGCCGGCATCCGCCTGGGCTACCTGCTGGCCAACCCGGAATTGGTGCGTTACCTAAACCGTTCGCGACACATTTTCAACGTCAATATTGCCGCCATGGCGGCCGGCATGGCGGCCATGGATCACCTGGACGAATACCGCCAGGTATTCCGCAAACTGGCGGAGACGCGCGATTGGCTGAGCGCCGAACTGGCCCAGATACCCGGCTTTAAACCGATCCCCTCGCAGGCCAATTTTGTGATGGTCAATGTGAAAGACTCCGGAAAAACCGCCACCCAATGCGTTGAATTGCTGCTCGATAAAGGTTTCTTCGTGCGCAGCTTCGCCAAGAAAGCCGGCCTGGAGCCTGATACGCATTTCCGCATTTCGGTGGGTTTGCGCAAGGACATGCAAGAGCTGGTGGTTTACCTGAAGGAATTTGTTGGCAAATAACGATGTGATCAATCCATCGGAAATTTGAAGAAAAGGAGATTAAAGAGTATGGGAAGACCAGCAATAATCTTAGTGATGTGCGGTTCATCGATCGCCACTTCCAACCTGGCGGCTGTGAAGCTGGAAAATGAGGCCAAGCGGCGCAAGATCAAAGTCGTAACCAAGAAGGGCAAGATTGCCGACATCAATACCCTGATCGAATATGAAAAACCGGACGTCATCGTGGCTACCGCCCAAACCGGCGCGCGCGAGGACGTGAAGGTGTTCAGCGGCGTACCGCTGATCAGCACCGTCGGTCAGGAAAAACTCTACGATGATATTTTCGCCTACATCGCCGAGTTGGGTCTGGGTCAGTAATCCGGACGCTGTATTATTTTTCAAGCGAATTTTTGAAAAAAAAGGTGAGGAGGTGCGAATCAGAAAAAACAGGCTGCTTTTCAATGTTCAATCATTATTAAATAAAGGAGAGATACAATGGATTTAGGTTTAGTCAACAAAATTCTTGATCCGATCATGGGTGCGGGTCCGCTGTTCATGATCTTCATCGTCTTCACGGTGATCGGATTGGTTGTGCGCCTGGGCTTTTTGAAGGCCGTCCGCAACGGTTTGATGATCGCGGTGGGCTTCAACGGCGTGTACATCGTGGTGGATTACTTCCTGGGCAAGGTTGCCCCGGCAGCTGAAGCACTCGCGACCCGCTTTGGCGGCGTCTTCACCTTCACCGATATCGGTTGGGCTGCGTTCGCTTCATTTGCCTGGAGTTCCCCCTGGGCTTACGTGGTCGTTCTGCTAAGCCTGGCTGTCAACCTGGTCATGATCTTCATCTCCATGACCGATACCCTCAACCTGAACATCTGGGATTTCTGGGAAGCCATCATTGCTTGTTTGATCGTCTATGCCCTGACCAACAACATCGTTGCCGGTTTGGTCTTCGCGACTTTCCTGGCCTGGTTCAACCTGATGATGTCCGATTTCAACGCCCAGCGCGGTTATTGCGCGGATTTGGGTTTCGAAGGACTTTCCTTCTATCAGGGCACCAACGTGGCCTGGGGCGCTTTCGGTCACTATGTGGGCAAGCTGCTCGACAAAACCGGCATGCAGGCCAAATTCACTCCTGATTACATCCAGGAAAAATTCGGCGTGATCGGCGAGCCCGCGGTTTTGGGCGGGCTGATCGGCATGCTCATGGGCATTGGCGCTGGTTACTACTGGATCGACATTATCATGCTGATGATCGCCCTGGCGACCTCGCTGGTATTGATCCCCATGATGTCCGGCATCGTTATGCAAGCCCTGGTGCCGGTTTCCGAAGCGGCTGGCAGCTTCATGAAAGCCAAAGCCGGCGGCAAGCAGATCTACATCGGCGTCGATCCGGCCATCGCGGTCGGCAACACCACTGTTCTGGCGACCACCGTGTTGATGGTGCCGATCCTGCTGGCGATGGCTTTCATCATCCCCGGTTCGGTCAACCATCCTCTGGCTGACCTGCCCTCCCTGCTGTTCTTCTGGGTGTTCGTGGTAGCCCCCAACAAGTTCGATATGCTGCGCACCCTGATCACCACCACCCTGATGGGTATCTATGGCACCTTCGCCGCCATGCTGGGCGTGGCCAAATGGTCCACCATGGTGGCTGTGGCGCAGGGCGTGGAAGTGGCTGAAGGAACCGGCGTAACCTCCTGGTTCAATCACCTCTGCCCCGAACTGCTGGTTGCTGGTCTGCTGGGCGAGAATTATGCCAAAATCGGCATGCCCGGCCTGATCGCTTTCTGCGCGATCGTGATCGCCATCACCGTGGTTTACCGACTGCGCTATTTGAAAAACCTGAAAGCGCAAGCTGCGGCTGCGTAATTTACCGGTTGATTAAGAGGTGAGCCGGAAATGGCTCACCTCTTGCCTTTTTGAAAGGCCAATTTCCTCTTTCCCCGAATATAATATTGGCATCATTTCATCATTATTAAATACATTGAGCGAGGAAAAGTAGAAATTGACCCAGGAGCATAACATGCGTTTTATCCGCAATGAAATCCAGACACCCAAACCGCTGGTTCCGCCAGAGAAAAGGAAAACACTGCCCTTCTACATTCTGGCAGCCGGCGTGTGCGTGCTGATCGTGGGCGTGGCGGGGTTCTTTTCAGCCTTCTTTTTCCGCGATCTGATCCAGGCGCGCTGGGATATCCATTACCGCGAAGTGCAGACCAATTCCATTTACGTGGCCGCCGCGGGCGCGTTTTTGTACATCATCGGCGCGTTGATCCTCAAGGTTCCGATTGCCGAGACGACCTACTACAAGATATCCACCATCATGAAAAATGAGCCCTTCGACCCGCCGCGCAAGCATGACTTCACCAAGTCCATCTACGCGCGCCTGCATGACCTGGGCGAAGAATGGGCGTTCTTCTCGGAAGTGAAACCGCCGAATTGCGATTTTATCATCCCGCAGGTGATCGTCGGGCCGGGTGGCGTGTTCGCGTGCCAGCCGATTGCTGAGAATCCCGAACGCAAGGCTTTCAAGGACCCGGGGCCGGAATTTGAAAAAGCCAGCCAGAAACTGGGCAGCGCCATCGGTCAGTCCGTGCTGCCGGTGACGATCTTCTCGAATCCCAAACTGGTTGTGATTTACCAAACATACTGCAAACCGAAAAACCGCGTGCTGAACATCCGTGAAGTCTATGATTTTTTCTGCAAGCATAAAAGGAAATATTCCGAGAAAGCGCAGGCGGAAATCGAAAGCAAGGTTTACGCGCTGATCGCCGGCACTCCTCCGGGGAGTTGAACTTCCAAAGGGATGAACGTTTCTAAAGCATCCGAACGTATGCCGTTCGGATGTTTAGATTTGGCTGTTCTTAAAGCCGGCTTTGAAAAACGCCCGGCATTCACACGCGCGGATGATAAGATTAAGCGGAGTGAAATTGCGATTTTGGTTTTCAGGAAAACGCGCTGACAAAATGTGGACTTTCTTTTACTTGGCAATCGGGACGCTCGAGACGATCGGCTTGCTGGTCTATAACCTGCTGCAGCAATCCAGCCCGCAGGAAAGGATTTGGCTGGGTTACTCGGCCGAACGCCTGGTTTTAATCGCGCTGGTTTCCCTGTGCACGCTGTTCATGCTGCGGCAATGCCTGCGCGCGCTGCGCATGTGGAAAGCGGGCCGGAATTACCTGGCGGAGATCATCGGGGACGAAGCGCGCCTTTGGATGGTCCTGCTGGCCAGCCTGCTGGGGGGCACGTTGATCGTGATCCTGTTCATCCTGCCGCCGGCGCGCTTCGGCGATTTCCGGGCGGTATTCGAAAACCTGAAAGCGGTGCTGCTCTGGCTGCTGGCGCTGGCAGAGCTGACTTTCTTCTTCGCTTTCATCTGGTATTGCACGCATTTCATGGAAAAACCGCAGGGAGAGATCACGCCAGTCGAAATGCGCGAGATAAACTGGGTGCTGCTCATATTCGCCTTGGGCCTGTTGGTGAAAATCCTGTTCGTGCTGCCCAGCGGTTACGGCATGTTAAAGGATGTGGGCGAGACCAAGTACCTGTACATGCTGCAGTACTTCAACGAGGGCATCTTCCTGCATTCCCTCACTGAGTTCACCACGCACTACCCGCCGCTCTATCCGCTGATGCTGATGTTCACCTTCTCCCTGCGCGGCTACGCTTTCGAGGGTATGAAGCTGCTGAACGCGCTCATGGCATCCAGCCTGGTTTTCCCGGTATATTTCCTGGGGCGCCGCTTCCTCGACCGCAAAACGAGTTTGGCGCTGATCGTATTGTGCAGCCTGATCCCTTTTCAATTCTTGATGCCCATCCGCTTGTTGAGCGAGAACCTTTACCTGCCGCTGTTGATGGGCGTCATCTACCTGATCTTTACCCGGCCGGCGGATCAGCGCTTCCGACTGGCCTGGGACGGCCTGACCGGCTTCGCGCTGGGGCTGCTCTACCTGACGCGCTACATCAGCCTGGCGCTCATCCCGTTCCTGCTGCTGCTGTGGTGGCTGAAGCCTTTCCACGGCGCGCAAGGATATTTCCATTTGTATCCCCCCAAACTGCAGCACCTGGCGCTCATCCTGGCCGTCACCGGCCTGACCTACCTGCCCTGGGTCCTGACCGGGCTGGCGAACGGGCTGCCGCTGACGCAGATGCTGGGCTTTGGCATCGCCGCCAACACCAACCCGGCACAACTGACGTTTGCCAATCTGGTGAAGTGGTTGCTGTTCTACGGCGCGTATTACCTGCTGCTGGCCGCGCCGGTGCTCAACCTGCTGTTGCTCAAGGGCAAGCGGAGCGCCCGGGATGGCGAAGAAAGCCGCTGGAAGCTGCTGGTGGGTGTGCTGCTGCTGGCATTCGGGCTGGCTATTGTGCGCCATTCCTGGCGGGCGGATTACAACCTGGAGCTGCCCAAGCGCCTGATGGGCCGCTACGTGATCTACTTCGTGCCGCTGTTCCTGACCAGCGCGTTCATGGCCATGAGAAATTTCGATCGTTCGCGCTACCGCAATCTCGGGGCGTTCTTGCTGCGGCAGGCGGTTCTGCCGCTGGTTTTGATTTATGTGAGTTACGAAATACTTATCAAAGGAAGGTTTATTCCCATCAAAGCGGAATTCCTGCATCCCTTGATCTCCATTGATGGCTATTACCTTCAGTTGCTGGGAGGATGGTTTTTTGTGCTGCTGGCGGCCCTGTTTACCGGCAGCGGCCTGCTCCTCTGGTTCGGCCGCCGGGAACTGACCGCTTTCGCCGCGCTGGGTTTGGCCCTTTTCTACCTGGCGGGCGAACCGGCTTACCTGGACCTGATGGTAAAGGAGCAAACGCCCCAACAGATGGGCAAGCTGGCGCTGGATGAAATGCTGGAAATCGGCCGAACAAGCGCTGACGAGCTGGAATTCGAGGTGCTGCTGCCGGAAGAATTAAGCAAGGATGAAAGGGACGATGCCGCCTGGAGCATCTTCATCCGCAACCCGCAAGCTGCCTGGCAGGTGGGAGGGTATTCGGCTGAAAAAATTGCCACGCTGGGAGAAAAAGCCGGCATTCTGATCCTGCCGCTGGCGCAAGGCGCGCAAACGGGCATGGGCGTTACACGTACCGAGATCATTAATGGCCGGACCTATAGCTTGCAGGTGATCCTGCCGCAATAGGTTCCCGACGTTATTTCGCAAAAATTTCAGGTTTTCCCATCCGGCTTGGTTCTCGCTGATGTTTTTTTGACAGAATGAACGGCCAGCCAATGGCGCATATCCGTGAAACTCAATGGCCGTGAGATCAGGTAACCCTGCAGGCAATCCACCCCCAGGCTGATCAGTTTTTCTTTCTCCGCTTTTTTCTCGATGCCCTCGGCGATCACGACTACCCCGGACGATTTGGCGATGGAGATGATGCCCTCCAGAATGGCCTGGTTGGCTTTGTTGATGTGAATATCCGTGACAAAGGATTTGTCGATCTTGATGGCGTCGATGCCCTGGTTGCGGAAATTGCTGATACTGGTAAAGCCAACCCCGAAGTCATCGATGGATAATTTCAACCCGTAATGCAGCAGGTTTTCCAGATTCTTGCGGCATTCGGGATCGTCCGCCAGGAAACCGCGCTCGGTGATTTCGAGGGCGAGGTGATCCGCCGGAAAGCGGTGCTCTTTCAAGAGCGCGATCACCCTTGTGGAAATATCCGGCTGATACAGGTTGGTGATAGAGATATTGATGGAAATACTCAGGTTAAAACCTTCCTGAAAAAGGCGCGTCATATTCTCCAGGTTATATTCCAGCGAATAATAAGTCAAATTGTTCGTAATGCGGGTGAATTCCAGGTCGGGGATGAAGTGGTCAGGCGGGATCTGGCCTTTGACGGGATGATTCCAGCGCACCAGCGCCTCCAGGCTGCATACTGTGCCGCTCTTCCTGGTGATCGGCTGGTAGTGAAATTCGATCTCATTGTTGAGAATGGCATTCTGGAACTGGCCGAGCAGCACCGGGATTTCAGGGTTGTACAATTTGGCGAAATACTGCTGGTAGGGTTTTTGGTGAATGCGCGCGTCATTCAGGGCGATAAACCCGTTCCTCAAAATGGCATCCGCGCTTTGCCCGCTTTCCGGGTAAGAGGCTTCTCCGATGGTGATCTCGCAATAGATCGGGATGCCGTTCACCACGATCGGCTGATCGAACAGACGCACCATATCGGCAATATCCTGGTGGATATCCGGCAGGATCAGCGCGAAGGTGTTGAGCCGGATCAGGAACAAGCGGCTGTTTTTATACTTGTTTTTAATTCTATAGATGATAAAGAAATTGATCTTGTCGACGATATCCAGGCCGAAAGCAGCCAGAATCTGGTTTTGGTTGCTGATCTCGATCAGAAAGAAGCGGAACTGGATAATGCGT
>CAZDUN010000022.1:0-12212 GCA_964508615.1 uncultured Pelolinea sp. | reverse complement strand
ATAATGCGTTTTTCCTCGGTCATCGCATCCATCTCATCCACCAATGCCTGCCAGTAAGGCAGCTGCGTGTAAGGATGAATCTTGGAGGTTCTCAACCTCAGGTTCAGCTCCTCCTTGTTCTTTTTCATCAATCCCACAACCAGGCCGGCAAATATAAAAAGTATGCTGCGCACCAGGCTGGCATACAGCAGCTGCGGGTGGAATAAAGCCAGTTTGGTCGGCACAAACACATCGATCAGCAGTTCCGCGATCACTCCACTTAAGATACCGATCTTGTAATCGAAGAAATAAGCCGCCAGGACGATCGGGATATACATCAGGTGCGTGAAGGCATTTTCGGTTAAGTTATTCCTGGAGATGATGTAGGCAAACAGGACTTGCGCGGAAAGAAAGATCGCCAGTAAATAAAACGGTTTTTCCTGAAGTGGTTTTAACGCCGGTAATTTTTTCAATGAATGCTCCAACATTAAAAAAACAAACCGGACTAAAGCGCTCTAGTACCGGTTTTTGCCGGCAACCTGGCAGCCATATCCTCTTCGGATTTAGGCCCATAGCTTTGCGTCCCCATTTTTCAATGGGTTTGCCTTTATCAACTAAGTGATTATGTTGGCATAACATATTTTTGTCAAGTGGTATTAAAAAGAAACCACCAGGCGATAAATACCTGATAACCCCTAATTTTGTGGCTTTCATGCGTCCCTGGCGGTTTATGCTTTAATGTCGAGTTGGCTGCATCAATCCCAAAAAAGATAAAAGATTTGGGTAAAAAGAAGTTTTTTGATATTTTTTTCCTTCGTTTGCCGCAAATAAATGTTAAACTTGTACCAAAAATAGTCTCCCTGACGAGCCTTGAAAGGATTCAAAGCAGCAACCATGATCATTCAAATCTACGCTTTCACCGATCCAAAAACCGCGGTCGCGGCCGTGAACCTGGGAGTGGATCACGTCGGTTTTGTAGCCGGCAAGTATGACGTTGTACCGGCCGAATTGAGTTTTGAGCAGGCGCGTGAGATCGTCTTGGCGCTGCCGCCCCAGGCGACCGCTGTGGCGCTAACCATGGCGGAGGATGTTGATGAGATTCTGCGCATGGTGGCTGCGGTCCAGCCGCACATCGTGCATATCTCTTCTGATGTGGAGTTGGTGCCTGTGGAAATGATGCGCGAGCTGCGGAGCCGGCTCGACAAGCGCGTGCGCTTGATGAAAGCCATCCCGGTGGAGGATGAAATCAGCATTGCGCTGGCGCGCGATTTCGCGGCCGTCAGCGACCTGCTGCTGCTGGATACCAAACGGCCGGACTTTCCCGGCGTGGGCGCCACCGGTTTCACGCACGACTGGAACATCAGCCGGCGCATCGTGGAAGCCGTGGATATCCCGGTGATCATGGCAGGTGGACTGACGCCGGAAAACGTGGGGGCGGCCATGCGCGAGATCCAGCCCTGGGCGGTGGACAGCAACACCTCCACCAACGTCCCGGGCAGCAACGTGGATAAAGACCTGGAACGCATCCGGGCATTCGTCACAGCCATCAAGATTGCTGAAAAGGAACAAGCTTGAAGCAGCCCCCAAGCGGCGAAGTGTTGGGATTGGGGGACATTAACATCGATACGATTTGGCCGGTGCCTGTGCTTCCGGGAGCAGGGCGCGATGCCTACGTGCAATCCGTGTCCACCGGGCTGGGGGGCGCCGTGTTGAACACGGCCATCGTGCTGGACCGCCTGGGTCAGCCGGCCGCCATGCTGAGCTGCCTGGGAGACGACCTGTTCGGCCAACAGGCGCGCGCGTTGATCGGCAGCACCGGCATCAATATGGCGCATGTTTGCGTAAAGTCGGAGTACGGCACGGGGTTGATCTTCATCGCGGTTACTCCGGATGGCGAACGCACCATGTTCACCTGCCGCGGGGCGAATGTGCATTACAGCCCGGATGACCTTCCGGAGGAAAGCTTTGCCGGCGCCGCACTGCTGTATTTATCCGGCTACTCGCTGCTGGAAGCACCCCAGGCGGAAGCCGTTTGGCAGGCAGTGGAGCTGGCGAAGAACAACGGAGTGGCCATCAGCCTGGATACCGGGTTGGAACCGGCCCTGATCATTCCCGATAAACTGCGCCGTCTGATAAAGCAAGTGGATGTTTGCGTGACCGGCCCCGTGGAAACCGCAGAGCTGTTCGGCCTGGATGATCCCGAACGAGCTGCTGAACACCTGCTCGCATTGGGGATTAAGCTGGCAGCCATAAAATTAGGCAAAGACGGCTGTTACGCCGCTAGCCCAAACGAAAAGTGTTTCTGCCCGGCTTTTAGGGTGGAAACGGTGGATACCACCGGAGCGGGGGATTCCTTCACGGCCGGCCTGTTGTACGGCTGGCTGCGCGGTTGGAGTTTTCCGGCTGGCGCCTTGTTGGGCAGCGCTTTGGGCGCGCTGGCAGCCAGCGTGCGCGGCGCGGGGCTGGCGCTGCCGGGAAGGGATGCGGCGCTGGGGTTTTTGAAGGCCAGGCGCGCGGATGTTCCGGCTAACTTGCGGGACGCGCTCGCGGAAGCGGTCGATCACCTGGAAAACTCCTAAAAAACAGATTACAACCAGGTCACAAATTTATTTACTCTCTATTCGATCGGATGTGGAGATTTACGCATGCCATCGGATTCAAATGCCGGGTGTTATACCTGTATAGAGCTGATCCGGTAAATTTCTTTACAATTTTGCACAACAAACTGCAATCCGGCTCACGGAAAAAATTTGGATTGAATGATAAACTTACAAAAAGGGAAAATGATGACAAAAATATCGATCATAACTGACACAGATTCCAGCCTGCCTGAGGAGATGGCATCCGCCTATCACATCCTGCAGGTGCCCATCTCGATACACCTGGATGAGCGCTTTACCGGAAGCGACCACACCATCAAAAATGATGAGTTGTTCCGAAAGATCGATGAGGCTGGCAAGCTGCCCACCACCTCCGCGCCCAACCCCGGGACATTCATGGAATACTTCGAGCGCGTGTTCCGCGAACAGGAGCCGGACACTCTGTTGTATTACGGCATCAGCAGCGCCATGAGCGCCACGCTGCAATCGGCGCAGATGGCAGCGGAAGAAATGAAGGGCCGCGATATCCGCGTGATCGATTCGCACACCCTGTCCATGGCGCAGGGCTACATGGTTTTGGTAGCCGCCGAAGCCGCGCAAAAAGGAAAGACAGTAGAAGAGGTGATACGCATAGCTGAAGAAACGCGCGACCGCACAGTGCTTTATGGCGCGCTTTCCACGCTGAAATACCTGTCCATGAGCGGGCGGGTCAGCCAGGTGGCGGCCGGCATGGCGGGCATGCTGGATATCAAACCCATTCTGACCGTGCGCGCGGGAAAACTGGATATGCTGGAAAAAATCCGCACGCGCAGCAAGTCCTGGGCGCGCATGATCGAACTGCTGCGCGCGGACCTGACGGGCGGGAGGATTGAAAAGGCAGCGGTGCTGCACGTCAATGACGCAGCGGCAGCGCGCCAGTTCGAAGCGCTGCTCAAGCGCGAACTGGAATGCCCGGCGGAAGTGCCGCTTGTGGATATCAACCCCGGCCTGTCGGTGCATACCGGTGCAGGCTTGGTGGGCGTTTGCGCGGTGATCGGGCGCTAAGCTGCTGACTGCTCACCCGAAAAACGGGGAGTATGCAAATTGCACAAAAGTTGTGTTCATGTTCTGAAAGCAGTCATAATTGTAAGGATCACTTTCAGTTCAGGGAGATTGGATACAACAATCATCACGCTATGCCGGTTCTAATTAAGGTGATGGAAATAAGCATACAAGAATAATCATGAACAGCGACCAATTGGTGCAATTCAAGACAATCGCCGAGAGCGGCAGCCTGACCAAGGCGGCGGAAATAATGTACATTTCGCAGCCCGCGCTCAGCAAAACGCTGAAGAATTTGGAAGTTGAACTTGGCTCGCGGCTTTTTACGCGCGTCGGACGTAAAATGTTGATCACCAAGGAGGGCAAGCGCCTTTTGGATTACGCAAACACGGTGATTTCCACCCTTGATAGCGCGGAAAAGGAATTTAAAAGCTTAGATAAGAGAAAAAAAATCCGGTTGTACAGCACCGGCTATTATCTGCCCGAATTGCTGAATGGTTACTACGAAGAGAATATCTCTCAACTGGAATTGCAGGTCGCGCCGGATGAAAGCATCCCCAATACACTGATCAACAAAAATGCGGATGCAATCGTGGCGGATGATTATTACCTGCGGCACTATGCCACCAAAGACCTGGAAAGGATCTTGCTCTTCAAGGAACAGCTCATCCTGGTTGTACCCGGTGACCACCGCTGGTCTTTCCGCGACAGGATTCCGATTAATGAAATTCAGGGCGAACCGCTTCTTTATCTCGATATGCATGCGGACGCGGATTGTTGGGCGCAGGAGGTACTTAAACTGAACCGATGCAATCTCAATATCAAACTAAGATTGGATCCGATATTATTTCAACAAATGCGGGATAGATTGAATTATCCTTATCTGGGGAGCTCCGGCATGAATATTTACCTTAGCAATAAGGAATACCTGAAGGATCGTCATTTGATAAGAGTCAATGGATTATATACCACTCGCTATATCTATCTGTGGTTCTATAAAAATAATTTTAAGCATTTGGTGAATATCATAGAAATCATAAAGGATAATGCTGCTAAAATGTCTGCTAGGATAGAAATGGTTCAGAACCCAACCTGAGCCGATTTCCTGATCGTTAATTCAGTACAACAAAATCCCGCTGCCTATTATTCTGATTTATTAATCGAAAAGTAAAATAGACCCCTATAACTTGGGGTTATTCATTCTATAGACAAACGCTATTTTGCTTTCATCTTCGACCTCCTTATACTTTTTATATATATTATTGTTTATTAATTTTCCATTCGATAAAAGGAGGCCGGCAAGTAATATAGAAAATTGAAATCGATTTAATTTTTCAGTATGATGAATAAATATAGAAAGGAGAGAAGATTTGGATCAAAAACAGATCAGAATTCTCTTGGTTTGCGGGTCGGGGGCTTCCAGCGGCTTTATGGCTGCCAACATCAGAAAAGCAGCCGCGAAAAGAGGTTTGGATGTCACAGTGACTGCAAGAAGTGAAGCAGAAATCGAGAATTATATCGATGATATTGATTGTCTTTTGGTCGGACCCCATCTTGCTTATATTCTCGATAATGTCAGCAACATTGTTGGGGACCGGGATGTAAAAGTTACGGTCGTAAAGCCACAGGACTACGCCATTTTCAATGGCGAGAGTGCTCTCGATCAAGTTTTATCTCTGTATCAATAAATTTAAGGAGATTACGATGGAAAAATTTGTAAAATGGCTAGAAACAAGCCTTTCACCACGTATGCGCGTTATTAATAACAACGTCTGGGTGACTACCCTGAAAGATTCTATCTTACAGGTATTGCCATTCATTCTTTTGGGATCATTGTTTTGTATCTTAGCGATTTGGTTCCCGATATTTTGGACACCCTTCGGCTGGACAATGGGGATGCTTTCGCTGTTCGTGGCTTTCCTGATTCCGTTCAACCTGATGGAGAAGAAAGGCCTGCGTAAACAAAGGCTTATTGGTGGAATGGCCAACCTTGTTCTATTTCTGATTGTGATCACTCCGCAGGTTGTGAAGGATGGCACTATTGGTTTTGGTCATGAAGCCTTGGGTGCCGGAGGCATGTTCATTGCCATCATTTGTGGCATTTTCACCGGTATTGTAATGACTGCTTTTGGAAAGTTCTCTTTCTTTAAAGAAGATTCGGTTATACCTGATTTTGTACGAGCCTGGTTCGATGCCATGCTGCCGATCGGTGTAGTTGTCGCTGTTGGATGGATTATGATAGATGTTTTACATCTGGACATCTATAACCTGATTCTGGCTATTTTCAAACCGGTTGCAGGCTTTATGGAATCCTGGTATGGATTGGTGTTGATTATGTTTATCTACACCTTCCTCTATTCAATGGGTATATCTAGCTGGGTGCTTACACCAGTTACCAGGCCAGTTCTGTTGGCCGCTATTACGGCCAATGTTGCCCTGGCGGCATCGGGAGCCGCGGCCAGTGCGCAATCACTCAATCTGGTAACATCCGAGATGATCTACTCAACCTATTTATGGGTGGGCGGCATCGGCTGCACTTTACCACTAGTTTTTATGATGCTGCGTTCTAAGTCGAAATTCGTTAAAGCAGTTGGCACAGCCAGTCTAGTACCTGGTATCTTCAATATTAACGAACCAGTTGTCTTTGGCGCCATTGCCTGGAATCCTGTCATGATGCTGCCGATGTGGCTGCAAAGCATCGTATTGCCTTCAATAATCTGGATTTTCACGAAAATTATTCATTTTGCGCCGATTCCCACGGTCGTATTCGACGCCTGGTATATGCCTTTCCCGATCGCGACCTGGTTGACAACCAGGAGCATCAATGCCATCATCTTGTTGGCAGTAGTTGTGGTGGCATCTTCATTGATCTGGTATCCTTTCTTCAAGATGTTTGAGAAACAACAACTTGAAGCTGAGCAGACAAAGGCTGGATAATCTATTGGATAATTAATATAAAGAACAGGCTCTATAAATTCCTCGTGACGGTTTTATAGGGCCTGTTCATGAGTCCTTAATATTTGAAAAGTTTGGTTTTAGTCAAGACTTGATTTATAAGGAATGGGAATTCAATGAATGAGCAAATTGCTAAGACAGCCATGGAAATTATTATTCATGCCGGAGATGCACGCTTACTACTTTATCAGGCGCTCAAATTAATTGCCGAGAACAATTATATCCTCGCTGCTGAAAAAATGGACGCAGCAAAGAAAAAAATGATGGAGGCGCATAAAGTGCATACGGATATGATTCAATCGGAAGCGCGAGGCGAGAAAATAGAATACACAATCCTATTTACCCACGCGCAAGATACGCTGATGACTATTAATAGTGAAATGGAATTATCGAAATCATTGATAAAAATTTTCGAATCCCTCGATAAAAGGATCATTAAACTCGAAGAAGGATAGATTTCAGAGATGCAACAAAATAATGGTTTTAAGAAAGATTTTCTATGGGGCGGGGCGCTGGCGGCCAACCAGTGCGAAGGCGCCTGGCAGGAAGGCGGCAAGGGTTGGTGCGTGGCGGATATCCTGCAATACCGCACGGATATCCCGCTCAATAAGAAATACAACGAAGAAGTCACGACGGATTACATAAAAAAAGCCATGCAGGATAAAGAAGGCATTTATCCGAAAAGGTGGGGAATCGATTTTTACCATACGTATAAAGAAGACTTGAAACTATTGAAAGGATTGGGGATCAATTCCTTCCGAACGTCCATCAACTGGGCGCGCATCTTCCCGAATGGCGATGATGAAACGCCGAACGAGGAGGGTTTGAAATTTTACGACGCGCTGATCGACGAGATCATTGCCAACGGCATGCAGCCGGTCATCACCCTTTCCCATTACGAGATGCCGTTGAACCTGACCCTGAAATATACCGGTTGGTATTCGCGCGAACTGATCGATTTTTTCTATCGTTATTGCGTGAGCGTGTTCGACCGCTATGCGGGTAAAGTGAAATACTGGATCCTGGTCAACCAGATCAACCTGATCGTGCACGAATCCTTCAATCACTTAGGCATCGCCGAGGATAAGGTGGAGAACCTGCTGGAAGCCAAATACCAGGGCGTTCACAATGAAATGGTGGCCTGCGCCAAAGCCACCCAATACGCGCACGCGCATTACCCGGAGATGAAGATCGGCATGATGTTCTCGGACGGCATCAGCTACCCGGCCACCTGCAAGCCAGAGGACGTGTACGCCAACTACCGCCGCAACCAGATGGAATATTTTTATGGCGACGTGCTGCTGCGCGGGCAATACCCCGGCTACGCTTTCCGCTTTTTCAGCGATCACGGACTGCACATTGAATTCGGCCAGGACGATGAGCAGATCTTGAAGAACACCGCCGATTTCATGTCCATGTCGTATTACTACACGCGCATCGCCGATGCCGAAAGCGTCAAACAGAAAAAGACTTCTTACGATAACCCCTTCATCCAGAACAGCGCCTGGGGCTGGGGCATCGACCCGGTCGGGCTGCGCACCAAGCTGAACATGTACTGGGACCGCTACCAGCTGCCAATCGCCATCACCGAGAACGGCCTGGGGCATTTCGACGAGGTCGAGCGCGACGGCAGCATCCACGACGACTACCGCATCAATTACCTGCGCGAACACATTCGCCAGATGCGCGAGGCCGTGCTGGACGGCGTGGACGTGTTCGGCTACTTTCCCTGGGGGCCGATTGACATCGTCAGCTGCACCTCCTCTGAAATGAGCAAGCGCTACGGCTTCATCTACGTGGACCTGGATGATACCGGCCAGGGCACGGGCAAGCGCAGCCTGAAGGACAGCTACCATTGGTATCAGCGCGTGGTGAAGTCCAACGGGGAAGCGCTGGAATAAGCAGCGTTCAATCTGATAAAAGACAGGCTGTCTTTGATGGGCAGCCTGTCGATTTACTTAATGAAGGACGCTGAGAAGCTTATTTGCTTTTCTACTGAATTTGGAAAATTTCGAATATCCGCTTTACGTTTCAGTCATCTTTTTGCGACCACGATACTCCCGCGTGGAACGGAGAGATCGCGGGCGACCAGATCGCACTTCACCTGCAGCAGAAAAAAAATTGGGGCCTTCACGTCATTCAGCGCTTCGTAATTTCCCATCCCTTTGGCAATGATCAGCTTTGCCTGGCGAAAACGATCCAGGAATTCATCTGAACATGCTTCCAGCAGCGTACCCGGTGATCTGGCCCCGCAGGAGATCACCTCAGCTACCGAATCCAGTCCGGCTGCCAGGGCGTCTTCTCGCGTCGCGTCATTCAGAATCGGGGCTTCCTTCACGACATACACCGTGGGTTTGCCGATGGTTTCAATAAGCAGGCGGTCAAAGACGGTTTCGCCGGCATTGTCTGCCAGAACCATAATTTGGCCGACTTGCGCAATCGAGGCCCGCAAGCTTTCCAGGTCATTCAAGGCAAAGGGCTGCTTTAGAACGCGCCTGATGGCCGCCCGCAGGTCATAATCATTTTGGGGTCCAAAATCGATAATATTCCCGGCAATGCTTAACCGGACCGCGGTTTCGAAGGGATCGCTCGATCGAAGGATTTTTCTCTTTAGCTTGGGATATAAGGATAACGCCTCTTTTGTGGCCAGCGCTTTTTCGGCAAGATATAAATCATCAACCCCGGTGACCTCCCGAAGCATCGCGTGGATCTGCATGGCGATTTCCGGGGAGGTAGCGCCCGGCTTCATATCGATCAGGCTTTTCAGAATACGCTGCATGGCAGCGATCTGCGCTTCCGCATTCATTTGCGTCTTCCTGACCGCTAAAAGCGCCTGGCGGACAGCGCAGGGATAACAATCCAATGAAAATATCATTTTTCCTCCGGTAAAAACCTGGCAGTGATGGTTATAGAAACATCCGATCGCAATTACGCATCAGAGGCATGAAAATAATCATAACACTCACAAAAAGGTTATTGCATCCTGATGGCCAGTTTTTCGTCACAAAACCGTAAACTCGATAGAGTAGAATTGATCAAGGACATGCATGTCGATCATGGATAAGCCAATCTGAAAGCGAGGTATTTTATGAGTTCCCTGATCAAGGTAGGAGTCATCATTTGCGATCGCTACCGGCGCTGCGCCGGCGGAAAATGCCTGCGCGCGATGCGAAACAAGGAAGGCGCGTTCAGCATTTACGGCCAGGAAGATGTTCTGCAGCTGGTTGGCTACACAACCTGCGATGGCTGCCCCGGCGGCAATATCGAATACGCCAGTGAAGAAATGGTGAAAAATGGCGCCCAGGTCATTCACCTGGCGACCGGCATGGTGGTGGGTTATCCCCCCTGCCCAAGCATTCGTGTGTTCAAATCTTTTCTTGAAAAACGCTTCGGGGTGAATGTGGTGGTTGGCACGCATCCCATTCCAACAAAATATCTGAACATGCACCAGCATCTGGGAACGTGGCAAAACCCGGAATGGGAAGCATTGATCGCCCCGACCATGGCAGATGAAGCCCTGCGCGCGGCTTATGATTGACGCCCGCGTATTTTATCCATTGCAGGATCGGGTATTTACCCTGAAAAGGATCGCTGCTGCTGGCAGCAGCGCGTGGCGAAGTCTAACGGGGAAGAGCTGGATTAAATGAAATTTCCTCGATTGAGGAACAGACTGCTGAAGATAACCGGCGGTCTGTTTTTGATTAAGCCAAAATGGAAATTCATTTCCCTTTTCAAAATAGTGAAAAATATGAATTGTAAATAACAATTTATAATAGCGAAGTGAAAAATGGAATTCCGATGGGTGGAAATGAACTGACACCTGCCCCTTTGCATCCCGTTGACGTGCTTTTAGAAGAATACCTGAAACCGCTGGGCATCAGCCAGAACCGTTTGGCTTTAAATATGCGCGTACCGGCGCGGCGCATCAGCGAAATTGTCAGCGGCAAGCGCGCGATCACCGCCGATACGGCCATCCGCCTGGCCAGGGTGATTGGCACGACGGCCGAGTTTTGGTTATCCCTGCAAATGGATTATGATCTGCAAACCACCATACGCAAAGAAGGCGAGCGCATCGAGCGCGAGGTGGAACCGATCCGGATTTAGATAAAACAGGATGACCAATTAGCCATCCTGGAAAACCAAAATGAGCGCGGAGAGGCTCGAACTCTCAACCAATGGCTTAAAAGGCCACTGCTCTACCATTGAGCTACGATACCGCTATATATAGGGGATTGTTAACCTTTTTCAGTTATTTTTATCATATATGGTAGTTTTTAATTTTCTATAATCCTCTGCTCCAATTCTTTTGCTTTATCTTCGATATTAATCAAGATATCGTTTTTTTTCAATACACCTATTTAAAGAATGTTCTTTTTCTTTTACCATAGCCTGTAATTCTTTCACCCTATTTTCATACGCTTCAGGATTATCATCCTGTAAATTTAATGGGTCTGCTAATTGTTGCTGTAATAATGCTTTTGCTTCTTCAAGTTCTTCTTTTTCTTTTTTACATGGATTATTTTCCATTCAATATCTCCTTTTCTTGAGTCTCGATTTCTCATCCATATCTTATTCTGGTTTACTTTTTACATAGCCCCAAATACCCTTTAAAAATAAATTGGAGATAACGTTATAAGCTTTTAAATGTGGTTTTTTTTTTGGTGACCAGTGTTCACGGAAAAACGCCCGATCTTTTTCTGGAAGTGATTCGATAATCTTATCTATCTCATCGATTAAAATGTACATTTCTTTAATGGATTGTTTTTGTCCTTTAAAATCGTTGTGATTTTGTATTGCATTCAGTTTCTGATCTGTTGTTAGGTTCTCCCAATCAGAACCAAATGCAAACATATAGATTTGAGTTCTTATCCAACCTTTTTTCTTTTCTTCAGTTTTTTCCAGATATACAGCCTTTTCAATATAGTCAAAAAATGCAGTTGATTCCTCTTGGGTCATTTCTTTAAATTTTCCAGCTTTGGCCAATGCATTGATTCTTGCCCAATCAACCATAATAACCTCCTGATCAGATATCTCATATCTATTTTCTACTATATATTTAACTTTCCTTGCGATCCTTTTTCATCCTTTTTTACTTTTTCCGCTTTTTTAAAAGTTGAAAATGAGGCTGTTTGTGGCAAATCGGGATTCTTGCCTTCAAGCAATTCTTCAATTGTAATGATCTGGATTTTTCTATATTTTTGACCTGTAAATGGCGAAATATAATAACCCGCTTCTAATGCTTCAGTCTCCATATCTCTTGATGGACTCTCTAGAGTTATAAATACTCCCATTACAGCGTTATTTTCTCTTTCGATTGTTCCCCTGAAATCCCTAATCAATCCGCTATGGACATGTCCGCTTTTGACTTGAACCAATACTTGTTTCACATTTCCTTTTGCTTCATCAACAAAAGAAATTATTCCATCAATTCCTTTATCACTCCCCTTTTTCTTGTCACCTGCTGGTCGTGCTTCAATCAGAGAGAGTGCCCACCACTCAAATTGAAACCTATTATCTTGAGCTAATTGTTTAGCATCATGTAAAGATTGAGGATCACCAAAGATATCGTAATCAATTTTAGGTGTTAGTGTAGCATTCTTTCTGTAAATTCAAAAAAGTGTAGATCACGGTATCCTT
>CAZDUN010000021.1:16208-22943 GCA_964508615.1 uncultured Pelolinea sp. | reverse complement strand
ACAGATGAATTAAGTGGATTACCAAAGCCAATTGGCTGAGCCAGCCGGTCGTGAAGTATGCCTATAGGTAAGCCAAGGGCATTCCTGCGGATTCTGCTTTTGGAATTCGCATTAATAATTCTCATAAAGCCGAGATCGCCACGCTTGACTTCGTCAAGCTCGCGAAAACAAAACATGTGTCTCAGCAGGATTACGCAAAAGGCCGGGTAAGAGTCGAAACCAGTTTTTAATTAATAATCACAGATCAACACAGATTGGCTTCTATAAATGATACACACAGATGTTCTTGTGATTCATTCTTTCTTATAGTTGAGATCGCCACGCTTGACTTCGTCAAGCTCGCGAATACAAAACATGGGTTTCAACGGGAATACGCAAAGGCCGGGTAAGGGTCTAATCTAATTATCTATTATTAACCACGGATCAACACAGATTGGCTTTTATAAATGATCCTCACAGATATTCTTACGATTATTTTTTTCTTGATTCTAATAACCTAATGGTTGCGTACCCCAAAGCCAACAGGGTTACCAAGTAACGAAACCTCGGGCCGAGATTCCTCACTTCGTTCGGAATGACATTGCATTAGTATAAGGCGGGATTCAACCAGTACTCATATTTTTTGAGTATTCCCGCCATCCCGATATCCAGCAGCGGCTAAAGAAAGCCACTCTTTTTTATATCACCGAAAACAGCAACCAAATCGCCAAAACAAAAAAGAGCACGGCCAAGCCGAGCTTGACCGCGGCGGCGTGTTTTTGCAGGAAGCGGGTCAATTCCTTTGAAGTCGTGCCGAAATATGCCAGTATGAAAACCACGATCAATGGCAGGATGAATAGCAGGTTGTAAAGCACTAAATAGAATATGGCGCGCAGCTTCAGCTCCGGCAGGCTGCTGACGAAAATGATGGTCGGCAGGTACACCTGCCCGGTGCAAGCCAGCTCCAGGATGGAAATGACCAAGCCGGTTACAAACGCGCCGATAAAGTATGCCTGGCTGCCGCGACCCTGGCGGATGACCTTGTTGATGCGCTTGCGCATCACCTCGGGCAACTTTAGCGACATATCATCCAATTTACCGTGGCGGGCTTTGAAATAATCCAGGAAGCTGAAGACTCCCAAACCCAGGCATAACACAGCCGTGAGGATATACACCCACCTGGCCAGGATGTTCAAGGTATCGCCCAGCAGGTCCAGAACCTTGTAAAGACCCAGTCCGATCACCAGGTATGCCAGGAAAACGCCCAACGTAAAAGACACGCCCACAAAGATCACTTCACGGCCTTTGCGACCGGATAACGTCAGGTACGAGATAAAAAAGATCAGGGTGGCAAAGGCGCATGGATTCAGGCCGTCCACTAAACCGGCAAAAACCACCGTCAGCCAGCTCATTGAGCGGAATTGCTCGACGATATCCGAGCTGCCGGCTTGCGGATCGTAAGCCTCCCACACCTTGGGCGAGCCTTCCTGCTGGTAGCACTGCAGCGCGACTTCGATGGCCTCCGGGGTGATCTCTGCTTCCCCGATCCAGGCCTGGTTGCCAATGAAAACAGCTGGCGTGTGAAAATCCGCCCCGTCGCGGCCAGCGCGTTCAGCCAGCCACATGCCAAGGCCGGGATGGTCGTACACGTTGAACTTCTCGACAATCATTTGGGGGTATCGACTGCGCAGGTAAGCCAGGTCAGCTTCCACGCGGCTGCAGCTATCGCAGCCGGTCTGGTAAAAATAAGCCGCGTAAATGGGCGCGCCGGTATCGCAGGTTTCGCCCGAATCCAGCGAGCAGATCTCGGAACCGGCAGCAGCGTTTTCTGCCGAGATGATGGCGGATGGATCGAAACCGGGGATATCCGGCCAGGCAATCCCGCCGCCCAGGATGCCGCTTTCCACAATCCCGCGTACCTCAGCGCCAATTTCTTCCGAACCAATCAGCACTTTCCCATCGATGATCAGGGTTGGTATGGCGCGTTCATCCGCTTTCACGCCGTAATATTCCTCGGCCTTGATCAACAGCTCGTAATTATCGGCATAATCGATCTCCACCAGGCGGATATCCAGGCGGGTGCCGAATTCATTCTGCATGGGCAGCAGCACGCTGCTCAGGGTTGCCATGCAATGCGGGCAATCAGTCGAATAGAAATACAAGCCATGCACAGCGGATGGGTCGCAGGGCAGCGTACCCGCCTCGATCAGGGATGGCTGCGCGGGCGTGGGTACAGGATCATCGGCTGCCAGCGGGTGGACAAAGGCCGAGGCGGAAATCCACACGGCTGCCAATACCAATATAAGAGTCAGAACTTTTTTATTACGCATACGATATACCCATAATTGTAAAGTAATGGCTAATCATACTCCCTTTAGGATAAAACCACTTTACTCAAGTAATCATCCCGGAAACAACTTTTCGAATGCCGCTGGGGCGTATTTACGCACAGTATCCGAGCTGATGGCATTCTGCCGGCAGATCTCGCCATAAAGCTCTACGCTCGGGCGGTGGACGCGCTTTTGGGTTTCCAAGTCCAGCCCCCACAAGCCGAAGCGCTGCGTCCAGGCGCGTTCCCATTCAAAGTTATCCACCTGCGACCAGTGGAAATACCCCTTGATGTTCCAGTTGAAATTCGCAGCCTTCCAGACCTCGTGCAGATGTTCGATGGTATATTGCGGCCGCAGCGTATCCCTGGAATCCTCCACGCCATTCTCGGTGATATAAATGGGGAGATTGAATTTCTTCGCCCATTTCATGGCCGCCGCCAATCCGCGCGGCAGGTTGGCGATGAAGCCAGTCTCGCTCAATTGCGAACCAGGCGCGTAAAACCGGCGGCTGAAGACATCCTTTACGGCCAACGGTTTGAAGACCACCTGGTCAACGGTATAGTAATTGATGCCAACAAAATCCTGCGTGCCGATCGCCTCGGGCACCATTTCGCTCTTCATGGCAAAATTAATCTTCCCGTTCACCAGCGCATCGGAAAAGGCTTCGTTGAAGCTGGCATGATTGAATTTCGCCATCCAGACGTCCGGCGGGAACCAGGCGCGAGCCGGCTCGAATCCGCGGAAATTCTTGGCATAGCCGACCTCTGCCGCGGGCTGCAGTTCATGGATGGCGCGGTAAGCAGCCGCGTGGCCTTTTAACAGGTTGCTCATCACCTTGAATGCGGCTCCCATGTCGTTCCTGCCGGGCGGAAACCCGCCGCCCACGTATCCGCCGGTTACATATACTGCCGGTTCATTGATCGTGACCCACAGATCGACCAGATCCTTCAAAGCGGGCACCACTTTTCTGACGTATTCCACGAAATACGCGGGGGCTTTATCGTTTTCCCAGCAGCCGTTTTCATACAGCCACAACGGATCGGTAAAATGGTGCAGCGTGACCATCGGCTTCAATCCCAGTTTGAGCATGCCCTTGATGATACGGCGGTAATATTCAAGCGCGTCCTCGTCCCAGCGATCCGGGCGCGGCTGGACGCGGCTCCATTCAATTGAAAGCCGGTGTGAATTCTGGTGATACTTCGCGGCGTTCTCCAGGTCTTCCTTCCAGCGCCCGCCCCACCAGTCGCAGGCCAGCCCGCACTTCTGCCCCTGGGCGATGCGGCCCGCTTCGTTTTCCCAGGCATACCAGTTGTTATTGATGTTGCCGCCCTCCACCTGGTGCGATGAGGTGGCCGTGCCCCACAGGAATCCCTGTGGAAAATGATAGGTTGCTTCCGGCATTTGTGTTCCTCCTTCCTGTGATGTTTTTTACCCCAACGCAATTATAAAGGATGACAGTCCCTTAGAATAAGAAAATGGATATTGACTGGATTTTTAATCCAGAAATTACAGGAATCGTCATATAATACCTTTCGCGTTTATCGGGGTTATCAGTAGAGTAAAATTAATCGGATAATGTGATAAAATCTCGCGCTGTTTTTTTCAGGAGTTCTTAATCAATGGCCATTAATTTCCATAAGGTTTTCCCCAATCATTATCATTTGCCCGAACGGATCAACCGCCTGGGCGAGCTTGCCTACAACCTCTGGTGGGTCTGGAATCCACATGGGCTGCGCATCTACCTGCAGTTGGATCGCCGGCTGTGGGAAAAAGTCAATCACAACCCGATCGCCTTTCTCCATCAGGTTGATAAAGAAAAATTGGCAGCCGCGGTCAAGGATAAATATTTCCTGGAAGAATACGACCGGGTCATGGTGGAATTCGACGCTTATATGGCAAATAAAGATACCTGGTTTGCCCAGCAATATCCTGACCTGAAAGATCGCCAGATCGCTTATTTTTCCTTTGAATTCGGCTTGCATGAATCCATGCCGTTCTACGCGGGCGGATTGGGCATCCTGGCGGGCGATCACCTCAAGGAAGCCAGCGACCTGGGCTTGCCCCTGATCGGGGTTGGTTTCATTTATAAACAAGGCTACTTCGTTCAGAAGATCACTGAAGACGGCTGGCAGGAAACCAGCAACTACCACTTTAACTTCGAAGAAATGCCCATCATCGCCATCGTGGATGAAAAAGGGAAACCCGTGACGGCGTCGGTTGAACTGCCGGGGCGCAAAGTCTCCGCGCGCATCTGGATGCTGCAGGTGGGGCGGGTGCCGCTTTTCCTGCTGGATTCCAACATCCCGCAGAACCAGCAAAACGACCGCCACCTGACCTCGCGCCTGTACAGCAGCGACCTGGAGATCAGGATCTCGCAGGAAATGCTGCTGGGCATAGGCGGCGTGCGCGCCATCCGCAAATTGGGATACAAGCCGGATCTCTGGCACATGAACGAAGGACATTCGGCTTTTTTGACGCTGGAAAACGTGCGCGAATTGGTGGCAGTCGGTATGCCATTCGCGGAAGCTGCAGCCAAACTGCGCCAGACCAATATTTTCACCACCCACACGCCGGTACCTGCCGGGAATGACCAGTTCCCCATCTGGCTGATCGATAAATACTTCCCCAGTTATTGGGAAGAGGTGAAACTGACGCGCGACCAGTTCGTTGACCTTGGTAAACAAACGCAATCCTGGGGCGATACTTTCAGCATGCCCGTGCTTGCCCTGCATCTGTCCGAACGCTGCAACGCTGTCTCAGAACTGCACGGCGAGGTGGCGCGCAAGATGTGGAACTTCTTGTGGCCGGAGCGGGAAGCCAAGGACGTTCCCATTCAGCACATCACCAACGGTGTGCACATGGGCTTTTGGCTGGCCAGGCGCATGCGCCTGCTGTTTGACCGATATTTGGGCATGGATTGGATGGAGCACATGGACGATCCGGATCTGTGGATGCGCGTCGAGCAGATCCCGGATTTGGAACTCTGGGACGTACGCCGTCACCTGAAGCGTAAATTGATCAACTACGCCATTGAGAACGCGCGCGAGAATTGGCAGAGCAGCAAGCATCACGCCAGCCAGGTTATCGCCGACGGCGTTATGTTGGACCAGTATTCGCTGACGATCGGTTTCGCGCGGCGCTTCGCCACCTACAAACGCGCGGACCTTTTCTTCTCCGATTATGACCGCCTGCTGGCTCTGATCAACGATTATGACCGCCCGGTGCAAATCATCCTGGCCGGCAAGGCGCATCCTGCCGACGAACCCGGCAAGCTGTTGATTCAGAAAGTGTATCGCGTGGCCAAAGACCCGCGCAGCAGCGGGCGTATCGTCTTTCTCGAGGATTACGACCTCAACATCGCGCGCCTGTTGGTGCAGGGCGTGGACGTGTGGATGAACACACCCCGCCGTCCCAACGAAGCCTCCGGCACTTCCGGCATGAAAGCCGCCATCAACGGCACTTTGAATTTCTCAGTGCTAGACGGTTGGTGGCGCGAGGGATTCAACGGCAGCAACGGCTGGGCGATCGGCAGCGACGAAGACTATGAAGACCCCAACAAGCAGGATAAGATGGACTCCGCCAGCCTGTACAACACGCTGGAAAATGAAATCATCCCGCTGTATTACCAGACGCGATCAATGGGAGACGCTTCCCCCATGTGGATCGCGAAGATCAAGGAAAACATGCGATCGCTTTCCTGGCAGTTCAACACCCGCAGGATGGTGAAAGAATATCTTTCGAAAATGTATCTACCAGCATTCAGGGAAAAATAAATCAAGGTTAATTAGATGGAACACTTTTTAGCAGCACAAAACATTTGGGTGGTCGCATCGATCATCTTCTTCACGCGCGTATTGAATATGGCGCTGGATACTGTCCGCATGCTGACCGTGGTGCGCGGCATGCGCACGATCACCTGGATCCTGGGCGTGCTGCAGACGGTAACATTCGTGCTCGCGCTCGGTTCAGTGATGAGCGACCTCGATAACCCGGTCAAGATCATCGCTTATTCGTTTGGTTTTGCCACCGGCAATGTGATCGGCATGATGATTGAAAAACGGCTGGCGTTTGGCTTTGTGAATATGACCATCATCAGCTCGGTGCGCGGCCAGGCATTGGCGGAGAAATTGCGCAACCAGGGCCACGCCGTAACCGAGATCCCGGCGCGCGGCAAGGATGGCAGCGTGTCCATCCTGGAATGCAGCGTTCAAAGGAAATTCGTGCCGGAAGTCCAGACCACGGTTTTGGAGTGCGATCCGGGCGCTTTCATCACCTCCCGTGACATTCAAAAGATATGGCGTGGATATTGGCGGGAATAAGAATGGGTGTGTAAAAAGGCCGGTTTTCCGGCCTTTTTTTACATTGAATTTCGCAATTTGATTAAAAACAATGCGACCTCGATTGGGTTTTAAAACCCCGCTTAAAA
>CAZDUN010000021.1:0-16198 GCA_964508615.1 uncultured Pelolinea sp. | reverse complement strand
GCGCTGATCAAGGTCAGCAATGCACCGCTCCCCAATAAGAAAATATGCAAATTGGATCGCAACAGTAAATCGGCAGCGGAGGTGTAGTTACCCGATTTCTGCAGGTTCTCCTCCAGGCTGCCAATCTCTTGCAGTTGGGCAAGCCGATCATTGCGGTAAAGCCCCACGCTGATCCCCAGGATGATCCCCATCAATCCCAAAGCCAGCATGATCACCATGACCGTGGTCAATAATTTCTTCATCTCGATCCTCTTATAATTCCAGAAAATCCACCCCGCTTGAGATCTTTTTTTACCTGAGAGACCGGAAACCACACCGGTCCCTCATTTCTTGCTTTAACTTAGCGCAGCGTTCTAAAGACGCCGCCGAACACGCCTCCACCCGCACCGCGCATCGCGCCAAAGCCGGGCGTTTCACTGGAAGAATCCAATGTGAAAATGGCAACCTGGTCGCCTTCCTGGATTTGATCGCTAACCACGGCGGTATACGCGTCGGATTCCGCGCTGATCTCCACCGGTACAATCTCCAGGGTATTGCCATCGCCAATCAGGGTGACAGCGTAGCTGCCATCTTCCTGCGCGCTAATCGCATCATTCGGCACGAGCAGGCTGTCTTCAACCTCGCCGACGATGATGCTCACCACCGCGGTGAAACCGGGTTTGACATCCTCATCGGCATCTTCGACTTTGATATCCACTGAGAATTGCACAACGCCGTATTCGTCCGCTTCGCCTGAAGATGAGATGGATTGCACAAAGCCGGTATATTGTTTTTTTGAAATCGCATCGAAAGTCAAAACAGCTTCCTGCCCAACCTGGATCTTGTTAATGTCTTCCTGAGAAACATCGACATCAACGATCAGATTATCCAGGTTATCGATGCGGATGGCAGCTTCATTACTGCTGACGACGTCGCCGGCAACCGCTGTGATCTCCGTGACGGTTCCATCGAATGGGGTAATGACTTTGGCTTTGTTCACCTGGTTCTGCAGGCTCTGCACCAGCGCCTGTGCGGCGCTGATTTCTTCGCTCGCGTCCACGTAACGCTGGTAAGCCACGCGGGCTTCTGCCACTTTAGAGACCTGCTGGTCATACTCGATGAAATCCGTCTCCACGGCAATATCGAAAGGGATCCCCAAAATCTGGTTGAGCGCGCGCTCCAGGCTGTCGCGCTTGAGAATGCCGGCCTGCAGGGCTTCATAGGCTTCCACCCTGGCCGGATCATCTTCCGGCAGGGATTTCACTTCTGCATAGGCATCTTCCAAATCCCAGACTTCCGCCCGCGCGGCATAATAATTATCGCGAACGGCGTCAACCCGTTCCATGGATGATTGTCCGTAGTTCCAGGCCAATTTATCAGCCTGTTTATTGATCAGCATTTTTTCCTGGTAAACCAGATCCGCCAGCACATCCTGATAATCGCTATCCGTGGCGGTCAGCAAATCCAGCTCATTCTGCGCTTCCAATAATTCTGTGTATGCATTCAGGATCGAGGTGGCCTGGGATGACGGCTCCAACTCAAGCAGGACGTCATCCTTTTCCACCTTATCCCCCACTTGCAGATCGAACTCAGCGACCACGCCGCTGGAATTCCAGACCAACGTGGTTGAGGGCTGTGCTTCCAGCGTGCCGAAACTGTCAACGGTCTCAGTAATCGAACCAAGGGTAACCGCGCCGACCTCGAATTCCGACACGCCGGGGCCGCCAGAGAACATCGGCAGCACAAGCGCAATCATCACTGTCAGCACGGTCAGAATCGCGCCGATCAAGATCAATTTCTTCTTATGGGTCGCCAGGAAGCTTATATATTTTTTATCGATTTTCATTTTTTTTTAACCCATTTCTCAACGCACTGGCGAGGCAGTCGCCCGCCTCACCGGTTATCATTTATTCAGTACGCAGGGCTTCCACAGGTTCCAGTTTCGATGCGCGGCTGGCCGGGTAAATACCAAAGACCAGGCCGACGCCGACAGAAAACAACACAGCAATCAAAACCGAGCCGAACGTGATCACGGGCGTCAGGTTGTAGCTTGAAGCCGCGGCAATATTCTTGACCACTGATGTCAAACCCCAGGCCAGGCCCACGCCCAGAATACCGCCAACAAGGCCGATGATCAGCGATTCGACCATGAATTGCATCAGGATATCGCTGTTCTTCGCGCCGACTGCTTTACGCAAGCCGATTTCCTTGGTGCGTTCGATCACGGATACCAGCATGATATTCATAATGCCGATGCCGCCGACCAGCAGCGAGATAGCTGCGATGCCGCCCAAAAAGACGGTCAAAACACCGGTGATGGATGTGGCTGCTTCGGTCATGGTTTCCATGGACAGGATTCTGAAATCATCATCCTCTTCCGGGCTGATATTATGGCGTGCGCGCAGGATCGAAGTGATTTCGCTGACCGCCGCGTCGATCGAATCGGGATCCGTCGCGGATACCGATATCATATCCACCTCGTCGTTGGCATTCGAACGCGCCACCAGGCGCGATAACGCGGTGCTCAAGGGAACAATGATTTGGTTATCGCCCGAACCGACGGCCGAACCGCCTGATGATTTGAGAATGCCCACCACCTCATACAGCATATTGCTGATGCGAATCTTTTGTCCAATGACGCCTACGTCCGAGCCAAACAACTCTTCCACCACATCGCTGCCCAAAACGGCAACCGTCGATTTTCCATCGATATCTTCGTCGCTAATAAAGCGTCCGGAGGAAACCGTGGTATTGCGCACAGTTTCGTAATCCGGGGTCACCCCCATGACCGTGGTGGAGATACTCTCGTCCCCATAAACAACCGTACGCGAGGTGCTGACCGATGGCGCTACAGCCAATACGCTTGGCGCACCGCCGGATTCAACAATCGCTTCGGCATCCGCCAATGTGAGTGCTTGCGGGTTGGCGTTCTCCCAGGCACGCGAAACGTAGATCAGGTTAGTGCCCATCGACTCAATGGAGCTGGTGATGGATGATGAAGCGCCTTCGCCAATGGCAATCATGGAGACCACCGCCGCCACGCCGATCACGATTCCCAGCATGGTCAGCCCAGTGCGCAATTTATTGGCGCTCAGGCTTTCCAAAGCTTCTTTTACAAATCTCCAGCTATTCATTTTCAACCCTTCCATCTAAAATGCGAACCGTCCGCTGGGTTAAATCGGCAATTTTGGGGTCGTGGGTAACTATAATTAGTGTGACACCACGCTCCTTATTCAATCCCAACAGCAGATCCATGATCTCCCTTCCGGAAGTGGAATCCAGGTTGCCGGTCGGTTCATCCGCCAGAACGATGGCCGGGTCATTCACCAGCGCGCGCGCAATGGCCACGCGCTGCTGCTGCCCGCCGGACATTTCAAAGGGTTTATGGTTCATGCGATCTTCAAGGCCGACTCGGGTCAGCAGCTCTTGCGCGATTTTCTGCGGGTCGCCATGCCCGTTATTGTTTCGATAGCGCAACGGCAGCATGACGTTCGCCACAGCCGTGGAGCGCGAGAGCAGGTTATAAGATTGGAAAATGAATCCAACCTGCCGGTTGCGCACATCCGCCAACTGATCATCAGTCATGGTTTGGACGTTTTCGCCATTCAAGATATACTCGCCGCTGGTGGGCCGGTCAAGGCAGCCCAGCATATTCATCAAAGTTGACTTGCCGGATCCAGAGGGGCCCATGATCGCGATAACCTCGCCTTTTTTCACACTCATGGAAAGGCCGCGCAGGGCGTACACCTCGATCTCACCCATCTGGTAGGTTTTAACAAGGTCAACAACTTCTACAACATTCTTTTTCATTTCGGTTTACCTGTCAATTCTTCTTTCTACCGTCCAGGACCGCCGCCGGCCGGGGGCTCACCGCCACCGCCGCCACCGCCGCCCATCATCATCATGCCAAACACGCTTTCTTCGCTGGAGCTGTAGATAACGACGGTATCGCCTTCTTCCAGTTCGCCGCTGGTGATCTCGGCGTACAGGTCGGAGGTCGCGCCGATTTCAACCGGCACCAGGGTGGTGCTGCCATCGTTGTTGGACAGGACGACCATGTAAGAGCCGTCGCGGCTGACCACCGCATCATAAGGAACCAGCAGCGCGTCTTCAACTTCGGCTGTCACAATGCTAACCACGGAAGTGAAACCGGTCTTTACCTGTTCATCCGCGTCATCCACCTTCACCCAAACGGAGAACTGCACAATGCCGTTGTCATCCGTTTCACCGGATGTCGAAATGGATGAAATGTATCCGGAATATTCCTTGTTAGCGATCGCATCGAAAGTGATGATGGCCTTCTGTCCAACCGCCACCTTGTTGATATCGACCTCGGAAATTTGCACCTCGACCATTAAATTATCCAGATTGCTGATGGTCAGTGCCGCGGTAGTGTTGGCGGAATCTTCGTAGCTGGTGATCAGGTCGCCGGCCACCGCGTTGATTTCGGTGATGGTGCCGTCAAAAGGCGCGATGATCTTGCCGGTATTGATGGTGTTCACCAAAGCCTGCACGGCCGCTTCAGCGGCTGCGATCTCTTCGCTCTGATCGAGATAGCGGTTATAGGCCACGCGCGCCTCTTCAACTGCCGCCAGAGCGGCATCGTACTCGATGAAGTTGGTCTCGACGCCGTAATCATAATAAACGCCCAGGATGTAATTCAGGTTGCTTAACGCTTTATTCTGCGCCTCAATGGCAGCTTTCCTTTCTTCATAGGCAGCCATCTTTTCCGGGTCGTCATCTTCCAGGTCTGCCAAAGCATTATATGCGGCTTCCTTTTCCCAAACGACTTCCTTGGAAGCATAATACGCATCGCGCGCCGCTTCGATGGTTTCATCGGAAGCGCCCTTGGTGTTGTAATAATCACGGTCGGATTTATACTGGATCAGCGAGTATTCCGCATCAGCCAACGTTTGGGCCGCCGTGTAAAGATCGGTATTGGCGCTCTTGAGGTTTTCCAGGGTTTCCTGGGCATCCAACAGGCTGGATTGGGCTTCCAGGATGGAAGCATCCAGCGTGCTCTCGGTCAAGGTCATCAACACGTCGTCCTTTTTGACCATATCGCCGACTTGCACTTCAAAGGAGTCCACAATGCCGCCGGACTGCCAGGTGAGCGTGGCCGAGGGAATGGCTTCCAAAGTGCCGACCACGTCGATGGTTTCAGTCAATGAACCGCGCGTGACCTGGCCGTATTCCGTTGCTACTTCTTCTTCTTTTGATCCAAAAACTGCCGGAAGGATAATGCCGGCCAGGATGAGGAGCACCAGCACACCGCTTCCAATCCAGACAAGTTTCTTGCGCGCGTTATAGAACGCCGCGACTTTTGTCTTTATTTTCTCGATATCCATTTTTAAAATTCTCCTGTCTCATAGTATGAAGGGAATAATAAACTTTCCCAGGCTGCAATCATAAGCGCAGGCAATCAAAAGCGCATATGCATTGGATAAAGAAATCGCGTGAAAACAGTCATGGGCTTATATGACTGCCATCACCCCTTATGGATATTAATATGTGTTAATATGCACGTATGCAAAAAGAATACATCGATCACCGCGTGCTGCAAATCCTGCGCTGGTCCATTATGGTGCAGCTTCTATTTCTTCTATTAAGTTCATTCTCACCGCTCTTATCCATCCGCAATAACTATCTGAGGGTGGATGTCATTGACTATTTCACGCTGGGTTCGGTCGCCCTGATGGGGCTTATCCTCATCACAATTTCTATAAAAAAGATCGGCCAACGGGTTACCAAGCGATCGCTTTTATTCATCCTGTATGCGGTTGCCCTGATCACCATCCTTTCGCGCCATATTTTTTCGTTCTCGGTCAGACGCATTGTGCCAGATAGTTTTCCCGCGCTGCTGCGTTGGGACGCAATCTTTTTTCTGATCATCCCGCTGGTGTTCATTGCCTGGCAATATTCGCTGAAGCACGTCTTGATGTATTGTTTGGTCATTTTGATCGCTGATTTTTTTCCGAATCTGCTCGACCAAAACAGGGATTTTATTCTCATCATCAGGGATATCACCAACGATTCCCAAATAAGCGGCGTCGCGGTGAGTGGTGAAAACCGCGATATCTTTTTCCTGCTGGCGGATTTCATGGGCAGCTTCGCCCGCAGCGTGATCCTAGCGATCGTGGGTTGGATTGAAAACAGCCTGGTAACGGTGCAGCGCAGCCAGCACGAGCAACTGATCGAAGCCAACCAGAAACTGCAAAAATACGCCCTGACCAGCGAAAAATTAGCGCAAACCCAGGAGCGCAACCGTCTGGCGCGCGAGCTGCATGATACGCTAGCGCATACCCTCAGCAGCACCTCGGTGCAGCTGGAAGCCATCAAAGCGTTGTTCGACCGCAATCCCGAGCAGGCCAAGGAAATGCTGGCACAGACTTTGGAAAACACCAAGAACGGGCTTTCTGAAACGCGCCGCGTCCTAGTTGATTTACGCGTGTCCGAATTAGAAGCCTACGGCCTCTCACAGTCCATCCGCAACGTGTTCCTATCTGCCGCTGAACGCGGCGGGTTCAGTGTAACCTTCCACCTGGACAGGAGCATGGATGTGCTTCCGGGTGACATCAGCCACGCGCTGTACCGCACCAGCCAGGAAGCTGCGGAAAATATCCTGCGGCACGCCAACGCAAAAAAGGCCGAGGTCAGCCTGTTCATGGAAAAGGATCATATAAAATTCATCATAAAAGACAATGGCAAGGGCTTCAATCCTGAAAAGGTAAAAAAGGAACAATTAGGAATTCGCGGCATGCGTGAAAGGATCGAGATGTTGGGCGGTGCTTTTGTTGTTCAGAGCGCAGAAAAAACCGGCACCGAGATCGCCATTTCTTTAGAGATGAAATATGATTAAGTTGATCATTTGCGACGACCAGGAAGTGGTCTGCCAGGGATTGAAAGCCATCCTCAGCACGGCGGAGAACCTGAGTGTAGTGGGGGTTGCCAATAACGGCGCTGAAGCCGTGGAACTGGTCGAAAACCACCCGGTGGACGTGGTTTTAATGGATCTCAAAATGCCGATCATGAACGGCATCCACGCCACCAAAGCCATCAAAGAATGCCACCCTGAAATAAAAATTTTGGTACTGACCACCTACGACGCAGACGCCTGGCTGTTCGATGCCATCCGCAACGGCGCGGATGGCTACCTGCTGAAGGACACTTCGCGTGAAGCGCTGATCCAGGCCATCCAGGAAATCGTGGCGGGCAACACACCCGTGGACACCAAGGTGGCCGGAAAATTATTCCACCAACTGGCCAAGCAGGCAATGCCGGGTGATTCGACCCTGGGACAGAATCTTTCCGAGCGCGAACGCGAGATCCTTAAATTGATTACGCACGGCATGGCCAACGCGGAAATCGCACAAACGCTCTTCCTTTCCGAGGGAACCGTGCGCAATTACGTCAGCGCCATCCTGGAAAAGCTGGAAGTTGAAGATCGTACCCAGGCGGCTGTCCTGGCGCTGCGCTACGGCCTGGTGGAATAAGTCTCGCTGCTTTTCTCGTTCAATTATTGTATTCATCTTTCTATCTTCAAGGGGCTGTTTGAAGGCCATTATCACGTAATTACGGGATAGAATGAAAATATGAGCATAGAAGCTTATGATGATTTCAGCCAGGATTACGACCGCTTTGTTGATTGGCAGACGCGCCTGCAGGCTGAAATGCCGTTCATCCTGGCAAACCTGAAGGAGATCGTAGGGACTTCCCCCAAAACAGCGCGCGTACTGGATACTGCCTGCGGCAGCGGCATGCACGCGATTGAGCTGGCAAAACAAGGCTATACCGCCTGCGGGTCGGATGCCAGCCCCGGCATGCTGGCAAAAGCGCGCGAAAATGCCCAAGCCGCCGGGGTGAAGGTCACCTTCCTCGAATCCGCCTTCGGCAGCCTGGCGCGTGATTTTCACAGCGAACCCGAATTCCCTTTCAACTTGATCCTTTGTTTGGGTAACTCGCTGCCACATCTGCTCACCCTCAAGCAGATCCAGGCCGCCTTGTGGGATTTCGCCAACTGCCTGCGGCCGGGCGGGGGCGTGATCATCCAGAACCGCAATTTCGACGCGATCGTGGATAAAAAAGAGCGCTGGATGGAGCCGCAAAATCGACGGGAGAGTTCGCAGGAGTGGGTTTTTCTCAGATTCTATGATTTCGACCACGACGGCCTGATCACTTTCAATATCGCGCGCCTGCACCGCAGGGGCAAGGGCGGCTGGCAGCAGCGCATTTCGACAACCCGGCTCTACCCGCTGAAACAGGAAACCCTGGCTGGTTTGCTGGAAGACAGCGGTTTTTCAGATATTACCAGTTACGGCTTTATGGGCACCCAGGCTTTTTCACCAACCGCCAGCGATAACCTGGTCATTACAGCCCGCCGAAAATAATTCTGACTAATTTTGTCCTAATTATCTAATGGATGTTATAATCGCCGCATGTCCAAACGTTGGCTGATCATTACCGTTGTCCTTTTATTAGCCGCAACGATCATCAGTTATGCCTTGCTGCTCAACCCAACTTTCCAGGAAAGCCTGGGCTGGCATGTTAACCAATGGGTGGGGCGCGTGCGCGTATGGCTGCATCCACCCCAGGCCGTGACGTTTTCAGGTGATGGCAGCCCGGTGGAAGACGCGCTGGCTATTCCCAGCCCAAACGTCGCCACCATGACTCCCGCGCCGACCAATCCATCCGCCAGCGCGGTTCCCACCGCCACTTTCGCGCCCATCCCGCTGGCATTCTCGATTGACGGCGGCAATTATTTTTCGCAGCACAATCGCTGGAATTACTGCGGGCCGGCCAACTTGGCCATGACGCTCTCTTATTGGGGTTGGGAGGGCACGCACGATGACGTTGCAGCCGGCGTCAGGACCTACACCAAGGATAAAAACATCACCCCCTATGAGCTGGAAGTCTTCGCGGAAGAAGAAGCCGGAATGGGTATGATCGTGCGCGTAGGCGGCAGCCTGGATATTCTCAAACAGTTCATCGCGGCCGGTTTCCCGGTCATCGTGGAAAAAGGTCCCTTGTTCAGGGATATCTATTACAGCATCACCTGGATGGGCCACTACCAGGTATTAACCGGTTATAACGATATGGGTGGTTATTTCATCGCCCAGGACTCGTACATCGAACCGGATTACCAGCAGCCTTATGATTCCTTCTTGAGCGAATGGCGCTCATTCAACTATCTTTACATGGTAGTTTATCCACCAAACCTGGAAAACGACGTGCTGAATCTGCTAGGAGAAGACCGGGACGAATACCGCAATTACCAGAACGCGTTGGAAAAAGCTCAATTGGATTTTTACCAAACGACGGGTGTGGAGCGATTTTTTGCATTGTTCAACTATGGCAGCAACCTGGTCAAATTGCGCGATTACAGCGGCGCCTCCAAGGCTTATGACCTGGCTTTCGAGTTGTATGATTCCCTCCCGGACGAAAGCACCATTCCCTACCGCATTTTGTGGTACCAGACCGGCCCTTACCTGGCATATTACTACACCGGACGATACGCGGACGTGATCGAAAAGGCTACCAAGAATTCCATCGAAATGGTGCGGGACGATGAACCGGCGCTGGAGGAAAGTTATTACTGGCGCGGCCTGGCGTACATTGCCATTGGCGACAAGGATGAAGGCATCCAAGACCTTTATACCTGCCTGAAATACCATAATGATTTCCAACCCTGCGTGGACGCGCTCAACGAGCAGGGAATTTACCCTTGAACCATCGGGTAACATGCGGCGGGGGGAATCCCGAACCTGCCAAAAGACATTAAAATAAGCGTGATGCTCACCAAGCGATCCTCAGAAAAATTTTTCCTGTTATTGGCATTCTGCGCAGCCAGCCTGCTGGCGGCCGTGTCTCCCATCCAGGCGCAAAGCAGCCTGAATTTACGCATGGAAACGCTTGACCTCAGTCAGTTTCCCAAGATAACCTTGTTTCTCGACGCTTATGACAGCCAGGGGAAATTCATCCCGGGCATGGACCTGGACCATTTTTCTGTTTTCGAAGATGGCTACCAGCGCACGTTGAACGAAGTCCAGGAACTGGAACCGGGCTTGCATACCATCATCGCCTTCAATCTGGGCGCCACGCTCAGCAACCGCCAAAACGCCACGCTGCCCACCCGTTATGAGGAGACGGTGTATTCGCTCGCCACCTGGCTGAATGGCATCCAGAGCACAGCCGCCAATCAATACAGCCTGGTCAGCAATGAAGGGGTTTTGGTGGAAAAATCGCAGGAGAAAACATCGTTCACCAACATCCTGCAAAATTACAAACCCAACCTGTTCAATTTCGAACCGAACCTGGAAAGCCTGTCATCAGCGCTGGAAATCGCCGCCAAACCGAGCCTGATCGCCCAAAGCAAGCCAGCCATCCTGTACATCACGCCCCTGCCGCTCGACCAGGACCTGGCCAAGATCGCTTCCATCCAGGCGCGCGCGCAGGAGATCGGCGTTCCGGTGAATGTGTGGCTGGTCGCGCCTGAAACCGCCTCCAACGCGCCGGCGCTGCAATATCTCAACCAATTGGCAACCACCACCGGCGGCAGATTCTTGTTTTATATGGAAGGCAGCGCCGCGCCGGACGCAGAAGAGTATGTCGGGCGCATGCGCAATATATACCGCTTGCGTTACACCTCGGCCGTCAACCAAAGCGGCGACCACACCATACGCGTTACGTCAGTATTCGGCAATCTGTCCGCCGAGACGCCTGAAATGCAATTTTCAATCGATTTAAACCTTCCCACTGCGGTTTTGACCAACCTGCCGCCGGAAATCAGACGCGCGTACAGCGAATCGGCGGATGGCAGTGGAAAAATGCTGCAACCCGCCGTGATCACGCTGCAGGCAGCCATCACCTTTCCGGATGGCTATGAACGCCAATTGAAAGCATCCCGCCTGTACGCGGACGGCGAAATGGTTGTAGAAAACACCGAAGAACCTTTCGAATATTTCGGCTGGCAATTGGAGGAGTATCAATACAGCGGAGAACACTTGGTGGCAGTGGAAGTGGAGGATATCCTCGGTTTCCGCAACATCAGCCCTCCGGCCGCCGTGATGATCCTGGTAGCCTCCCCTTACCCGGATTGGCTGACCGGGATTTTGAAGTTTGTCAACCAGGGCGGCTGGATTCCATTGAGCATCATCGCGGCCGGTGGTTCGCTCTATGCCGGCTTGCGGCTGCGCAAACGCTGGCTGGCCCGGCGTAAAGAAGCGGGGGACATATTTGAAGGCGAGGCAGCGTTGCAGGACCCCATGCTGCAAAGCGTTCCCGGCCTAGGTTCGGTTGTGGATACGGATTATCTCAGCATGCAATCCAGGGAAAATAACGCGCCTGGTTCAAATCAGGAAACCGCGCCAGCTCTGCTTTGGGCTGGGAAGGAAGCACCTCCCGCTAACCTCCGTGAAATTTACCTGGAAAAGCCGGAGATCATTCTCGGCAGCGACGCAGCCCAATGCGGGGTTGTCCTGCCGCCTTCGGCTGCCAGCCCGCAGCATGCAAAATTGATGAGGAATGAGCGCGGTTCTGTCAGCATTGCTGACCTGGATTCGGAGACCGGCACCTGGGTCAATTTCGCGCCGGTTTCAAAAGCCGGCGTCCTGCTGCACCAGGGCGACCTGATTCAGATCGGCAGCCTCACTTTCCGATACCGGATCGGTTCTATCAGCCAGGGATAATCGAATGGAAAATGAACGCTGGTTGAAATCTCTAGAGCAAGCCCATTTCCCGCTCACTGCTTTCAGTCATAAAGGCTTGGTGAGAGCCAACAACGAAGACAGCTTTTTGGCGCGGGCATTCCGCGCGGATGGAACGGATATCATCCTGGCTATCGTGGCCGACGGCGTGGGCGGGCATCAAGCCGGCGAGATCGCCTCGCGCATCTGCGTTGAAATCATCGAGGGGGTCGTTGCCGGCTGCTCGAATTTGGATCATCCACAGGAAGTGTTAATCCGGGCTTTTGTAGAAGCCAACAGGGAGATCGTCCGCCAAGCCCAGGTGCATGAAGAATGGCGCGGCATGGGTTCGACCTGCGTGTGCGCGCTGATCATCGGCAACCGCATGCACATTGCCAACCTGGGCGATTCCCGCCTGTACCTCTTGCGCAAAGAGGAAATCCGCCAGTTGACTTTCGATCACACCTGGATTGAAGAACTCTCCGCGCTTGAAATCACCGGGGGCAAGAAACTCGACCGCAGCCATCCTCTGGCGCACGTGCTCAACCGCTACCTGGGAACCAACGACCCGATCCAGGTGGACCTGCGCATGCGTGGAGAGCGCACTGAGCGTCCGACCCTGGTGCTGCAGCCCGGCGACATTGTGGCGTTGGCCAGCGATGGCATCAGCGACCTGCTGACAGATCAGGAAATCAGGGAAAACCTTACTTGCGGGGACTGGGAGAAAACCGCGCGCCGGTTGGTGTATAAAGCGCTCAAAAAGGGCGGGCACGACAACGCGACGATAGTAGCCATCCAGGTGCGCTGACACGCGCAGAAATTATTCTCTCAAGCTGCTCCCAAACAGGATTTTTGTGTTAAAATTTTTATCCTTGCTGGAGAAAGTGATCCGGAGGGATGGCCGAGTGGCTTAAGGCGCCTGTCTTGAAAACAGGTGTGGGGCGAAAGCTTCACCGTGGGTTCGAATCCCTCTCCCTCCGCCTTAACAATTGAATAATGACTGACTGGGGAGGTGCCAGAGTGGCCGATTGGGATCGCCTGCTAAGTGATTGTCGGGGCCTTAAACCTCGACCGAGGGTTCGAATCCCTCCCTCCCCGCTCATCTGAACCGCGGCTGATTATCCGCGGTTTTTTTTACGCCTCGGCGCCAGCACAGGAAAACAATGTTGGTTATAATTCAACGAATTTTTCATCTCATCTCACTCCAGAAAGCAGCGCAATGGCACTCTCAAAGAAATCCAAAATCGTTCAAGATTATCTGCTTAAATTCGGGCACAAGATCGAAGTGGTTGAATTCCCGGAAAGTACCAAAACCGCCCAGGAAGCCGCCGACGCGATTGGCTGCGAGATCGGGCAGATCGTCAAGTCCTTGATCTTCAAGAATAAAAAAGAGCAGGGTTTGCTGTTCCTGGTCAGCGGCAAGAACAATTTGAATGTTGATAAAGTCGCACGCGATCTGAAAATTGAGATCAAAAAAGCCGATGCTGATTTTGTGAAGGAGGTGACCGGATTCTCCATCGGCGGCGTGCCGCCTGTGGCCCACCAAACCAGGCTGGAAACTTATATCGACCAGGACCTATTGGAATACGGCGAGGTGTGGGCTGCCGCCGGGATGCCATTCTCGGTCTTCAAGCTGGAAAGCAGGATGCTCCAGCCTTTGACCAACGGTAAGGTTATCCAGATGAATTAACCCACCAGGCTCAGCGCCAATTTGGCGGCCTGGCTGGCATCGGCCGCGTAGCCATCCGCGCCGATTTGTTGGGCGTATTTATCAGTCACCGGCGCGCCTCCAACCATGATCTTGACCTGCCCGCGCAAGCCAGCCTGGTTGAAGGCTTCGATAGTAGCCGGCATGTTGGCCATGGTAGTGGTCAACAGCGCCGACATAGCCACCAGTTTAGCTCCGCTGGCTTTGACCGCTTCCACAAATTTGGCCGGTTCGACATCCGTACCCAGGTCTTTGACCTCAAAACCGACGCCCTGCATCATCATGCCCACCAGATTCTTGCCGATATCGTGCAGGTCGCCCTTGACTGTGCCGATCACCACTTTGCCAACCGGTTCCACGTCCTCCGTCACCAACAGCGGTTTGAGGATATCCAGGCCGCCCTGCATGGCGCGGGCTGCCACCAGTAATTCCGGTACGAAATATTCACCCTCTTCGAAAAGCCGGCCGACCTCCGCCATGGCGGTCATCATGCCTTCCTTGAGGATCACCTCCGCGCTGGTGTTGGACTCCAGGGCCTGGCTGACACCCGCCACCACCTGTTCACGATCGCCATCCAAAATTCCCTGATACACATCTTGTAGGGTTGCTTGCATTGATTTCCTCCGATTCGTTATTCAGTATTATCAATCCGCATGGTGGGTCTTGGGTAACCCGCAACACGCGGAGAATTGGATCAGTTGTGATGACATAAACCGGACAACATCCTTGAAGATAAGTATTGTATCAAAGCCCTGAAGAGATCATCCCCTTGCGTTTTAGCGGGTGCGAGGTCAATTGTGTGATCCATTGGGAAAAAGAATTAAAATCCTCTTTTTTGCCCTTCCCAGGGCGGCGGGGTTCCATTTTGAAATTCCACCACGCTCGGGCCGCGCAAACCATCCAGGCGTTTCAACCCGTAAACATAACTGACCACCAACAGCGCGATCAAAGCCGGCCAGCCGCTGACCAGGTTAAAGACGGCCAGCGCGTTCAGGTTTTTTTCTTGATAGAGTGTGAACTGCACAACGAGTTTTATCGCCGAATAAACTACCCAAATAGCGGTCACCTCGCTGTAGGCCGGACGCACCTGCGGGTGCCAATACCATTGTAATGGCCAGCGCCGCGTTATATAGCTGGTGAATGCAACCGCCGGTCTTTTTACCACGATGCTGCCCAGCAGAACGATGACCGTCAGCGCCCCGTTCACGAGCGATGGCAGGTAATATGCTTGCGCGCTGTTTAATAAGCGTGTCAACCCAATCGCCAGCAGGGCCGCTCCCAAACCGCCCAGGGCATAGCGCAACGGCTGGCGCCGGGCCAACCGATAAATCGTGACGGCCAGGCTGCTGCTCAACGAGATCCAGAACGCGACAGTGAAACCGAAGATCGCGTTGGCGATCACAAACAGCAGCGTTGGTAGGACCGAATCAAAAATAGAATTTTTGCCTGAGAATACCAGGCGCAACTCACCCAATAATTCATGTGTTTTTGCCATCAAACAGGATTATATGTCCTGAAAACAGGCAAAACAATCGACGAATTATTAGAATTTATATCTACTTATTTACGGAGAAAAACAAATTTCGAGCCAGGTTCAAACTGTCCGCATCGAATTCATCAATGACCGTGCTGGCCAAGCTTAACCGTTCGCGGGGATAGGAAGTGGTGATCGCCACACATTTCATCCCCGCCGCGACGGCAGCCTGCACGCCGACCAGCGAATCCTCGATCACCAGGCAATCTTCTGGTTCTACTTTCAATTCCTTCGCCGCCGCGAGAAATACAGCCGGGTCAGGTTTGCTGGCGCACTCATCGCCGCTAGCAATTGCGTCAAAAAAAGGCCGTATTTGCATGGCATCCAGTATGGCATGAATGTTATCCCTGGAACCGGATGAGGCAACCGCCTGACGAATCTGGCTTTGCTTGAACTCCTTCAGCCATTCCACGACCCCGACCGTAAGCATAGCCTGGGCTGCCACGACCTGGCGGAAGCGCACATCTTTTTCGCGATCGAGCCTGGAAACCAGGGCAGGCTCCAAATCACCATTGGTTAACGTCAGGATGATCTGTTGATTGGTCATACCAAATAAATTCTGGTAACCATCGTTCTTAATCTCAATTCCGAAATCTCTAAAGACCTGGTCGAATGCCATGAAATGGGCTGCGCGCGTGTTAACCAACACACCATCCATATCCCATAAAACTGCCCCCAAGTGACCGTATTTTCCCATTTTTCACCATTACGTTGATTATTTAAATCGGCCAACAGTCACCCATCTCCAGCGGTCATTTCCAGCGGCAGTTGCGTGATTGGCGATTTTTTCGGCTTGCAATTGTAGCCGAAATCGGCGGTGATGGGCAGGGCATGTTACAATCGGAACAAATTCCCAAATGAAATAAGGATTCTATGTTCATTCTCCTGTCCAAATTACTGCCCCTGTTTGTTTATCCATTGGGATTAGCCTGCGTGCTGCTCTTGACCGCCCTGCTGGTGGCCTACAACCGCAAAGCCAGCCTGATTCTGATGATCAGCGCGCTGGTCATTTTGTGGTTGTGCAGCACCACCGGGTTCTCCAACCTGTTGGCGCGCTCACTGGAATTGAAACACCTGACGCCCGAGGAAATTCCTAACGAAGAGGTCATGGTGGTGCTGGGCGGGGGAACGGAACCAGCCAGCTACCCGCGCACAACCGTGGAACTCAATGGCGCCGGCGACCGGGTGATGTATGCCGCGCAAATGTATAAAGAGGGCAAAGCCGCGCATATCCTGCTGAGCGGCGGGGATATCGAATGGATGGATGAGGGCAGCACCACGCCGGCCGAGGATATG
>CAZDUN010000020.1:0-23666 GCA_964508615.1 uncultured Pelolinea sp. | reverse complement strand
TGTTCTTGAACATAGCCATTGGCATGGCAACCCAGAAACCCAGGAACGCCAGGTCTGCCAGGGGCAGCAGTTTGTTGCCCGGCAGGACGGCGGCCAGCAGCAGGGTGATGGGGATCAGCAGCACTGCCACCACGATGGCCGAGGGCTGCGCCACGCCTACCGCGCAATCCAGGCCGATGTAGAATTCACGGCCGGGGAATTTTTCAGACAGGTATTTGCGGGCGGCTTCCGAGATGGGGAACAACCCCGACATCAGGTTTTTAATCATTTCCGGCATCAACAACATGATGGCAGCCACGATCACACCGGTTTGCAGGGCTTTGATCGCATCATAGCCCGCGACCAAGGAAAGCACAACACCGATCACCAATCCGAATACGGTCGAGTTGCCCAGCGGGCCGATCTTCTTTTGCAGCGATTCGATATCGGCGTTCCAATCCTTGATGCCGGGGATGCGGTCGAACAACCACATGAACGGCCAAGCCAGCAATCCGAAGAAGGACGAGAAGGGATGCGGGAAGGAGATTCCCGGCATGTTGTAATGCTTTTCAATGTATTTCGCCTGCAAGTCGCCCAGAATCAGGGAAACCACCCCCGTGAAGACAAAGGCCAGGAATCCGAAGAAGGCGCTGCCGGTCATTCCCTGCACGCAAGCCCACGAAAACATCCAGGGCCAGAAATTCCATACGTCGATATCCACTGTCTTGGTCAGTTTCAGCAGCAGCATGACCACGTTGACCAGGATGCCGAGCGGGATCATGAACGCCGCGGCTGGCAAGGCGAACGCGATCGGGAAATGCAGACTGACGCCCACATCCGGGATTGAAAGCGCCAGACCAGTGCGCTCCACGATAGCGGATGCCAGCGGGCCGATGTTGGATGCTACAACGCCGATCATGACGTTCAACCCGAAGAAGCCGATGCCCACTTTCAAACCATTGACAAAGGCCTGGCCCGGTTTCAATTTAAATGCGATACCAATGAAGAAAAGCGCGATGGGCAAAATGACGGTTGCGCCCAGGGAATTGATCCATCCAAAAAACACACCAATTGCATCTGTTATTGCACTCATTTACTACCTCCGTTTAAATTTTAAAAAAATTATCGTGCGAATTACTGTTTATTTCCGATCATTCACCTCCTTTATTTTTCCAATAATTTTTGAAATGGTTTAATCAAAACCGATACCAGTAATAATCGAGGAGCTGGCCACAACCGGCACACTGTAAATATCACTCAATTCCGAAGCGGAAACGATCAGGTCGAAGTTATCCACAACCATAGCCAGGTCCATGACCTTCACTTCGGTGATTTCCACTTCAATGTTTTTTTCCGCCAGCGCGTCTTTCAGGCGGGCTGCGATCCAACCCGAGGTGGCGTAGCCCGAACCGCAAACCGAGGCGATTTTATAAGTCCTTTTAGATTCCATGAAGCTCTCCTGTCTCTAAAATACTTTCTCGAATGCGGCCTGCGGATGTTGGCCTGCATGCACAACCAGGTTGATCGCTTCCAGCATCTTCGCTGGCTGCGGGCTTTGCCAGACATTCCTGCCAACTGCGATGCCCATTGCCCCGCCATCCATGGCGCCTTTGACCATGTTGAGAAAATCGATGGGTTCATCGGCTTTCGGCCCGCCGGACATGACAATCGGCACCGGGCAAGCTTCAGTAACCTGCCGGAATGTCTCCGGATCGCCGGTGTAGTATGTCTTGACGATGTCAGCGCCCAATTCCGCGCCGATCCTGGCCGCGTGTTTTAAATGTTCGGGGTTCAGCATGTTTTCCGAACCGTGCGGGTACATCATGGCCATGAGGGGCATGCCGGCCTGCTCGCATTCCAGCGCGACTTCGGATAGATTTTGGATCATTTCATAATCGTACGGAGCACCGACAAAGATGCGCATGGATACACCGCAAGCGCCAATCTGCAGGGCGTGTTCCACGCTGTCCACCAGATACACCCTGGCCGGATCGGCGCTCTTATTGGTAGCGGTTGAGATCGAGAGCAGGAAAGGCAGCCGGTTGGCTGCCAGCAGCGGCATGGCCTTTTTAATGTTGCCGAAGTGCGTGAATATGGTATCCGGCTTGCCGGCGCAGACCGCCGCGATCGTGGCCACCGGATCGATCAGCCCTTCGCACGGCCCAATTGCCGGGCTGTGGTCCATCGCCACACATACCTGCTTTCCGCTTTTCTGGTTGATGATTTGCGCCAAACGAAAATCTTTTCCAATTTGTGACATACTTTATCCTCTGCTTTCATGATTATTTTTTAAAAAGGGTTCGAGTATCCGGAAAGCGCTGCCGGCATCTTTCACGCCGGCAATCTCCTTGACGATTTGCTGGTTGCCTAAAACATTGGAAATCCAGCGCAGCACCGCGACCTGATCTCCCTTAATAAAAGCCATGAGAAAGACAATGGAAACATCCAGTTCCTGTTTGGGGTTATCCATCGCGTTGAAAGTAACAGGCCGGTTCAGAACCGCCAGGGCAATACCGGTCTGGCAAACGCCGATCGGATCAGCATGCGGGACGGCAGAGGCGACCGGCAGCGTGGGTAAGCCGGTAGGGTGGATGGCTTCTCTGGCTATCACGTGGTCGAAGTACTCGTCTGTCACAAATTTTTGTTCAACCATTTTGGAACACAAAAACCGAATCGCCTCTTTCTGGTTGTATTCCTTGAGTTCCGGATGGATGAAAATCATTTCGCTTGAAAAAATCGGTAAGCTCATCAGCATGATCCTTAATGAATGTGTGATTCTTCGACAGTTTAGCATCTATTCCCCGTCCGTTCTGTTTCACAATTCGCTGATTAGATGTTTTAATAATGGAGACTCTATCCTGACTAAAAAACCTTAAAATGAAAATGAAGTCTTTCCCTTCCGGAGGAAGATGTTTCATAAATTAATTGCGTGCCTGTCTTCAAACAGCAAAAAAGTGCTGGCTGAATTATTAATTCAGACTGCGCCTGTCAGCGCGCAACATCTGGCAGACAGACTCAATTTATCGGTGGCGCAGGCGCGCTACTCCGTTAAAAAAGTACAAGCCTGCCTGGCGTTCAACGGGGTGGAAATTCAACAAAAACCGAACGAAGGCATCCTTGTTCAAATTTCCGAACAGGCGAGGCAGGAACTGCTGACTTTGGTCCAGTCCAACCAAGAAGACCTCAGCACGTTGAACCAGAAGGAAAGGGTGAGATTGCTGATTCAGATCATCCTCACTTCCGGCAAGGGGCTGCCGCCGGCCGAAATCCGCACGACAACAGGTATCTCCTATACCAGTTTCTACCGGGATATTGAAAAAGTTCGCGATTGGCTGAAAGCTTTTTCCCTTTCTCTGGATGCGAAACGGAATACCGCTTTCCATTTGGCAGGCGAAGAGTTGAAAATTCGGGCTGCCATGCAGGAAATTCTCTTTCAAAACCTGGGACAAAATTTTTTGATCCAGGCCTGCGTCCTGCCGCTGGATGATATCGATCTGCAGGAGGTTGAAAGGAGCATTTTTTATTTTCAGGCGCAAGATTTCATCAGGAGCATGAATTTGCCGGCCTGTGAAATCTTGATCAGAAGCATGGAAACAAAATACCGGCGAAACCTGTTCGACCAGACCCATATTGAACTGACCCTTTATCTGGGAATCATGAAAAACCGGGTTGGTTCGGGAAAAATCATACAGACCTCCGACCGCAATTTCGAAAAAATCCAGGAGTGTTACATCAAGGACGCGGTCAGGATCGCGCAAAACCTGTTACCCGAAGTGTCGCAGGAAAATTTGAAACCCGAGGTTGAGTACTTATCGAATTTACTGTCCCAGTGTTTTTTGCACGGCGCTTTTGCGCACGGCGCTCAAGAGTTCAAATCGACTCAGGGAAAAAAGAGCGGCAAGCTGGCTGGGGCGATCGTGAATGAGATTGCCAAATACCTGCATACCGGTTTATATGAAGACCAGGAATTGACCAACTGCGTGGAGTGGGAATTGACCCATACTGCGCGGACTGGCAATCTTGATAAACATGACCGGAATGCAGCGGGAAGCAAGAGCCCGGGCACGACTGTGCAGATCCTTTCACGCATCCTGACACCGATTTTATCTGCGAGTCATATTGCGAATATCGACGCTGTGGTGGAAATGATCTCGAACCATACCCTGGCGGCTCTGGAAAGGGTCAGATCGCTCTCGTACCAACGCCGGGTTCTGCTGGTGTGCGGCGCGGGGGTCGCCACTGCCTTTTCATTGAGGAGCCAATTGAACACTCTGCTGCCGGGGGTGGACGTGGCGGACATGGTTTCAGTGTTTGAATTGGTGCACAACGGCAAGCTGGTGGAGGGCTGCGACGCAATTATTACCACCGTCCCGCTGGGTAACATCACCTCCATCCCGCAGATCACAGTCAACGCCCTGCTGAGCGAAGAGGATGTGGTGAATATCAAGACGACACTGGGTTTGAATTCCCACAATCAGTTATTTTCGCTGGCGCCCAGTTTACCCAACCGCCAGTTCGAGTTTAGCGAAATCATCAATCAGAAAGCTATCCGAACGGGTGTCAGCGTGTTGCTGCCGACCGAGGTGATCGAGAAAGCCGGCGGGTTGCTCTTGGAGTTGAACGCGATTTGGCCGAGTTACATCAATGCCATGAAGAACTTGTATAACCTGTATGGGCCGTACATGGTGATCGCGCCCAATACCGCGTTGCTGCATGCCGGACCGGAAATGGGTTCCAAGCAGTTGGCGATCAGCCTGATCACCTTGAGCAATCCAATCGCCTTTGGGCACAGGGTTTATGACCCGGTGAAAATTGCGCTGGCTTTCTCGTCGCCGGTCAATTCCGTCCATACCAACATCCTGACCCACGTGTTCAGTTTCTTTGGCGTTCCCGAAAACCGCGCTAAAATCATGGCGGCCCAGAACCCGGAAGAAATCATGGCGATACTGGCGCAGCCGGAAGCAAAAATCATTGATCCCTGCCCCTCTTGAAATTTCCCTGATAAGAACCCCAAAAACCACCTGTTGAAGAATTGTGGATCAGCGCGTCCGGTGGTAGCATAACTACTGGTGACCTTATCGAAGGCGTGCAAATGCGCTGGGTGAATCGTGCACATGCCTTCGCATTCATCCATTCAATGGAGGGTAAATGGCGTCAACGGATTTACAGATTGAAATCAACCAGCCTTTTGATTTTCAAAATCTGCTGGAAGCGCATGGTTGGGTGGATTTGCTCCCCAACCAATACCTGAAGGAAGCGCACGCTTTTTCCAGGATCGAAGAATTGCCTTCAGGCAAGCTCATCCGGCTGGAAATCAGCGCTTGCGGTCAGAAGATTGTGGTCAGGATAGCGCATGCCGCCAGGCTTTCAAACGCCGATCTGCAGGAAGTGGAAAGGCGCTCCCGTCACATGCTGCGCCTGGATGAGGATTTTACGGAGTTTTACCGCCTGTGCCGCAAGAACGGAAAACCCTGGTCGCAAATGGCTTCCGGCAAGGGGCGCCTGCTGCGCTCGCCGGATCTGTTTGAAGACATGGTCAAGGTGATTTTGACCACCAACGTGCAATGGGGCGGGACGCGGCGCATGGCAGCGGAATTGGTGCAGGCTTATGGCAGGAGTTACCCGGCCGAGCCGGACTTGAAGGCTTTTCCCAAACCACAAGTCATCGCGGGGGATTCACTGGAAACCCTGCAGAGCAAGACCCGGCTGGGTTACCGCGCGCCATTCATCCATCAATTGGCAGTCGATTTTTGCGAGCAGCCCGCCAGGTTCACGGCGTTATGGGATGCCGGGCGCAGTACTGCCGATATCCGCAAAGACCTGCTGAGCGTGAAAGGCATCGGCAGCTATGCGGCCGCGTCCGTTTTGATGCTGCTGGGCAGGTATGATGAGATTCCGGTCGATTCCGTGTTCACGCAGATGATGCAGGCAAAATATTTCAAGGAGGACGATTTCAACATTCCAAAAGCTTTGGCAATTTATGAAGATTGGGGCAATTGGAAGTACTTGGCGTATTGGTTCGATCTGCTTAACTTCTACCAATAATCTACTCCGCTCTGCGAAAACTGCTGATTGATTTTACGCACCCCTCGTTGCTATAATGGATTAAGTTTTCAAATGGAAAACAACGAGGTGAGAGATGAAAATGATAAAAAAATTGATACCCCTCCTGATCATGGTCATGCTGCTGGTATCCTGCGGAGACAGCGGCATCTCCATCGATTTTGGCGGCGGTGAAGAAGCCAGTGAAGCGCCCGCGGCAGCTCCAATTGAAGCGGGCATCGATGCGCCGTCCAATGGCGCTTCGCTGCCGATGGCGGCGGTGAACATTGCCTACCACGCCAGCAGCACGGAAGGCATCGCGGCGGTGGAACTATCCATCAACGGCGAAGTGGTCAGTTCGGTCGCCTCGCCCGGGTCCGATCAGCAGGTGATCGCGCTGCAATATTCCTGGCAGCCGGCTGTTTCCGGCAGCCACACCATCCGCGTGCGCGCGCAAAACAATTCCGGCGCGTGGAGCGATTACGCGGCTGCGACTGTGAGCATCCAGGCTCCGCCGGCCGCCCAGGTCGAGGAGGACGAAGATGAGGGAGAGAATGAAGAGCAGCAGGAGGACGACGAGGACGAGGATGAAGATGAGGATGAGGATGATGAGGAACCCGAAGAAACCGACGAGATCACCCTCTACGACATCGAGCATAATGAAGACAAGTTCTTTTACGGCGGCAATACCTGCGGCAGCCAGGAGGTAACCATCACCACCAAGGTGACCAACCCGGATGATATTTTCCAGGTGGTCATCTTCACGCGCTTTGCCGACCGCGAGAGCAATGCCTATACCAAGTGGGATAGCGGGCACGCCATGTCCAAGAAGGATGATAACTTCTACAGTATCACTTTGACATCCTATAAACTGGCCAACTACAATGCGTATGAGTTCGCTGTCATGCGCTACCAGATCGTGGTCCAGGACAATGATGGCAATCGCGATGTGCGCACGGAAGTGATGGAGGATATCCTTCTGGAGGTTTGTCCGTAGTACTTACGGATTTAAAGGTAAAGAGCAGCCTGTGTGATAGCGGCTGCTCTTTTTTAATGCCAAAAGATGTATAATACTGCTCGAGGTTAATTTTCTTGAAAATAAAAATCCTACGAAAAAAAAACATTAGCTATAACCCAGTAATTTAAATGAATCAGTGACTTGTAAAAGTGATAGTCACTGTTATTTTTTTAATAAATTTATTCTGAGTGAAATTAAGGTTTACCAAGAATGACAAAACGCGTTTTAAAAAGACAATTAAACCTTTTCCAGGTGATTATGCTGGGAACCGCCGGCACGATCGCCTCGGAAATTTTTGTGCTGACCGGCCACGCCGCGGCAATCTCCGGCTCGGCGGCCATCCTGGCGATTATCATCGGCGGGCTGTTGAGCTTCAGCATCGCGCTCAATTACAGCGAGCTGGCCACCGTTTACCCGGAAACCGGCGGCGCCATGACGTATGTGCGCGAAGCCTGGGGCAAGGGGCTGCTTTCCTACCTGATCGGTTCGATGGACTGCATTTCCAGCACCTTCTACTGCGCCCTTTCCGCGGTAGGTTTCGCCTATTCCCTGAGCGTGTTCATCCCTGCGGTGCCGATCGTGCCGACTGCCATCGCCGTGATCATTGTTTTCACATTGTTGAATATCCGGGGTGTATCCCTGGTGGGTAACGCCCAAATTCTCTTGGGCGGTATGTTGTTGCTGATTTTCGGGACGTATATTGTCAAAGGATTTATTTCCCCCAATGGTTTTAACCTGGAAACGCTGGCGCCCAGCGGTCAGTTTTTCGCACACGCTACAACTGGGAAAAACTTTGCCTCATTGTTTAAAACGATCGCGCTGGTGTATGCGGCTTATGTCGGTTTTGAGGTGATCGCGGATGACGCGGAAGAGATCCAGCGCCCGGATAAAAGCATTCCGATTGCCATCCTGGTCAGCCTGACCCTGATCACGCTGGTTTATTCCATCACCATGGCGGTAACGTTGGGGACAGTTCCCTGGCAGCAATTGGCCGGTTCGGAGACAGCATTAACAGATGCCATCGTGAAATTCATGCCGCGCGGCGGTGTGATCATGATGGCTTTCGCCGGCCTGGTAGCGACCCTGACCTCGGTAAACTCATCCATGTTGAGCGCCACGCGCGAAGCCTTCACCCTGAGCCGCGATAAACTGTGGCCGGGCGACCTGGCGCGCCTGAACCGCTTCCGCGTGCCTTTCCTGGCGGTACTGTTCATCGGACTGGTTTCAGCATTGATCACGATCATTGGCGTGGTGGATTTTCTCAGCTTCATCACATCGGCCGGTTATTTATTCGTGCTGTTTTGGTCGAATCTGGCCATGATCCAGCTGCATCGAAAATTCCCGGCCATCCACCGGCCGTTCAAAGCGCCCCTGTTCCCACTCACGCCGATCATCGCTTCGCTGACCTGTTTACTGGTGATCTTTTTTTCCGATCTCAAGCCGCTGTTGTTCACAGCGGGGACCATAGTTATTTTCGCGATCTATTATTACGCCCAAAGCGGAGTGCGGCTATGGGTCCGTTCGCGCGAGACGGAAGTCCTGCCGGGCAAGGCGCGCATTATCGTGCCGGTCTTTCACACCAAAGAAGCGGATAATCTGATCGGGTTGGCGGCTGTACTGGCCCAGGCGGACCAGGATCTGAATATCTGCATGATGTCAGTGATCACAGGTGGTCTGGCAGCTCAACCGGAGTTGCGCGAGCAATACAAGCAAAGCCTGAACCGGCAGCGCATGGCGGTGATGGAAAAATTCATCCACTACGCGGTTGAACGCAATGTTCCCATGTACACCAAGATGGTGACGGGCGGTTCAATTGCGCAGAGTATCCTGAAAGAAGTGGAAAATGATACCGATACACGTATGATCATGGTCAGGTGGCCCGAGCGTCACATTTCCCACTCGTTATCGGAAGAAGCGGTCAAAAAGATCAGCCTGGAGGCAAGAACCAATGTGGGTGTTTTCGCCGATCATGGCCTGGAAAAAATCGACACCATCATGGTGCCGGTGGGGAGCGGCGTGCACTGCCGCCTGGCGATCCAACTGGCCAGCAAGATTGCCAGCCAGGAGAATGCCCAGGTCGATTACGTGCGCGTCCTGCCCGCTTCCAAAGACGTGGAGATCCTGGAAGACCAGATGGCCAATTTGCAGGAGGTGGTGATCACGGAATTGGGCGAATTACCCTCCAATGCCGTCTTGCGATTGTTGTTCTCGGACCGGGTGGATGATGCCCTGCTGGCAGAAGTTAAGGAAAACCCTTACAGCTTGATCATCATCGGGTCAGCGGATGAAAACGGCATGAACGGATCGATGTTCGGCAAGGTAGCCGACCAGGTGGCGGAGAAAGCGCCCTGCAGTGTGCTGGTGGTCAGACGGCACCAAAGCGCGGCGGCATCCTGGCTGCGGCATCAGGTGAAAAAGCTGGATTTCTAAGCTGCATTTTACAAAATCTGCTTGACGGGCAGTCAATCAAGCCTATAATTAAAACCGACCAGTCGGTCGGTTTCTTTTTATGATGCAACAGCGCAGTGAAAATACCCGCGATCAGATCATGGCGGCGGCAATCGATTTATTTTGCCGCTCAGGTTATGATGCCACCGGCGTGGCTGAGATTTGCGAGCGGGCGGGCGTCAGCAAAGGCGCCTTTTATCATCACTTCCCCTCAAAGAAGAATCTGTTCCTGGCGATTATGCATCAGTGGTTGGATGGAATAGACGCTCAACTGGCTGCGTTTCGTGAACCGGGCAAGCCCGTACCCCAAACCATGCAGGAGATGGCCAACGCCATCGGTTCGATCTTCACGGTCGCCAGCGGGCAGCTGCCCATGTTCCTGGAATTCATGCTGCAGGCCCGCGCAATTTGCGCGGCTGGTGGCGGTGGGGCCGCAAGAACGATCAGTGCGTCCCGATTTGGATGTGCGTTCGGCGGCCTGGGTGTTGATCGCCTTCGCCGTCGGCGTGCTGCTGCAGGGCGTGGTGATGCCCGCAGCAACCGATTGGAATCAGGTAACCCAAACTGGCATGCGCATGTTAACGGAAAGCATGCAGAGGAGCGAAAAATGAATCTGGTTACAGGCGCGGCCGGGCATATCGGCAATGTGTTGGTGCGTGAACTCTTGAACGACGGGAAAAAAGTACGAGCATTAATCCTGCCGGGTGAAGACATTTCCGCGTTGGAAGGTCTGGATATTGAGTTATGTGAAGGTAACGTGCTCGATCCAGCCTCGCTGGATATGGCCATGCGCGGGGTGAAATTCGTCTATCACCTGGCGGGTGTGATCTCAATCCTTCCGGGTCAAAACGATATCATGCGCCGGGTGAATGTGGAAGGCACGCGCAACGTGCTGGCCGCCGCGCGCAAGGCGCGCGTAAAGCGGCTGGTTTATACCAGCTCGATCCACGCGCTCAGTCGGGACTGGAAGGGCAAGATCGACGAACAGGTGCCCTTTGACCCGTACAACCAGGCGGGCGAATATGACCGCACCAAGGCTGAAGCTTCGCTGGCGGTGCTGGAGGCGGTCAAACAGGGATTGGATGCGGTGATCGTGTGTCCAACCGGCGTGGTGGGGCCTTTTGATTACCGCGGGTCGGAAATGGGCGATCTGCTGCGCACCTGGCTGCGCAAGCGGCCGCACCTGTTGATCGAAGGAGCCTATGATTTTGTGGACGTGCGCGACGTGGCGCGCGGCCAGATCCTGGCCTGCGAGCGCGGCCGCAAAGGCGAAGTGTACATTTTATCGGGCTGGCAGGTCAAGATCATGCAGCTCAAACAGATGGTGCAGGACGCGCTCGGCCGTCATTCCCTCACCATCCGGATACCCACCTGGCTGGCGAAATTTGGCAGCCGTTTCACCCCGCTTTATTGCAGACTGACCGGCAAAACACCCAAATTCACCGAATATTCCATCGAGACTGTGCAAAGCAATTCGGATATTTCCCGCCAGAAAGCCAAAAAAGAACTGGGTTACAACCCGCGTGAAATGCTGGCGACCATCGCCGATACAGTTCATTGGTGGCTGGCGGACGAAAAACGGCAGCAATCCCGGTAGCGGGAAAATCAAATCATCATGGATTCATCTCTGGCAGGTAAAGTTGTGCTGGTTACGGGCGCGTCCTCAGGACTTGGCGAGGCTTTCGCGCGCTTTCTGGCGGAGCGCAAACTGCGCGTCATCCTGACCGCCCGGCGCGCGCAGCGTCTGGCAGACATCGTGAATGAAATTCGCAATCAAGGCGGAACAGCCGAGTATTTCCCGGGCGATATCCGCAAACCCCAAGTGCGCACAGAGCTGGCGTGGGATGTCAAGGCCAAAGCTGGTCACGTGGATATTCTCATCAATAACGCCGGTTTTGGCTGGTATGGCTATTTTCACACGATGGATTGGGCTGACGCAGCCCGCATGATCGCTGTTAACATGGAAGCCGCAGCGCACCTGACGCATCTGTTTCTGCCGGACATGCTGGACAGAAAAACCGGGCATATCATCAACATCAGCTCAATCGCCGGCGGACTGCCTAACCAGGGCATTGCCATGTATTCCGGCAGCAAGGCTTTCCTGGACGCTTTCAGCACCGCGCTGCACCGCGAACTGCGCGGCAGCGGCGTGACTGCCAGTGCCATGCGCCTGGGGCCGGTGGAGACTGAATTCTTTGAACAAGCCCGCAAGATGAAAAACGGGGGTAATGTACCGGCTGAAAAAATGGCCATCCCGGTCGGGCGCGTCAACCAGGCTCTGTGGCGGCTGCTGCGCCATCCCCGGCGCGTGATGTATGTTCCGGGCTGGCTGGCCGTTACCTGCCTGGTGGAACCGCTGCTGGGCGGGCTGATCGATCCGCTGGGGCCGCTGCTGCTGAAACGTAAAATCCACCAATCAGATCAGTAGATCATGGTTGGGTGATATCCAATAGATTGATTTTCACCCAGCCGGTACGGCCAAAAATATCCCTGATCTCCACCCAGTCTGCCGCATCGCTTGTTTGCCGAGTTTGCAGCATTACCCAACCTGCTGAATTTTCCGGCAAGTGGAATATCATATCTTCATTCGGCTGGGCGAAGATATCCGCTCCCTTCTGCCTGCCGTAGCTGATGAACGCGGGCGCAGGCGTAGGAGATGGTTGAGGAGTGATCGTCGCGGTGGGTGAGGGGCTGGGGGTTTGTGTTGCGGTTGGCGAGATCACTGGCGTTTGGGTGATGGTTGGGGTGGGTGTGGGGGTGTTCTTAGGATCGAGGATTTCCATTGGAATCGTGATCAACTCCAAACCGATTGGACCTTTTAATTTTCGTGAGAGCTCATCTTGCAGTGCTACTGCTTCTGCGTGGCTCAGATTTCGATTGGTGCGCAGGGTGACAACCAGGTTTTTTGTACCAGCTTCCGAAGATATCTTCAAATCAACCAGGCTGGCGGTGGTGTACTGATTGGTGCTCTCAATAATCGCAGAACTGGCCTGGCTGTAGAAGCGGGCTTCCAGGATGGTATTCCAGGCCAGGATCGCCAGCAGCAACCCAACGATCAAGACAAGCGCGGAGGAAATGGAAAAACTGCGTGAAATATGTTCGGATTCATCTAAATTGCGCGGACCAAAACCCATGACGGCAAAAGTGATGATCCCGGCGAATGAGATCGCGATCAGGTTGGTCAGGAACAGGAGAAATGCCCCGAAAATGATGGTTGAGTTGGTGAAAGCGATGCCAATGCCAACTGTGCAGAGCGGCGGCATCAGCGCAGTGGAAATGGCGACGCCCGGCAGCGCGGCGCTTAGGCGCGGGTGAGCAAGGGCATAGGCCGCAGCTGCGCCTCCCGCCAAGCCGATACCCAAATCGATCGGGCTGGGACTGGTGCGCGACCATACTTCAGAGGGAATCGCTGCCAGGATACCGAAAGGCAAGCGGTAAGCGACAAAAGCAATGACAGCAGAAAGCGCCACTGCCAATGCGGCTCCTTCCAGAATAGCCAGCAGGGATTGACGGAAGAATTTACTGAGGCCGTTGATTGACGCCATTGCCAGACCTAAGATAGGAGACATGAGCGGCGCAATCAACATGGCGCCGATAATGACGGCGGCAGAATTGGTGAGCAACCCAAGCGTGGCGATCATACAAGATAATAAAATCAGTATAAAAAAGTCGACGCCGGGGGAGGAAGATTCCTTTAAACTGTCCAGAACGATTGTTTTTCTTTCTCGCGTCAGCTTTTGTTCATTGAAAAGAAAAGATAAAAAACGTTGGATAACAGTGGAAATTCGGTTTGTAAATTTCCGGATTCCATTCTCCTTGACACTCGCAGGTTCTGAATTGGTTTTTTGGGACATGGCTGATTTTCTCAGGTAATTCCAATTTTACATGAATCAATCACTGATTTTTGGTGAACTCTTCCTGTATACTTTTAAATAATTGTGAGCTATGCTGGCTGTATCCGGATCAACAGGCTGTTTCTAACGAGGTTGGAATGAAATCCTATGATAATGTGATGGCCGTTATTATGGGGGGCGGGCAAGGGACGAGGTTATATCCGTTGACCAAGGAAAGGGCCAAACCGGCTGTCCCGATCGCCGGCAAGTACCGCTTGATCGATATCCCCATCAGCAACTGCATCAATTCAGGCATCTTCAAGATCGCCGTATTGACGCAGTTCAACTCGGTTTCCCTGCACCGCCATATCTCACAAGCCTACAACTTCGACGTATTCCACACCGGCTGGGTGCAGATTTGGGCGGCGGAGCAGACCCCGCTGGCGAACGACTGGTACCAGGGCACGGCGGACGCGGTACGCAAACAGATCATCTAGATCAATACCGCGCGCGTGCCATTCGTGTTGATCCTGGCAGGCGATCACCTTTACCGCATGGATTACAGCGAAATGATCTATTTTCATTGGGACAAGCAGGCCGATGTTACCGTGGCGGTGCAGCCTGTCACGCGTGCGGATGCGCCGCACCTGGGGATATTGAAACGCAATGATGATAAGCGCATCACCACTTTTGCTGAGAAGCCCAAAGAAGCGCAGCTGCTCAAGGAGATGATCAGTCAGCCAAATTCGGATAAACCCTATTATGGTTCGATGGGAATATACCTCTTCAATACCGAGGTGCTGCTAGATGTGCTCGAAAACTCGACCGCCGAGGACTTCGGCAAACATGTCATCCCGACCGCGATCCAGAATCACGATGTTTACGGCTATGAATACACCGGGTTTTGGGCGGATATCGGCACCATCCGCGCGTTTTTCGAAACCAACCTGGCGATTGCCAGCAAGAATCCGCCTTTTTCTTTGATCGATGAGGGCTGGCCGATTTACACCCATCCACGCTTTCTGCCCGGTTCGCAGATCGAGAATTCCTTTCTCGAGGATACCCTGGTGGCGGAAGGCTGCTGGATCCAGAGCGCCGATATTCGCAGCGCGGTGATCGGATTGCGCAGCCAGGTGCGTTCGGGCACCAAGATCCGCAGATCCATCCTGATGGGAGCGGATTATTACGGATTCTTCCGGCGCGGCAATGAACAGGAAGGGGACCAGATCCTGGGGATCGGCAGGGACTGCGACATCGAAGGAGCGATCATCGATAAAAATGCCAGCATCGGGCATGGGACAGTCATCCGCCCGTTCCCGGCCGGCACGAATATCGATCAGGAGTTGTACATCGTGCGGGACGGCATCGTGGTCATTCCAAAGAATGCCAGGCTGCCAGACGGCACCCATATTGCGCCAGATCAGAAATTAAGATAAACTTGTCTCTTTGTACGGCAATTTTCCCCGTTATTTAACATCGGGGTTAGGATACAAGGAGATACAATATGCCTGCAAAAGAAAATGGGGAAGGAGTAGGCGGCCAGTCCAATGACATCCAGGTGACCTGGTTCGCGCTCACTCGTGAAAAAGTTCTCGAAAAACTCGGTACTGCAATTGAAAAAGGCCTGACCAGCGCCCAGGCGCAGCAGCGCCTGCAAGAATACGGCCCAAACCAACTGGAAGAGGGCAAAAAGACCACTTTTCTGCAGATGGTCATCGCGCAGTTGAACAGCTTCGTGGTGATCCTGCTAATCGTGGCGGCTGCCATTTCCGCCCTGCTGGGCGAAACCGTGGACGCCATCGCGATCATCACCATCGTGGTGCTGAACACCATCATGGGCGTGGTGCAGGAAGGCAAAGCCCAGGAGGAACTGGCGGCGCTTAAAAAGATGGCTGCGCCTGAAGCCCAGGCGCTGCGCGACGGGCACCGCGTTTCGGTTCCGGCGCGCGAGCTGGTGCCGGGTGATATCGTCTTCCTGGAAACCGGCAACTTCGTGCCGGCAGATCTGCGCCTGCTGGAAGCTGTCAACCTGAAGATTGAAGAAGCCGCCCTGACGGGAGAATCGCTGCCGGTGGAGAAAAACGCCGCCGCTGTGCTTGACACGGACGCCTCACTGGGCGACCGCAGCAACACAGCCTTCAGCGGCACCGTGGTCACTTACGGCCGCGGCCAGGGTGTGGTGGTCAGCACGGGCATGCATACCCAGCTCGGCATGATCGCTAAAATGCTGCAATCGGTGGAGGAAGAACAGACTCCCCTGCAACGCAACCTGGACGGCCTCGGCAAGACCCTCGGTATCGCCTGTCTGGTGGTATCGGCCATTGTGTTCGTTGCCGGCATTCTGGAAGTTGGCGGAACCCCCACGGTGGACGTGCTGGTGGATAAATTCATGGTGGCGGTCAGCCTGGCTATCGCGGCGGTGCCGGAAGGCCTGCCGGCGGTGGTCACCATCAGCCTGGCGCTGGGCATGCGTGAAATGGTCAAGCGCCACGCGCTCATCCGCAAACTGGCTTCCGTGGAAACCCTCGGCTCGGCTACCGTGATCTGCTCGGATAAAACCGGCACCCTGACGCAGAACGCCATGACCGTCACGCGCGTGTGGGTGGACGGTACCGCGCTGGAGATCACCGGCGTGGGTTACGTGCCCGAAGGTGATTTTCTGGATAAGGGTAAAAAGGTCGATCCGCACGACTACCCCGGCATCTCCAATGCCCTGTGGGTCGGTTCGCTGAATAACGACTCGCAGATGGGATTTTTTTTATTATACCGGCCCAAACCGTTACGCCAAGTGGGGGCTACCCACCTATGGTACCTCCCGGTGGCGGCCGCCAAAGCCGGCGCACAGGCGCGTGAACTGAACAGCGCCTACCCGCGCGCCGCCGAGGTTCCTTTCGACTCGGAACGCAAACGCATGATCACCGTTCACCAGGTTAAAAATCCCAAGGCCAGCGATCTCTCGCTCTTCGATGAACAGAACGGCAAGGAATCCTACGCGATCGCGGTTAAGGGCGCACCGGATGTGGTTCTAAAACTTTGTAACCGTTATCAGAAAATGAACGGCACCACCGCACCCATGGACGAGGAAAAACGCCAGAGCGTCATGGCAGCCAACGACAATATGACCAAAGACGCCCTGCGCGTTCTGGGCATGGCCTACCGGGTGGTATCCACCAAACCCGCCAACGTGAACAGTGAAGAATTGGAAAAAGACCTGGTCTTCTGTGGTCTGGTCGGAATGATCGACCCGGCGCGCGAAGAAGTCAAACCCGCCCTGCTTAGAGCGCTTGGCGCGGGCATCCGCACGGTGATGATCACGGGCGACTACCCCAACACCGCCAAGGCCATCGCTCAGAGCATCGGCCTGCTGCGGCCGGGGCACCAGGTGCGCACCGGTGCTGAAGTGGACGTCATGAGCGACGCGGAACTTCAAAACCAGGTGGAGGATATCGACGTGTTCGCGCGGGTCTCGCCCGAACACAAGATGCGCATCGTGCATGCCCTCAAGGCGCGCGACCAGGTCGTGGCCATGACCGGCGACGGCGTCAATGACGCCCCGGCCATCAAAGCCTCCGACATCGGCGTTGCCATGGGCATCACCGGCACTGACGTGGCCAAGGAAGCCGCCGATATGGTGCTGACCGATGACAACTACGCCTCGATCGTCTCCGCTGTGGAGCAGGGGCGCGTGATCTACAGCAACATCCGCAAGTTCGTTTACTTCCTGATCTCCTGCAACATGGCCGAGATCCTGATCATCTTCATCCCGACCGTGTTCGGCCGCTGGCTCTTCCCCGGCGCGGCCGCGCTGGGGCTGACTTCGCCGCTGCTGCCCATCCAATTGTTGTGGCTGAACCTGGTGACGGATGGCGCGCCGGCCCTGGCATTGGGCGCCGAGAAAGGCGACCCGGATATCATGGATCAAAAGCCGCGCCCGGCCAAGGAACCCATCATCAACCACTTTATGCTGTTGGGCGTGGCGGTGCAAACCGTGGCCATTACCACCGCTACCCTGATCGCTTACAACATCGGTTTGAGTCACAATAACGCCGCTTACGCCGAAACTATGGCGTTCGTTACGCTGGTCTTTTCTGAACTGCTGCGTGCGTACACCGCCCGCTCGGAACGTTACCCGCTGCTGAAGATCGGCGTGTTCTCATCCAAATGGATGAATCTGGCCATCCTGGCTTCCACTGCCCTGATGTTCATGGTCATGTACGTGCCTTTCTTCCAGGAAATTTTCAACACCCTGCCGATGGGTTGGGAGGAATGGAAATTGATCCTGCCGCTCATCCTGATCCCCTCATTGGCCGCCGAGCTGGTCAAGTACGTTGTGCACGCGCGCGACAGCAAAGCCAAGGCTGATCGGTTGGCGTAGATCGTCTAAATGTTTGGACATAAAAGACCCGGAATTCGCTCCGGGTCTTTTTTTGCGATTACTGCATGATTTCAAGCGGCCGGAAACTCATGCGGTGGATTTTACATGGGCCGAGTACTTCCAATATACTGGAATGCTGCGCTGTGCCGTAGCCTTTATGCCGCGCGAAGCCATATCCTGGATACAGCTGATCCATCTCCAGCATGTATGCATCCCGGCTGGTTTTGGCCAGCACGGAGGCGGCCGCGATGCTCAAGGATTGGCAGTCGCCTTTGGGGATGGAGAGCTGCGGGCTGGAGCAATCGGCGATGTTGAGGTAATCCACCAGCAAGTAGCGCGGCGGATTGCTGATTGCTTCGATGGCGCGCCGCATGGCCAGGCAGGTGGCCGGCACGATGCCGATCTGGTCGATTTCTTCATTGCTGGCGCTGGCCACCGACCAGGCCACCGAGGCGGACTTGATGCAGCCCTCCCAGCGCGCGCGCTGCCGGGCGGTCATGCGCTTGGAATCGCGCACCCCGGAAAGCAGGTCGCAGATACGCTCGTCGTTGGGCAGCACCACGGCGGCCGCGTACACCGGCCCCGCCCAGGCGCCACGGCCGGCTTCGTCCAGCCCGGCGATAACCTGGAAACCCTCTACCCAAAGCTGTTTTTCATACTCGATATGCGGTTTTTCCGGCAGGTTCGTGATTTTAGTTTGCGGCATGGTATTTTCCCCTGATGGCGTTCCAACGGATTTTTAATAGATCATAGCCCATTTGCAGGCTGTCACGCGCCACGCGGATGTTGCTGTGGGCGTTATAGTACCAGGGTATCGGGATTTCCGTGATGGCGTATCCCATGCGGCGCGCGATGAACAGGGCTTCCACATCGAAAGTCCAGCCGGTGATGCTGACCAGCGGGAACACGCGTTCGGCCACGTCAGCGCGAAAGCATTTGAAGCCGCACTGGGTATCCTGCAATCCGGGCAGCACCAGCAAGCGCACCAGCCAGTTGAAAATCCGGCCGATGATGTGGCGGTATTCGGGTTCGTTGAAGCGCCGCGCCCCTGGCGCTTCGCGCGAGGCGATGACTACCGGCGCGTTCTCCAAAAGCGGCGGGAAGAAACGCGGCAGTTCCTCGATCGGCATAGAGAGATCCGCGTCGCAAATGAAACGGTATTCGCCGCGCGCGCTTTGCATGCCGCGTTTGACCGCCCAGCCTTTGCCGCGCCGCTCTTCATGGATCACCACCAGGTTATCCATGCCGGCCTGGATTTCATGGGCGATGCGCAGCGTGTCGTCCGTGCTGCCGTTTTCCACCAGCACGATTTCGGCTTGATAGCGCTGTCCGCTCAGGAATGTTTTAATCTTATTCAATGAATCCGGCAGCCGGGTAGCTTCGTTATAGGCCGGGATAATGATGGAGAGAAAAGGATTTTTCAATCTGCCGCCGTTCGCTTGTAATTGTGATTATAGTATCATAACCCGATTGAACCATTTCCCGTGTTTGTTACGGTTTTTTAAGGACAATACTCCACCCAGGCGTCCAGCTCGCGATTCTTGAAAAAAGCTGAATATCCATTCCGCTGCGCCTCCGCGCAGAAAGAGGCCGATGTGGCGTGCGCATCGGTGTACTCGACCTGGAAAACCGGCTTATTGGCTTGAATGAAAGGTTGCATTAATTCACACCAATCGTACACGCTGCAATCCTCGATCAGCGCCCAGTCGAAGTGGGCCGACAACTCTTCGGCCTGCTCGGGGTCATTTTTCAAGCCAATAGCCAGGCCGCGCTGGTGCGCTTGCCGGCTCAGCCAGAGATTGTAGTCCAACTGGTCTTGCGAGCTGACCGCAAAGCCGCTATCCTCCTGATAATTCTGCATGTTATCCGCGTCGATGCCGTCGCAGCCCTTGGCCAGCGCCAGGTCGAAGCGCGCCTGCATGATATCAGCAAAAAGCTCATAGTTGCCAATGTCCAGCCATTTTTCGCCCGGCCAGCCTTCGTAATGCTTACCGATTGCGGCGGCGGGAAAATCATCCGCGTCCGGGCGGTATTCCTCCCAGGAGCCGCTGTTGAGGTAGCAAATCACTTTTTTCCCGGCAGCGTGCAGCTCGTCGATGATGGATTGGGGCACCTCAAACAGATCCAGCGCGAAAATGTCCGCGTCAGTGGCCGTCTCCGGCGGGTAACCGGCGTACTGGATCTGCAGGCGCTCCCCGATTGCCGGCACCCAGCCAGCGGGATCCGCCGGCGGGGACGGAGAAGGTGAAGTCGGAGAAGGCACTGCGGCCGGTTCATGCGCGACAGCCCTGCATCCGCAGACAAGCGCGCAGAAGACCAGGCCAAGCGGGATAAACCCAAGTTTTTTATTCATCTTTTGTTAACCCTGGCGGCAATATTAAAAATCCGCCATATTTAAGTTTGCTATGATCGGGCAGCGTTATTCATATGCTAATATTGATTGCAGCAATTGACAACTTGTGCATGCGGTGAAATCCGGTGGAAATCCGGTACTGTCGCGCAACGGTCACAGTCCGATCCCGAATGCCAATTTAGGATTATATCCGGCTCGCGCAAGGCCAATGTGAATGGACACCTGGCTGCTGAGCCCGGTGTTTTTGTTCGAATAATGGAGGTCCTTTAATGTTTTTACAAATTAAGAAACGCGGCGGTCAAATTGTGGCTTTCGATCAGGAAAAAATTTCGCGCGCAATCCTGAACGCTGGCCGGGCCAGCGGCGAATTCGGGGAAGAGACAGCCAGCCAGTTAAAAAACGAAGTATTGGCTGTCGCGCTGCGTGAGATTGCCGTGGATGTGCCGGTGGTCGAACAGATCCAGGATATCGTGGAAAACGTGCTGCTCGGCTCGCGCTACAAGAAAACCGCCAAAGCCTACATCCTCTACCGCGACCAGCACAAGCGCATGCGCGAGATCGCGACCAGGCTGAACAACGGCCTGGTGGACGATTACCTGAACCGCAGCGATTGGCAGGTAAACGAGAACAGCAACATGGCTTTTTCCCTGCAAGGGCTGAATTATTACGTTTCCTCGGAGGTGACCAAGAACTACTGGCTCAATATGGTCTATCCCGAGCCAGTGCGCCGGGCGCACGCCAGCGGAGATTTTCACTTGCATGACCTCAACTTATTGGCCGTGTATTGCGTGGGTTGGGATTTGTTTGACCTGCTTCAGGTGGGTTTTACTGGCGTTGAGGGCAAAATTTCCAGCCGCCCGCCCCGCCATTTCCGCACCGCGCTGGGCCAGGTGATCAATTTCTTCTATACCCTGCAGGGCGAGGCTGCCGGCGCGCAAGCCTTCAGCAACTTCGATACGCTGCTGGCGCCTTTTATCCGCTACGACGGGCTTTCCTACGCGGAAGTCAAACAGGCCATGCAGGAATTCATTTACAACATCAACGTGCCCACACGCGTGGGCTTTCAGACGCCCTTCACCAACGTCACCCTCGACCTGACTGTGCCCTCATATTACGCTGACCAGGCCGTGATCATCGGCGGGCAGCCGCAGGCAGAAACATACAAAGAATTCCAGGCGGAAATGGATTTGTTCAACCAGGCTTTTCTGGAAGTGATGACCGAGGGGGACGCCAGGGGGCGCGTTTTCACCTTCCCCATTCCGACTTACTGCATCACCAAGGATTTCGATTGGGAACGCGATTCCATCAAGCAATTGTGGGATGCCACCGCCCGCTACGGACTGCCGTACTTTTCCAACTTTATCAACTCTGATATGAATCCGGAGGACGCGCGCTCGATGTGCTGCCGGCTGCGCATCGACAACCGCATGCTGCAAAAACGCGGCGGCGGGCTGTTCGGCTCCAACCCGCTGACCGGTTCAATCGGCGTGGTGACGGTCAATCTGGCGCGCATCGGCTACCTCGCCAAAACCCGGCAGGATTTTTTCGAGCGCCTGGAGGTACTGCTGTTGCTAGCCAGGGACAGCCTGGAAGTGAAGCGGAAAGCGTTGGAAATTTACACGGAGAATAACCTATATCCCTACACGAAATTCTACCTGCGCGATATCCAGGCCCGGTATGGCGCTTACTGGAAGAACCATTTTTCCACCATCGGCGTGATTGGTATGAATGAGGCTTTGTTGAACCTGTTCGGATCGGGTATCGCAAGCCCGCAGGGCAGGCAATTCGCTGAAGAAACGCTGGATTACATTCGCGAGCGATTGCTGGCCTTCCAGGAGGAAACCGGCAACAACTACAACCTGGAAGCCACCCCGGCCGAGGGTACTTCTTACCGTTTGGCGCTGCTGGAGAAGTTGGCTATTTTGCCAATGGGCGCGGCCGCCAGGTGGAAAATCCTTTTTACACCAATTCCAGCCACCTGCCGGTCAATTTCAGCGATGACCTTTTCGAGGTGCTGGACTTGCAGGACAACCTGCAAAGCAAATACACTGGCGGAACCGTGCTGCACTTCTTCCTGGGCGAGCGGATTGGCGACCCGCGCGTGGTGAAGAAATTGGTCAGGCAGATTTGCGAAAATTACCGCCTGCCCTATTTCACTTTCACGCCCAGCTTCAGCATCTGCCCCAACCACGGCTACCTGGATGGTGAGGTCGAGACATGCGGGATTTGCGGAGAAAGCTGTGAAGTATATTCGCGCGTGGTGGGCTATCTGCGCCCGGTCAAACAGTGGAACGACGGCAAGAAAGCAGAATTTGCCATCCGCAAGCGCTGTAAGGTACCGGCGTGATCATCGGCGGCTTGCGCAAATTCTCCCTGATCGACTATCCCGGGAAGACCTGCGCAGTCATCTTCACGCGCGGCTGCAATATGCGCTGCCCGTATTGCCACAACCCCGAGCTGGTGTGGCCGCAGCAGTACGCGCCGGCCATCGGCCTGCAGGAGGTGCTGCAATTCCTGGAGACACGCATCGGCCGGTTGGAAGCGGTGACAGGTTCGGGCGGCGAGCCGACTTTGCAGGAAAACCTGGCAAATGTGGCGCGCGAGATCAAGCGCATGGGTTTTGCGCTAAAGCTGGATACCAACGGCAGCTTCCCGCAAACGCTGCGGGGTTTGATCGACGATGGGTTGGTGGATTACGTCGCCATGGATATCAAGGCGCCGCTGGAGAAATATGCAATGGTCAGCGGGGTGGACTTACCCATTGATCCGATCAAGGAAAGCGTCGCGCTGTTGCTGGAAGGGCGCGTGGATTACGAATTCCGTACGACGGTTGACCGGACGCTGCTGAATGAAAGCGATTTGCTGGAGATCGGGCGGGAGATCCGTGGGGCGCGGCGCTACTACTTGCAAAAGCTGAATGCGTATGATGCCAAGGGAACCAGCCCCGCGGCAAACGCGCAGGATGCAGCCTGGCTGCAGGCAGTCGCTTTGAAGTTGGCTCCGTTTGTGGAGCATTGCGCAGTGCGTTGAGTGAGCTTTGGTTTGGGAAATCATTTCTTTACTGCTTTTCAATCCCACAACATTTTTAAACCACGAAAAAAAGCAAATACACGAAAGAAAAAACAACTGTATCTTAAAGAGGTATTCGTAGCGCAGGCATTCTTGCTAGTGATCGATTGGAAAAACTTGGTCGGGGTGGGCGGACTTGCCGAAGCACAGCGACACCCTCTTTCAAACCACGAAAAAAAAACAAATACACGAAAAATTGGAACAACCAAGTCTTAAATAATATTCGTAGCGCGGGCATTCATGCCTGCGGTTGATAAGAAAAACTTGGTATCTTCCGACACCGGTAAAAAAAAACAGGTAGGATCAAGAACTTAAATAGTTGGTCGGGGGGGCGGACTTGCCGGAGAGCAGCGGAGGTCCCTCGCCTTGCCCTTTCCCTGCGCGGCCTGAAGCCGCGCGCGGTCAAGGATCTCCGCCTTCTGCTCACACAGAAGGCTGCGAGGAAACCGCCGACACTGGCCAAAATGGAAATAACGAAAAAGCTGAGTTTACTGGTCGGGGTGGGCGGACTTGAACCGCCGACCTCTGCGTCCCAAACGCAGCGCGCTG
>CAZDUN010000019.1:0-23841 GCA_964508615.1 uncultured Pelolinea sp. | reverse complement strand
CGTCCGGCTTTTTTATTTAAACCCATACTATAATGGCGGGTATGAATGGCGCCCTTGAAAAACCGGCCATATGGATCAACCAGGAGGACTCGCTGAGAAAATCACTGCGGTCCATCCATGCTTCCCGTCAGATCGCTGTGGATACCGAATCCAACAGCCTGTATGCCTTCCGGGAACAGGTCTGCCTGGTCCAGCTATCCACCCACGCGGATGATTTCATCATCGACGCGCTGGTTGGTTTGGACCTTACTGTAATAGGGGACACTTTTTCCGATCCTGCGATTGAAAAAATCTTCCACGCGGCGGAATACGATATCCTATGCCTGAAGCGTGATTTCGGTTTCTCATTCAACAACCTGTTCGACACCATGCAAGCCGCACGCATCCTGGGGTATGAAAAACTGGGGCTCGCCAACCTGCTGGAAGACCTGTTCGGGATTGAACAATGCAAGAGTTTTCAAAAAGCAGATTGGGGCAAGCGTCCATTGAACGAGGATATGATTCAATACGCCCGCATGGATACGCATTTTCTTTTTCAATTGAGGGATTTCTTGTACCGGCAACTGGACGAAAAAGGTTTACTCGATCTGGCCAGGGAAGATTTTATGCGCCTGACGAAAGTCGAACCCAATCATAAGGATAGTCCCGCCTATACCCAAGTAAGCGGATACCAGCGCCTCGACCCCCGGCAATTGCGCGTGTTGGAGGAACTCTGCCGTTTTCGTGAAAGCCAGGCTGAACGCCTCGACCGGCCCCTGTTCAAGGTGATCGGCAATGCCGCCTTGCTGGCCATCGCGCAGGCCTGCCCTGAGAATATTAGAGAATTAAAGTCGGTTGAAGAGCTCTCGCCGAAATTATTTGACCGCTATGCCCAGGGATTATTGGCAGCAGTAAAAGCCGGCATGGCTGGCGAGCCGATCGTGATTAAAAGCCGCCGGCGTCCTTCAGAGGCCTACATCAACCGCCTGGAAGTGTTGAAAGATTGGCGCAAAAACGCCGCCAGCCGAATGGGGGTACAATCAGATATCATCCTGCCGCGCGACATTCTCGAGAATATCGTCGGCCGGAATCCGCTCAATCTAGAGGAATTGCGCACAGAGATGGCCGAAATTCCCTGGCGTTACACTCATTTTGGCACAGAGATACTGGAAGTCATTCATCAGGAAGACAAGCCATGAAAATTCGATTCTATGGAGCCGCGCGCACTGTCACCGGTTCGCAGCATTTATTGGAGATCAACGGCAAACGCCTGCTCTTGGAATGCGGCGTATTCCAGGGCCGCCGGCGCGATTTTTACGAGCGCAATTCCCGCTTTCCGTTTGACCCGCGCTCGATCGACGCGCTGATCCTCTCCCACGCGCACATCGATCACTCCGGCAACCTGCCCAACCTGGTCAAACAGGGCTACGACCATCCCATCTACACCACACCTCCCACTGCTGATTTGGCCGGCATCATGCTGCAAGATTCCGCCCACATCTACGAAGAAGACGCGGAATATATTAATAAAAAGAAACGCAAGCACGGCGAACTCAAGGTCGAACCCCTATACACGCGCGCCGACGCGGAAAAAGTACAGGCGCTGTTCAGGGAGGTCGCCTACAATCAGCCCTTTGAACCTATCCCGGGCGTGCAAGCCAAACTGGTGGACGCCGGGCATATTCTCGGATCGGCCGCCGTGGTGCTGGATATCCAGGAAAAAGACAAAAACACGCGCGTGTGGTTTTCGGGCGATATCGGACGCTTTAAGCTGCCCTTGATCGCCGACCCGGTCATGCCAGAAAACGTGGATTACCTGATCATGGAATGCACCTACGGCGACAAACCCCACCGCGACCCCGACCTGGCATACGACGAATTCCGTGATACTGTCAAACGCACGGTCGAACGCGGCGGCAAGGTGATCGTACCTGCCTTCGCGGTCGGCCGCACGCAGGAATTGGTATTCGACCTGAACCGCATGATCAGCGACGGCGAGATACCGCATATCCCGGTCTTTGTGGACAGCCCGCTGGCCATCGATGCCAGCCAGGTTTTCCGCAAGTATCCGGATTATTTCGATGATGAGACGCACCAGTTCATGCAAACCGGCCGCCATCCGGCGCTCGATTTTCCGGGATTGCGCTATACCCGCCCGGTAATTGAATCCAAGGAGATCAACGAAATGGATGAGCCCATGGTGATCATTTCCGCTTCCGGCATGGCGGAGGCCGGGCGCATTCTGCATCACCTGGTACACAATATCGAAGACCCGCGCAACACCATTTGCATCGTATCCTGGCAGGCGCCCGACACGCTCGGCCGCCGTCTGGCTGAACGACAACCCAAGGTGCGCATTTTCGGCGAGGAGATGCCGGTGCGGGCGGAGATCGCCACCATCGGCGGTCTCTCGGCGCATGCCGGGCAGGATATGCTGCTGGATTACGCCCGCTCAGCCAATCAAAACGGGCTCAAGCACATCTTCCTGGTGCACGGGGAAGAAAACCCGGCAGCGGTTCTCATGGATAAAATGAAAATAGAAAGCATCAAGCAGGTAAGCTACCCGGACTACGGTGAAGTGGTTGAGATCTAACCGACCACTTTTCTAAATCGTAAAAAATAGAATACAGAACTGATTCGTGTCAAACATGCCAAAAAACAACCTGACCGCACGCATTCAAGCCTTTCGCAACACGCCCAGGGGTGCCCAAATCAACCTGTGGCTGGCATATTTCATTTATTGGGCGGGCGCAGCAGCCGTTATGCCTTACATCGCGGTGTATTACGAAACGGTCGGCCTGAAGGGCAGTCAAATCGGCCAGCTCAACAGCATCCCGTTCTTTGTGTCCATGATCAGCAGCATCATTCTGGGCTTCCTTTCGGATGTTTCAAGGCAGCATAAAAAAATCCTGCGGTTGTGCGCCGCGGGCATGATCGTAGTGATGGCGCTGTTCCCCAACGCCCACACCTTCCTGACATTCCTGCCGATCGTGTTCATGTGGTCCTTCATCAACGCGCCTTTCAACTCCATCCTGGATCAGACCACGCTGAACGCCCTGGAAAACCCGGCTGATTACGGCAAGATCCGCGTGGGAGGGTCGATCGGCTGGGGGATCATGGTGCTGGTGACCGGCTTCCTGGTGGACAAGCTCGGCCGGGGGTACGGCATCATCTTTTACATTCACATCCTGTTCCTGATCCTGTTCCTGGTCAACACCCTGGGCATGCCGCACGGCCGCCGGGTCGCGGCTGATCCCGAAAACCAACCCAGCCTGAAAAAAGTAGTGGATATGCTGCGCCAGCCGGGCATGCTGCCGGTGCTGCTGATGATCGCCATCTGGGGCGTGGGTGAAGCCAGCATTACCAATTTCTTGTTCCTGCATATCAAATCCCTGGGCGGCAGCTCGACCCTGATGGGTGTGGCGCTATCCATTTCACTGGTGGGCGAGATCGTGGCGTTCAGCCTGGCCAATAAGCTGCAGGTAAAAATCGGGCCTGTCAGAATGATGCTGCTCTCCTTTGTGGTTCTTTTCACATGGCTGCTGGGTTTATCGCTGATCCGCAACCCCAATGCCATCCCCTTCTTTCAAGTATTCGGCGGGGCGGGGTACGCCCTGATCCAGTCCGGCAGCGTGGCTTACGTCAATGCGCGCGCGCCCAAGGAAGTGGGCACCACCGCCCAAGCCATCCGCGGCGGGGTGCTCTCCGGCCTGGGCATCGGCATCGGCACCCTGATCAGCGGATTGATTTACGAAACTTCCGGGTCAGTGGTGCTGTTCCGGAATATGTCCATCCTGACCCTAGCCGGCTTTGTGATGGGCGTGGTACTGTACCTTAATAACCAGCGCAGGCAAAAATCCAAAGTGGAATGAACCTGATTTCTAATCACAGATAAACACAGATGAAAACTGATAATTTTAATGATTGATGCCCACGCATGATTTTCGTTAAGCAATGCTGGCCTAATTTTTGGGGATGAAAGCAGCTATTAATACCAAAACATTCTACGATTGGCATTAACCACTTGCTTATATGCGAGAGAATTTTATTGGGTGGATGGCCATTGCAGCAGCAGGTTATCGAGCATGACCTGCAGGCTGGCATTGTTCAGGCGCACGAAGGTATGTTCCAGGGCCATGACTAATCGAGCGGCTTTGGCGCTGCCGGTTCGCTGGGCAAGCCGTTGAATGTCTTCCGCATAATCCAGGTTGGCCAACGGCGCAGGATTTCGCAGGGCGGCCAGCAGCACATCGCGCCAAAAAGACAGCCAGTAGCCCAGTTCGGCGAACAGCTCACCCTTGGTTTCCGCGCGCTCTTTGCCCCTGACCAGGTTTTCAACGAACTGCAGGCGTTCCAAACGCGAAAAACCGACGAGCTTCAGGCAGTCCTCCAGGCATTCCCGCCGCGCCGCCAGCAGGCTTTCATCGCTGGCCAGGCGCAGGGCATAACCCGGCCGGCCGGAGGAAATGTGCGCGATCAAGCGCGCGCGCTGCGCGTCAAGCTGCAGGCGCGCCTGCAATTCCAGCGCCAGTTCATCCAGCGGCATCGGCCGCAGCCGCAGCAGTTCGCAGCGCGAGGTGATGGTGGGCAGCAGGTTCTCGGGATCGTCGGCGGTGACCAGCAGGATCACGCGCGGGTTGGGTTCCTCCAATGTCTTCAACAGGGCATTCTGCGCGTTGGCGTTGGCTTCTTCAAAACGCAGCAGCAGCGCGATGCGGTAGCTGCTTTCGTAAGGTGAAAGGGAAAGCGCATGCTGCAGGTCGCGCACCTGCTCGATCTTGAGCGTATCGCCCTCCTGCGCGGACTGCAGGATGTTCAGGTCGGCCTGCTGCATGGTTTCGATCTGACGGCATACGCGGCAGGTTGCGCAGGGTTGGCCGGGCGCCAAAGATTGGGGGCAATTGATGGCCTGAGCGAAGCGCAGCGCCAAGCTGCGCCGGCCGACCCCGCGCGGCCCGCTGAACAGGTAAGCGTGCCGCAGGCTGCCGGCGGCAATATGTTGGCGCAGCATCTGCTCCGCCCAGGCATGTCCCATCAAGTCCCAACTCATGCCTGCCATTGTAGCCGATGGCACCGGTTTTGACAATTGCAAAGCGGACGCTTGCGAATTCGCCCAAGAGAGGATAAGATAAACCCACAGGAGAAGCAAACATGACGGAAGTACTGGAAAGATTCCTTCGCTACATCACCATCGACACCCAGTCGGACGATAGCATCAGCGACCGCACCCCCACCACAGACAAGCAATGGGATCTGGCGCGCCTGCTTGAAAAAGAATTGAAAGACCTGGGGCTACAGGATGTCCACGTAAATGAACAGTGCTTCCTGACCGCTGTGCTGCCGGCCAATACCCAAAAGGATATTCCGGTGATCGGCTTCCTGGCGCACTTGGATACCAGCCACGATTTCAACGGCGCGGGCGTAAAGGCGCAGATCATTGAGAAATACGACGGTCAGGATATCCCGCTGAAAGGCAAACCCGGCATGCTGCTTTCGCCGCGCGAATTTCCGGAAATGCTGGATTACCTCGGCCAGACCCTCATCACCACCGACGGCACCAGCCTGTTGGGCGCGGACGATAAAGCCGGCGTGGCGGAGATCATGAGCGCGCTCTCTTACCTGGTGAGCCACCCTGAAATTGAACACGGCACCCTCAAGATCGCATTTACGCCTGATGAAGAAACCGGCTACGGCATCACCCACTTTGACGTGAAAAACTTCGGGGCGGATTTCGCATATACGGTGGATGGCGGCAGGCAGGGCGAACTGGAATTCGAAAATTTCAATGCCGCGCGCGCGTTTGTGACCATGCAGGGCAAGTCCGTGCATCCCGGTGATGCCAAAGGCGTGATGGTCAACGCAATGCTGGTTTTCATGGAATTCAACGCCATGCTGCCGGTTGAACAGCGCCCGGAATACACCAGCGGCCGGGAAGGGTTCATCCATCTGTGGAAGATGTCAGAGGGCAGCGTGGAACAGGTGCAGGGCATCTACCTGGTGCGCGACCATGACGCGGGAAAATTCGAACGCAAGCAAAAACTGATCGAGGAATGCGCCGCCTTCATCAACCAGAAATACGGCGCGGGAACCGCCGAGGTGCGCTTTGAACAGCAATACCGCAACATGCGCGAGATGCTCGAGCCGGTCTTTCACGTGGTTGAGAGCGCCAAACAAGCCATGCTGGAGTTGGGCATCACGCCCATCCTGAAACCCATCCGCGGCGGCACGGACGGCGCGCAGCTTTCTTACATGGGCCTGCCCACGCCCAACCTGTTCACCGGCGGGCATAACTTCCACGGGCCCTATGAATACGCCCATCTGGAAACGATGGAAAATGTGGTGCAAGTCATATTAAAGATCATCGAGCGCTACGCCAAGGGATGATCGAAACAGCAAATGAAGGCATCCTTTTTTTCAAGTAAATGGCAAGGCGAGAAATTCAATCCGGGGTTGGGATTTAATGGATAAACCTTTCAGCTACAAAAAAGCGCTGGTTACGGGTGGGGCGGGGTTCATCGGCAGCCACCTGGTGGAAGAATTGGTAAAGCTGGGCGTGGAGACCATCAGCGTTGATAACTATTTCGCAGGCAAACATGAAAACCTGACCCATTTGCTTGAATACCCGAATTTTCATGAAGTCACCTGCGACGTTACCGATTTTGAGCAGCTAGACCAATTGCTGCCCGGCGTGGAAATCATCTTTCACGAAGCCGCTTCCAAAAAAACCATTTGCATGCGCGATCCACAGAAAGACTTGCAGATCAACGGCGGCGGAACGCTGAACTTGCTGCAATTGGCGGTCAAACACGGCGTCAAGAAATTCGTGCATGCTTCAACCGGTTCGGTTTACGGCGAACCCCAATACACACCCCAAAATGAATCCCATCCGCTGAACCCCACCTCTTATTACGGTGTATCCAAGCTGGCTGGCGAACGTTACGTGAAAGTCTTTGAGCATATGTTCGGATTGAACACCACTGTATTGCGCTATTTCCATGTGTACGGCCCGCGGCAGGAATCCTCCGATGTGGGCGGCGTGGTCTCCATTTTCGCGCGCAGGATGCTGAGTGGTCAGCCTGTTTTCATTTTTGGCGATGGCAGCCAGGAGCGCTCCTTTACTTATGTGAAAGATGTCGTCAAAGCGAATTTGTTGGCCGCTCAAAAGCCTGAAGCCGCCGGCAAGATCTTCAACTGCGCTTCAGGCATCAAAGTAACCGTCAAGCAGCTGGCTGAAATGGTGCAGCGGCAATTGGGGATCAAGGAACAGGAAATCATCTACAAAGACTGGACGCCCGGCGATATCAAGATCTTCGACGTCGATAACACACTGATCCGCGAAACACTCGGCATCGATTTTCTGACCGATTTCGAACAGGGCTTGAAACACACCATCGCATGGTCCAGAGCCTATTTTGAAGGGAAGTAATCAGACGGGTATGTATAAAAACAAGAAGATCGCGGTGGTAGTGCCCGCCATGAACGAGGAAGTGCTTCTTCCGCTCACATTGAAGGGCATGCCGGATTACGTGGATCGTATTTTTGTGATCAACGACGGCAGCAAGGATGGAACGGCAGGCATTCTGGATACTCTGGCGAAAAAGAATAAAAAGATCATCATCATCACGCACCCGGTCAACCAGGGCTTGGGGCAATCGCTGATCGATGGTTATTGCGCCAGTCTCGCGGACGACAGCATCGATTACACCGCCGTGATGGCCGGCGACAACCAAATGCACCCGGATGACCTGCATCATCTGCTGGATGCCTTGATCGAAAAAGACCTGGATTACGTCAAGGGCAACCGCCTGCTTCAAGCCGACGTGGTCGAAAAAATGCCGCGCTACCGGCTGCTGGGTAACGCGCTGCTCACCATCCTCACTAAGTTTGCCACCGGCTACTATTACATCATGGATCCGCAATGCGGCTACACGACCATTAAAAATTCCGCCCTGGCGAAGATTCCGATCCGAAAGATGAAGAAAGGATTTGGATACAACGCGGATATCCTGTGCATGCTGAACATCCAGGGCTGCAAGGTGGACGACGTGGAGATCCGCCCGGTTTATGGGGATGAAAAAAGCAAGATCAAGCTGTGGAAATACATTCCCGAAGTGAGCATCCTGCTGATCAAATTGTTCTTCCGAAGGTTATGGAAGCGCTACATCGTGCGGGATTTCAACCCGCTGGTGCTTTTTTATAGTTTTGCATTCTTCCTGTTCTTTTTTGTGATCATCCCGCTGATTGTGAGATTCATCACATTATTTATCCGCTATGGTCAGGCTCCTCAAACCACGCTGATCATTCTGGTATTTGTCAGTTTCTTCGCTTTTCAATCCATGTTGTTCGCAATTTGGATGGATATGGATTACAACAAAAGGCGTTTTTAGATGAGTCTTTTCCCTCTCGCAGGGAGCAAGGGAGAACCAATGGGTAATATCCGGCATATCGACCGCAAGACGCTGCAAAGCCCAAAGAACTATTTATTCAATGGTCTCTTCTACCTGCTTTACGGTTTATTTAAAAATCTGTCCTTCCCGCTGTGCAATTACCTGCGCTATCTGTGCTTGGTTCTTTTTGGGGCAAAATTGAAAACCGCTGCCATCGGTGAAGGCGTGACCGTCTTCTGCCCGTGGGACCTGGAAATCGGTTCGAACACCACCATCGGCGCGCGCTGCACGCTGACCGCTATCGGCGGATTGAAGATTGGGAATGACGTGCGCATCGCGCCCAACGTCATCATCATGACCACCGACCATGAATATGCGGACGCGAAAACCCTGATCCGCCAGCAGGGCTTTAAACAGGCGCCGGTTGAGATTGGCAGCGATGTCTGGCTGGCGGCCAATGTGGTGATCGTCAAAGGCGTCCGCGTCGGCGATGGGGCGGTCATCGGCGCCAATTCGGTGGTCACCAGTGATATCCCACCCTACGCGATCGCGGTCGGCAGCCCCTGCAAAGTGGTCGGCAAGCGGGAATAAACGCTGCGGAAATAACAGCCAGGCTCAATGAAACGCATCTCTGAGATTATTCTCGGTTTTTTAGAAAAATTCAATCCGCAGTTGGTCGGAAAAATCAAGGCATCCATGACCAGCCGCCTGGGACAGGGTTTTTCCTGGAACATGGCCAGCCTGGTGATTCTGGCAGCCAGCGGCTTTTTGATGAACGCCCTGATCGTAGCCGCGCGCGGCGAAGAAGCCCTGGGGGTATTCAACCAGGTATATGCCATCTACCTGATCTTTTCGCAAATCGTGGTTTTCGGTCTGCATCACTCCGTCCTGCGCCTGGTTTCGGTAAATTATCAGGAGCGGGATTATTGTTCGGAAATTACCACCTCCGCGCTGATCCTGATCTTGGTCATCTCAATTCCCGCCACCGCCCTGAGCCTGCTGCTGATCAGGCCGATCAGCGCCCTGCTGGACAGCCCGGATGTGATTTATGGCTTGATCTATACGCTGCCAAGCCTGGTTTTCTTTTCCGTAAACAAAGTGCTCATCAATGTGCTCAACGGGTTGGACGAGATGAAATCCTTCTCGTTCTTCCGCTCGCTGCGCTACATTCTCATCCCCCTCATCATCTTTCTAATCATTGTTTTCAATCTGGAAAGCCGTTACATTTCGCTATCCCTGAGCATCTGTGAAGTGATTTTGACCATCTGGCTGACTGTTTACATATACGGGAAAGTGCTGCCGCGCCCCAAGCTGGCGCATTTCCGCGCATTGGCCAGGGAACACCTCAACTTCGGGTATAAAGGCTTCCTGAGCGGGCTGCTGATCGGCATCAATACCAAGATCGATGTGTTAATGATCGGCGCCTTCCTGACCGATACGCACGTGGGTATTTACAGTTTTGCCGCGGTACTGGCTGAAGGCTTATACGAAATCACCGTGGTGGCCCAATTGACCCTGAATCCGTTGATCGGCAAAGCCTTCGCGCATAATGACCACAAAAGCATCGAAACCCTCTCGCGCGACTTTCGCAAGATGTTCTATCCGTTAATGATTTTTATCGGGGCGATCTCCATCGCCGTGTATCCTTTGATCGTCAGATTATTCGCTGATCCGTCTTATCTGATCGAAAGCTGGGTCATTTTCAGCCTGATCGTCATCGGCATTGTGATCGATTCCGGTTACGGCGCCATGCGCGGGTTGATCATGCAGGGCAACCGCCCCGGTTTATATACTCTCTACATTTTGGCGCTGGTGATCGGTGACGCGCTGCTGAATCTGGTCATGATCCCGCTCCTGGGAATCATTGGCGCAGGATTGGTGACCATGCTCACCTACATCCTCAGCATGCTCTACCTGATCCGCATCAGCCAACGCCAATTCGCGATCAGCTTATAGAACGCCGGAGTTCATTTCTCTATTCTTCCTGAACAGGCAGGAATAACAGCCCCAGGCAGAACAAGCCGATCAGGCAAATCCCATACTGGTAACGAAAGGCCGGCGCGAAATTGATCAAGGCCAGAATGCCGGTCTGCAGCAGAACCGGAACAGCCGCGATGAGAATTTTTTGGTTCTTCAAACGCAGCGCGGCGGCCGCCAGCGCGATGATGGTCAGATACACGTAAAACGCCGGCCGCAGGAGGGGTGTGGAGCTCCCGGAAAAAGCGCCGATCTTTTCCAGCAGCGCGTAATAAGCAGGCAGCAACTGGGGTAGAAGGGAATTTTCCTGGAGGCCGAATTCGTTATCCGGGATCCAGCCGGTGATGTGGGTGGAATCGAAATCGAAGGGGTGCAGCGATTTGAAAGTGCATTGGTTGTTCAGAAAGCGCCAATCCATTTCGCTGGCGCACAATTGATCCTGGATATCGACTGCCGGATGCTGCCGGAATAAGGAGCTGGCGATCTGGAGATTGCGATCGGAATTGCGCATGAGGCGCAGTTGATCGAAATCTGGATGGGTGTAAATGTTCCCGATGTAACAGCAATCATATTGCCAGTATTCAAGCGGTAAAAGTTCATCCAGGTATTCCAGCTGCTCCTCGTTAAAATCGCTGCCCTGCGCAAGGTGAGCGGCGATATGGTGCAGCAGGGTGAGGTTGAGGGCGCTGGTGCTCACTTCTGATTTGGTGAAGCGGGACTGCAGCGGGCCTCTTACCAGCGACCAGGTCAGCGCCAAAGCGAGCAAGCCAAATAACAAACCTTTACGGTACTTCTTATAAATCAGCGGCAGGATGGCCAGCGTCAGCAGCGCCACCGGCGAACCATTCAGGCGGAATACCGCCACCAGGAAAGCAGATAAATACAGCAGGAGAAAATGCCATTTACTTTCCAGCCATTTTCCATTCGTCAATGCGATTTCAATCAGAAATATAAACAAGGCCAGCAGCGCGCAACTGTATAAAATGTCTTTCCACAGCGTATTGACAAACAGCGGGTTGAAAGGCCAGAACGCGAAAATCAGCGCAATCGCCGCCAAAATTCCCGGCCGGACTCCCAGCCGGTTGAGAAGGTTCAGCCCATAAATCAGCAGCGCGTAAAGAACCAGAGTTTGAAAAATCGCCACGCTGGCGGGGGAATCGACCAGGCGTACCAGCGCGGATAGCAGCAGGGTATGCAGCAGCGGATTTTAATCGGAATACGCGCCGCTGACGATCTCCGACCATTGATTGAGGGAATCGTTGGTCAGCATCCCCGGCCAGAAAACCAGCAAGGTTAGGCCGCAGGTGACCAGCAGGGGAATGCCCAGCATCATAATCTTGCCGACGGATAGCGGCCTTTCAGCGCGCTTTATGGATAGTGATGACAGAAAGGCCAGCAGCACCAGCAGGGCATAACCGGCCAGGCACACGAACGCCAGCGCGAAGGGCGCGCGGCTCAAGAGGCTGGCCTGGCCTGCGCGGCGGAAGACGATATCTTCCCCGCCAGATTTACCCTGCAAGTCGAGTTGATATTCCTCCCCATTGATCTCGATCATCACCAGGCGGGATTCTGCTTCAGGTTTGAAGCCGATCTCCAGGTAATCACGCATGTTGCCGCTCCAGGAAAGAAGCGCGCCTTCCTCGATAGACAGGTGATCCTTCCCCGGCGCGCCGCCCCTGTTTAATTCCTCGTAAGGGATGAAACCCAGCCGGTTGCGCAGGTAGGTCAGCTTTGCCGGTTCGCCTGTCGGCGCGCTTTCACCGGCCAGCCGGATCGTGACCGTCCCGTCCGGTTCCAGCAGATAGAGCGGCAGCGCTTCGAAATTCAGCAGCAACAGCAAGGCCAGTGCCAGCGCCGTCCAGAAGCACAGCCGCAAGTCCTGCCTGCTTTTTTGCGCGCGGAATTTCTCCAGGATCAGGCGGTTCAGCGCAGCCGCCATCAGCCAGGCGCCAGCGAAGACCAGGACGGTAAAAGCCAGGTAGGTTTTGCTGAAGAAATTGCGCTGGAAACAAGAGATATAAACCAATGCCATCGCGCATACAGCGGCCACGGTAGCCATAATCCGGTTCTGCCGGCCGGATGCCAGCCATTGAAGTTTTTTGAGAAATTGCATTGCAGTATCAATTATATGGTATTTGGATTCAGCCCTTAATAAATTGTCATGAGCCGAATGACTGCAACCGCGAATGGGAATTTTTTCGCTATTTTTAAATTGATAATCCTGTTTGCGCTGCTATGAATTGCGCGCCGTCCGCCCCGGCCGGCGATATAAGGTAAAATCTTCTTTCGACATGATGATGGAAGCCCTCAAAAAACTGAATCCCCAGCAATTCGAAGCGGTCACCTCTGAAGCCAGGCAGCTGCTGGTTCTGGCCGGCCCCGGCTCAGGCAAAACGCGCGTACTCACCCAGCGCATCGCCTTCCTGGTGCACGAACGCCGCATCCACCCGCAAGCCATCCTGGCAGTCACTTTCACCAACAAAGCCGCGCGAGAGATGCGCGCCCGCCTGGAGCGCATGCTGGGGAACAGCGTTGACGCCCTGTGGCTGGGTACTTTTCACGCCATCTGCGCGCGCATCCTGCGGCGCGAGGCGGCCGCCCTGCCTTTCGACGCCAACTTCGTCATCATGGACGCCGACGACCAGCAAGCCATCGTGAAACGCATTTTAAAGAATATGGACATTGACGACAAGCTGCACCCGCCGGCGGCCATTCACAGCATCATCTCCAACGCCAAGAACGCCATGCAGGGGCCTGAAGCGCTGCGCACGCGCACCTACCGCGAAGAGATCGCCAAGCGCGTGTATGAACAATACGAAAAGACTTTGCGCGCCAGCAACGCGGTCGATTTCGACGACCTGCTGCTGTGGAGCGTGCGGCTGTTCGAAGAAAACCCGGACATCCGCGAGAAATACGCCCGGCGCTTCGAGCACGTGCTGGTGGACGAATTCCAGGATACCAACCAGGCGCAATATGACCTGTTGAAACATCTTTCTTCGCACCACTACTGCCTGTTCGTGGTGGGCGACGAGGATCAATCCATCTACCGCTGGCGCGGCGCGGATTACCGCAACGTGCTGCGCTTCCAGAGCGACTATCCCCAATCGGTCAAGTTTCTGCTGGAGCGCAATTACCGCTCCACCCAAAACGTGCTGGATGCCGCCCAGGCAGTCATCAACCAGAACCGCGCGCGCACGGTCAAGAACCTGTTTTCCAAGCGCGGCAGCGGAGCGCTCATCACCCTGTATGACGCGGTGGACGATCACGCCGAGGCGGCTTACGTGGTCGAGGATATCCTGGAGCGCATCACTGCCGGCAGCCAGGGCGGTAATTTCGCGGTCATGTACCGCACCAACGCGCAATCCCGCCTGCTTGAAGAGGCTTTTCTGCGCGTGAACCTGCCCTACCGCCTGGTGGGGGCGCAGCGTTTCTATGGCCGCAAAGAAGTCAAGGACATTATCGCTTTCCTGCGCCTGGTGCACAACCCGCTGGATTCGGTCAGCCTGGCACGGGTCATCAACGTGCCCCCGCGCGGCATCGGCAGCAAGACGCTGATCGATCTCAACCTGGCAGCCCAGGAGAACGCATTGACCAGCGGTGAAATCCTGCTTTCGCTGGGCGAACTGGGCGAACGATCGCCTTACTGGGGGCCGTTTTCCAGCCGCGGCGCGGCCCTGCTGGCGGATTTCGGCGCGCTGCTGGTGAACTGGCGCGAATTCAGCCAGGAGCAGCCGCTGCCTGAATTGTTCGAGCGCATCCTGAAAGACATTGGCTATAAAGACTACATTAATGACGGCAGCGATGTGGGCGAGGGGCGCTGGGAAAACGTGCTCGAGCTGCGCCGCCTGGCTTACGAATACGAGCAGCGCGGCATCGTGGAGTTCCTGGAAAACATCGCGCTGGTCTCCGACCAGGACACCGTCCCGGAAGAACTGGAAGCGCCCACCCTGCTGACGCTGCACGCCGCCAAGGGCCTGGAATTCCAGCACGTCTATATCATCGGCCTGGATGAGGGTTTGCTGCCTCACAGCCGCTCTTTTGAAGATCCCGAGGAAATGGCGGAGGAAAGACGCCTGTTTTACGTGGGCATCACGCGCGCCAAGGACCTGCTCACGCTGGTGCGCGCCGGACAGCGCAGCAATTACGGGCGCTTCGAATACACCGTGGAATCGCGGTTCCTGGAAGATATTCCCGAGAACCTGGTCAAGCGCGAGGGCATGCGCCTGGGCGTGCACCGCGTCAACCCGCTCAGCCAGCCGCGCTGGGAGCCTGGTGCCGCCGGTCAAACCGGCCGCAAAGCGGAGAATGCCAGCCAGCCGCGCTATAAAGCCGGCATGCGCGTGCTGCACCCGGTGTGGGGTGATGGTATGGTGGTGGAAACGCGCCTTTTGGGAAGCGACGAGACTGTCACGGTCATGTTCGAGACGGTCGGCCTGAAACGCCTGGCCGCCTCGGTAGCCAAACTTGAGATCCTGCGCTGAGCGCTAACCCTCGGGAAATCTAAAGGAATCGCCGATATTATCCATCACTTCCTTGAACGTGCCGGAGTATTGGTCGGCGTATTTCAACGTCAGAATATAAACGATATTGTTTTCCTGCCAGAAGAAGCTGAAACCGCGCGTGCCATCCGCATCGACCTGCCAGTTGATGCGAATGCGTCCGTCGTTCAACAGATCGGTTGAGGTGATGCGTAAATCCTGGCTTTCCATCTGTTTCACGACCGGGATGGAAACCTGCCCGACGTCCAGTGATTTCAAGTCCTGTGTGCCGTCAAATGCCGTAATATGAACAGCCGCCTGTCCGTCCGGCGCGCTGGCGCTATCCACCTGTGCGTCGTTGGCGATGGTCTGCCCCAGCTCGAACGTCCAGCTCATCGGGATGGTCAGGGTGAACTGCTTGTTGGGAGCTGCATACGAACGCATAAAACTGTAGATCATGTCCGCGTTGACGTAACCGGTGCTGGTTTGCATGCTTTCGGTTACAGCCTGGAAACCGGGCAGGTAGGCATCCCAAAGCATATCCAGCGTTTGGAAAGAAAACGAATAGATCGCCTCGCCGCGCTGGATGAAAACATCATATTCAAACCAGAAAACGCCCTCCCTGACCAGGCTGGAGGTAAAGGCAGCCTGCCCCTCCTCAACGCGGCTGTCCAGCACCTGATGGAAATCCGTGTTCAGATACAGCGACACCAGCATATTTTGCGTGTATTTCTCGAAGTCCGCCTGCTCCAGGGCGTAACCGCTGGATTCAACCGCCGCTTCCATCCAGGCGCGCTGGTCGGGGGCGATGAACCGAACATAGTCCACATCCTCCGAAGCCATCTGCCAACCCAGCGGCGGGCGGAAGCTGAGCGCCTTGGAGGGTAAGCTGTAAGCCGCGTCATCGAGCGTCAGCGGCTGCGGGGTGGGCGTGGGCGGTATGGCGGTCGGCTCGGGCGTGCCCAGCACGTTCGCCTGCACTGCCTCGCGCGTGGGGGTGGTTTCATAGCCGGGCGCCATCTTCACGCGCGGCCCGCCGGCGCAGGCAGCCAGCAGCAGCACGGCCGCGGCCATTAATTTTCTAAAAACAGGACGGCGGTTAATATTCATAGGCGAATGACGCGACGATCTCATCCAGCACCGGCATGTACAAGTCTTTGGTGGCATCCTCCCAGATCACGCTGAAGATATACAGGGATGTCCCGCTGGAATCGAAGTAAGTGCTGCCGTAGATGCCCTTGCGTTCGCCGTACCAGGTCAGCCATTCGCGGCCGTCTGAAAGCACTTTGTCGGTCTGAACCCGCACATCCCAGCCGTAGAGTTCGTGCATGATCTCCAGCGTCTTCACGCCCTTGGTCTCCTGTGAAATATGCGAGCCCTTGGCGAACAACGCCACCTGCACGCCCGCGCGGCCGTCAGGCGAAGTGAAACCTTCCACCACCGTGCGATCCAGGCTGGCATCGGCAAATTTGGACCAGGAAGTGGGCACCTGGAGGCTGAAGATCTTTTCGCGCGAGACGTATTCTTTGCGGAGAGCGTAAAGCGGCGCGCCGGACATGGCATTGGAGGTGAATTGCGCTTTCTGCAGAATTTCATCGAACGCCGGCAGGTACTCCTCAAAGCGCTCCTGCGTGGCTGCGAAGGTCAGGTAATACACTGCCGGGCCTGAGCGCAGGAAATTGTCCCTGCCCTGCCAATACACCTCCCCTTCGCGCCAGGTGGCCTGGTTGATCACCAATCCTTCCGAAGCGTCGCGCGAGATTTCCGTGTAGGCTTTCACATCTTCATAGTGATTGACCAACTCAGCCTGCACCAGAACCAGAAAACTATCCTGGGTCAACTCGTAGCCGGTGCCGATGGCGCGCGCGATGACTGCGCCGCTGTTATCGGCGCTGTGGCAATCCACGCGATATTGGCCAGTTTCGCTGCAATTCCAATTTTCCGGCAGGTTGAGGCTAAACGCGTCGGACGGCGAAACGTAAGCCTGTTCGCTGAGGGTGATCGCCGGCAGCGTTTCTTGCGGCTGGCTGGTGGGGACTTCTGCAGCGGTTTCAGGGATTTCCTGCGCCGGCAGCGTTTCAAGCACTTCCAGGCCGGCTTGCGGCGTGGATGTTTCTGCCTTACTTGTTTTTGGGGAACATCCGAAGGCGCCGAGCAGCAACAGGATTGAGATGGTTGACAGTAATAGATGTTTATTTTTTTGCATATTCATCACAAATTCCAATAAATACATTATAACTGGCAGTTACATCAACTGCCGGCTGTTTGGTCAGCGCGCTTGCGGATATAATCATGAGTACTCAACAAGGAGGAAAAAAATGAAGAAAAGCTCCCAAGCATCCCCGGCCATTGTATTGAACTGGATCGCGCGCATCCTGGGGATTCTGTTCGCCATTTTCATCAGCCTGTTCGCGCTGGATGTGTTCGAACCCGGCGTGCCGCTCGGAAGGATCCTGATCGCGCTGTTCATGCATCTCGTCCCGACCTATATCGTCCTGATCCTGCTCTGGGCTGCCTGGAAGCGCCCGTTGATCGGCGGGCTGCTTTTCATCCTGGCCGGCGCCGCATACCCAATTATGGCCAGAGGCGAGGACCTGATTGCCTTTTTGTTGATCGGCGGCATCCCCGCGCTGATCGGGATCCTGTTCCTGGCAGGTCATTTACTGAAACCAGCCGCTGCCAGGTAAGACTGTTTCATCAAGATCAGGAATAGAACGGACATGGATGCATATCTTGAGAAATCCGCGCGATACCTGAACGACTTGTGCCTGAATATTCCCACCCGCTTGGTGGGTACGCCTGGCAACCAGGCAGCCAGCGCCTATTTCAACCAGGTCGTGAGCGCCCTGGGCTGGCGGACGGAAACCCAGCGCTTCGACTGCCTGGAATACCACTGCGGGGAAGTGAGCCTGAACGCGGGGAAAACCAGTTTTTCCATCACCATCAGCCCCTATTCCCTGGGCTGCGACGCGCATGCCGAACTGGCTGTGGCTGCCAGCCTGGATGAACTGTGCGCGGGAAATTTTCACGGAAAAATCCTGCTGCTGAAGGGTGATTTAACCAAAGAGCAGCTCGCGCCCAAAAATTTTGTGTTCTACAATCCCGATGCGCATAAAGAAATCTATCGCCTGCTGGAAGAGCAGCAGCCGGCCGCCATCCTGACCGCCACGGGCAAGAATCCCGAGATGGCTGGCGCGCAGTATCCATTTCCAATGATCGAGGATGGCGACTTTAATATTCCCACTGCTTTTCTGACCGATATTGAAGGCGAGCGCCTGGCTGCCTGGGCGGGCAAACCCCTTCATCTAAAAATGGACGCGCGGCGCCTGCCCTCCTGGTCGGAAAATGTCTGCGCGTTCAATGGCAATGCGGATGGGAAGCGCGTGGTGGTGTGCGCGCACATCGACGCCAAGACCGGCACGCCCGGCGCGGTCGATAACGCCAGCGGGGTGACCGTGCTGCTGCTGCTGGCTGAATTGCTGAAAGCGCGCGCTGCCAGACTGCCGGTCGAGCTGCTGGCGATGAACGGCGAAGACCATTACAGCGCCGGCGGTGAAATGGCTTACTTGCGCCGTCACCAGGGCCAGCTCGAGCGCATCCGCCTGGCAGTCAATGTGGACGGCGCGGGTTACCGCGGCCACCCCAGCGAAATTTCATTTTACGAGTGCCAGGCGCTGGTTAAAGAAGCAGGGTTGGAAGTATTGGCGGATTTTCCGTCCATGCGTGAAGGCCCAATCTGGTACCAAAGCGACCACATGGTTTTCGCGATGAACGGCGTGCCAGCCGTGGCCGTCACCACCGCCGCGTTCATGGAGATGGAACGTGAAATCGCCCACACGCAAAAAGACCGCCCGGAGCTGGTCGATCACGCGCTGCTGGTGGATATCGCGCGCTACCTGGATGCATTTTTGGCGCGCCTGGAAAGAGAGACTTCATAATATGCTCCAAAAGTTATCCGCCTGGTTGTACCGGGTATCTCAACTCTGGCTGGTTTTGTTGAGCGCGGTCCTGTTTTTCGCTTTCAGCCTGAGCGTGCTGCCGTCCCAGTCCGCCCAGGTCGAGGCGTACAGCGGCGGCGCCGGATCGCCGGATACGTCATTTTTCTACGCGCCAGCCGATCTTGACGTTATGGCCGAGGTCTATGGGGCAGAAGGCCGGCAAGCCTACGTGCGCGCGCGCTTCACCTTCGACCTGGCCTTCCCTTTGATCTACACCCTGTTTCTTGCCAGTGCGATCAGTTGGCTGCTCGGCCAGATCCTCTCTGAGGGCAGCCCCTGGCGGCGTTTGAACCCGCTACCATTGGCTGCCATGCTGCTGGATTTAATGGAAAACATTTGCGCCGCGCGCGTGATGGCTGCCTACCCAGCCGCGCAGCCGCTGGCGTCCGCCCTGGCGTCAGCAGCAACGCCGCTGAAATGGCTGTCGGTCGGCGGCAGTTTCCTGCTGCTCATAATTGCCATGTTTTTATTTATCCGAAAGAAATATGTAAATTAATCGTTGAGTTGCCCCCACAACGGATATGCATGTAGGGCGGGTTTCTATACCCGCCACTTTTATTCCAGAGCGGCGCGTTTATCCAAAACAACTGGGCACAGGTGGAAACGCACCCTACATCTACATTGTTAAGCCGAGGTACATTGTAAGCAGCAGCTACAAGCCGCATGATTTCAGAGCAAAGCGAAACCCAACAAAAATCGTTTTGAAAATGGATTGTTGAGAATGTTGGGTTGTCCACGCAATGCATGCGGGGATCTTCGAGAAGACCACCAACCTAACCTAGATGCTTAAAGAGCCGCCTGTGAGCGGCTCTTCTTATCTTAACCTTTTACTTAAGATCCAAATCAGGGCGCGTACACCACCATGTTGTCAAATTCCCAATCCAGGGTGGTATTCTCGCGCATTTCGGAATAAATCCCGAACGTGCCGGAGGGCAGGCGGTTATCCGAAAATTCTTCCTGGTAAACGCCGTTGATGTAGAAACTATAGGTGCTGCCCTCGCAGGCCACCGTGATGGTGTTGCCCTCATCCAGTGGGTTGAGGTCTTCGCTTCTGCGGCCGTTGATCAGGTTGGTCAGGCGGTCGCCGCGCACCAATTGGAAGTAATAATATTGGTTGTTGTCGATCAGGAAGTAATAATAATTTTCGGTTTCCGCGTCCGCTTTGAAATACACGCCCCAGCTATGATAGGGATGGCCGGAATGGCTGGTCAGCGTGCCGTCCACCTGGAAAATGAAATCGCGCACTTCGTCCACTGGCAGCGGCAGCCACATGGCATTATCACGTTTGACCTCCACGCGGGCGGTGTATTTGCCGTTGTACACATCCGTAGTCAATGCGCCCCACTTGTTTTCCTCATCCACCGCCGGCATGAGGGCTGTTTCAGCGTCCTCGAAATTGTCGCAATACACCAGCGGCGCCGCCGGTTCATCCGGCAGCGTGATATCCTGCGCGCAGGCTTCCATCGGATCGACTTCTTCAACTTCCGGTTCACCAACCGCCAGGGTGACCGGTTCAGGGGAGGGCTCTTGGGCTACCTCCTCCCCGCCGCAGGCTGATAACGCCAGCACGATCAGCATTGCATAAATAAATATTTTCAGATCTCGTTTCATTGCATACTCCTCATGGATTATAACGATTTGAATATATTATATATATTATGCAATGTGGATGTAATATTTATTTAATCTCGTCAGCCAACTCGTTCAGCGTGCGTTCCATTACATCGACTGCCCCGCGCAAGGTTTGCGCGTCAAAAGCCAGTTTCGCCCCGGCCGCGCGATACAGTTCCGGTAAGGCGGCGGTGGCGCCCAGCGCCAGCGCCTGCTGGTATTGGCGCACAGCGCTTTCCTGATCGGCCAGCGCGTTGCGCCAGATCTGCACCGCCCCCAGCAGCGAAAGGCCGTATTCAACATAATAAAACGGCGTATGGTGGATGTGATCCTTGCGCTGCCAGCCGGTCATCATCACATCCTCATACCCGCACCAGTCTAACACCGCCCGGAAACACCCCACCAGTACCCCCCATTGGGCGACCCAGCTTACCGGTTGGCGCCCGTCTTCCGGATTCTCGTAAACCCAATGCTGGAAAGCATCCACGATGGCCATATACGGCCAGAAGCGCAGATCGGTCTCGATATGATCGATCCTGGCACGCGCGGCATCCGCTTCGGAATAATACCCGCCGTATGCTTTCGTCAGGTAAGGTGAAGTGAGGTATTCCATTCCCATGGAAGCCACCTCAGCGAATTCGTTGGGTACATCGTTGGTCTGCTGGAAGTACGGCAGATTGTAGGATTCAAAAGCATGGAAGGAATGGCCGCCTTCGTGCAGCAGGGTCTGCACATCGTCATGGATGCCGACCGCGTTGGCAAAGATGAACGGTTGACGGGTATGCGCGAAACCGGTGCAGTAGCCGCCGTTGGCTTTATTCTTGCGGTTGTCCAAATCCAGCAGCCCGTTCTCGGCCATGATGTCGAAATAGCGGCCAAAGCGCGGAGACACATGATGAAAGACCGCGGAAGTCTTGCGGATCAAATCCTCCACATCCGTGAATGGACGCAGCGGCGGTTTACCAGAGGCGTCCACGAAAATATCGTAGTAGCGCAGCCGGTCGATGCCCAGGGCGCGCTTGCGTTTTTCGGTGATGCGCGCCACTGCCGGAACAACCACTTCTTCGATGGCGCGGTGAAAAGCTTTGCAATCCTCGGGAGAATAATCGAAGCGCTTATAGAACTGCCAGCGGTACGCGCGGTAATCCGCCTTACCGGCGTTGGCTGCCAGCTTCTGGCGCAAGGCCATGTATTGCTGCCATTGGTGGTTGATGGCTGCGCGGTCCTCCAGCTGGCGCTGGGCCAGCAATTCCCAACCCTGGCGGCGGGTTTCGCGGTCGTTATCGCGCAGCACGACTTCCATCTGGCGGGCGGTTTTTTCCTGCCCCTGCCAGGTCATGGTTTGCGCACCGATGATCTTGTCATGCTCGTTGTTCAACCGCTCCTCTTCCGCGATCAGCGGCAAGTTTTCCTCGCGGAAGAGATCCGCGTCTGCCCGCATGTTGCGCAGTTGAATTTCAAAACCCGGCACCGCCAACCCGCTGGTGATCAGCTTCAATTTCATTTTTTGTTCGGCTGCCTGCCAGGCCGGGTAGAAATATTCCATGTAATCCTGGAATTTCTTTTCGGCAACCTGATCGGCGGTGTTGACAGAGGCGGCCACGTACAGACGGTTATACAACTCATCGCACCATGCGCTGACCTGCGTCCAGTCCGCCAGCCAATCTTGTATATTGGCCGCGGTGATTTCAACCGCGAGCAAATCATCAAAGGGAGGTTGAAAGGTGTCCCACTTCTGGTCCATTAAATCCGCAATGCTCGCGATGTTCAATTGATTTTCCATGTGCGTCCTCGTGGTGGTTTTTGGGGTAATTATACGCCGCCGGATTCCGGCAGCACTCTCGCTGCTATGGCAGGGGAAAGACCAATGTGAACGTGGTTCCCTGCCCAACCTTGCTCTTGACCTGGATCTTGACGCTGTTCAGCTCCGCCAGTTTACTGGTGATCGCCAAACCCAGGCCGATGCCGCGCGGTTTGGTGGTGAACAGCGGCTCGAAGATTCTTTTTATATTTTTCGGAGTTATACCAACGCCAGTGTCGCTTACCGTCAGGGAAACCTGGTTTTTCGCGCGGTTTACACTGGAGGCCAGGGTCAATTGCCCGCCATCCGGCATGGCTTCAACAGCATTGGTGGCAATATTCGATAAGATCTGCTCGATCTGCTGCGGGTTGGTTTTTACCGCCGGCAGGTCGGCAGCAATTTTGTTTACCAATTTTACGTTTTCCGGGATGGGTAGTTTAAGCAGAAGCGCAGCCGTGATTTCAGCCAGGCTGGAAGCTTCCATGCTGGAAGGTTTGATGCGGGAATAGTCCAGCAAGTCGTTGATGATGCGCGACGCGTTATGCGTTTCATTCTCCACCATGCTGATATATTCATTGATTGTGTCATCGGTCTTGGGGAGGATGTTCTTCAACAGGTAAACGGAATTGGAAATGACCGCCAGGGGATTGCGCAGCTCATGCCCCACGCTGCCTGCCAGCTCGCCCAAGGTTGCCATCTTTTCCGCCTTGATCAACTGTTCCTGGGCGTTTTTTAAATCACGGGTGCGCTCTTCCACCATTTCTTCCAGCCGGCGTGATTGCGCGGCCAATTCCGCCTGGGCTTTTTTCAGGACGGTGATATCTTGCACGCCCGCCAGCGAACCGCTGAAATTGCCTTTTACATCGAATATCGGCCTGACCCCCAATTGCACCTGCACCTTCTTGCCATCCTTACACACAAGCCGAAATTCATACTGTTCTGCCACCCCCTCCCGGCGTTTTAGATGGTGCCTGTGCATGGCCGCCTGGTCAGCGGGAGAAATGAAATCAAAAATTCTTTTACCGAGCATCTCCTCCGGTTTATAACCTAAAAGCTCCGCCATTTTTGGATTAACAAAGGTCGTAACCGTATCCGCGTCGGTTTCCCAAACGCCTTCGTTCAGGGTATTAACCAGGTCGCGGTAGCGCTTTTCACTGAAAACCAGGTTCTTCTCGGTGATCAGGCGTTGCTGCTGCTCGATCACGAACCCGCCAATCAGCATGGTGGCCAGCGGGAAAACCGTCAGGTAAGGGATAGCCACGTTTTTTACAATCGAAAGGGCAATCTCAAGCGGGAAGGTAAAGAACCAGGCTACCAGAACCAGGTGCAGGCAGAAACCAAATGCAAACAAGCGCCCCAGATTCAATGGCAGCTTGTATTTAGCAAGGATTTTCCGGAAAGCCAAACCTGCCGCCCCGGAAATAATGATCGAGCCCACGCCGGTGAACGCGCCTGGACCCCCGATGATGACGCGCGCGATCATCGCGATCAGGCACGCCACCGCGGTAGTGAGATTCCCGGCGAACAGCCCCGCCAGGCTGAGGATGACCGAGCGGCTGTCAAAGATCACACCGGGCTGCAGCACCATGGGGATCTGCATGGCCATCACG
>CAZDUN010000018.1:1205-23875 GCA_964508615.1 uncultured Pelolinea sp. | reverse complement strand
TTCCTGGTCGAGCTGAATAAACTGGGCGTGACCATCATTCTGATCACGCATGATATGCATCTGATGCTGGAATACACGCCGCGCGCCATTGTGCTGGCCGGCGGCAGGATGATCGCCGACACCTCTGCTTCATTTGTGCTGACGAACGCAGAAGTCATTGAAGAGGCTAACCTGAAGGAAACATCCCTTTACCGCCTGGCGCAATTGGCCGATATCCCCGACGGGACGCATTTCGTGCAAAGTTTTATTGATTATGAAAGGATATTGAAAAATCGATGAACACCAAGATGAAGCTCTTTTCATATAATTTGGTGGATACACCCATCCACCAACTCTCCGGTTTGACCAAGCTGATCTGTTTTCTGTTCCTCACTTTCGCGGTCATGTATTCCTATGACATCCGCGTGGTGCTGTTGGTGATGGCATTCTCAATTTATATTCTGCGGGTATCTAAAATTCAATATTCCCAAATCCGTTTGATGGTGGTTTACGTGCTGATTTTCCTGCTGACCAACCTGGTCATCACTTTTTTCTTCTCGCCGGAAATGGGCGTCGAGATCTATGGCACACGCCACGTGATCACCAAACTGGTCGGGGGCCTCAGCCTAACCTGGGAACAAGTTCTCTATCAAATCACCAAATTCACCAAATACGCATCGGTGATCCCGCTCGGCATGATCTTCCTGCTGACCACCAACCCCAGCGAATTCGCCTCCTCGTTGAACGGCATCCACGTCAATTACAAGGCTGCCTTTGCCGTGTCGCTGACCCTGCGCTATTTCCCTGATATCCAGCGCGAATACCACGATATCAGCCAGGCGCAGCAGGCGCGCGGTTTGGACCTTTCACACAAAGCCAAATTCAAGGACCGTTTTAAAAATGCCCTGCTGATCATCATCCCGCTGATCTTCTCTTCCCTGGACCGCATCGAACTGATCAGCAACGCCATGGACCTGCGCGGTTTCGGCAAGGGCAAAACCCGCTCCTGGTACACGTATAAAAAGCTCACGCGCGCGGATTATTTCGCCATCATCCTTTCAGGCTTGATCTTCGCCGGATCGCTGGCGGTTTCAGCCTTTATCAACCATAGCCGCTTCTACAATCCATTCGTTTAGGAGTAAACCTTCATTATGAAACCCATCCTGGTTTTTCAGACCGATTTCACCTATAAAGAAGGCGCGGTGTGCGCCATGTACGGCGTGGTCAAAAGCGTGGACCGCGAGCTGGAGATCATCGACGGCACGCACGAAATCCCGCAGTACGACATCTGGAGCGCCTCCTACCGCCTGTACCAATCCATGCGCTTCTGGCCGCAGGGCACCATCTTCGTCTCGGTGGTTGATCCGGGCGTGGGCACACCGCGCAAGGCCTGCGTAGCCTTGACCGCTGACGGCTACTATGTGGTCACGCCGGATAACGGCTCGCTCACGCATCTCAAGCAGTGGGTGGGCATCCGCGCCGTGCGCGAGATCGATCAGCGCGTCAACCGCCTGGGCGGCAAGCAAACAGAGGGCGTCAGCGTTTTTCATGGCCGTGACCTGTTCGGCTACTGCGCCGCGCGCCTGGCCAGCGGCATTATCACCTACGAAGGGGTCGGTCCGCAATATCCTGTCGATGAGATCGTCGCCTTCCCCATCCTCGAACCCTCCCTCACAGCAGGCAGGGTTAGCGGCATTTTCGAGATCAACGATCCCAATTTCGGCAATCTGTGGACCAACATTCCGCTGGAGCTGTTCACGCAGGCCGGCTTCGCCTACGGCGATCACCTGCGCGTGGTCATCCGGCATGCCGGAAAAGTGGTGTTCGACCAGCAAGTGCTGTTTCACCAATCCTTTGGCTATGCCCAAAAGGGAGAAGTGATCATCTACAACAACGAGTTGATGCGCATTGCCCTGGCGGTCAACCAGGGCAGCTTCTGCCAGCGTTTTAACCTGGAATTCGGCCCGGATTGGCAGGTGGAATTCGCGAAATAGGTGCATGTCATTTTTAGATTAAGGAGAGATCGGTTATCGATCATGGATCAATGAAAAGTATTCTGGTTCTGCAAAGTGATTTCGGGTTGACAGATGGGGCAGTTGCAGCCATGCGCGGCGTGGCGCATGATGTGGATAAAGACCTCAAAATTTATGACCTGACTCACGATATTACGCCTTACAACATCTGGGAAGCATCCTACAGGCTTTTCCAGACAGTCGAATACTGGCCGGCAGGCACGGTTTTCGTATCCGTTGTTGATCCCGGGGTCGGTTCAAACCGGAAAAGCGTGGTTGCCCTGACTGAAAAAGATCACTTGATTGTCACACCTGATAACGGCACTTTGACGCATATCAAACGTTTTGTCGGTATTAAAGAAGTCCGCGAGATCGATGAAAGCCGGCACCGCCGTAAGGATACCGAACATTCTTTCACATTTCATGGGCGCGATATTTATTCGCACACCGGCGCCAAGCTGGCAGCAGGGATTATCACCTTCGCGGATGTGGGTATTCCTTTGAAAGTCGCGGATTTGCAGGAACTGGAGTTGGGCCAGGTTACGAAAACCGCAAACAGCGTCAAAGGCAGCATCGATATTCTGGATGTGCGTTTCGGCAGTCTGTGGACCAACGTAACGCGGGCGGAGTTTTTAGAGTTGGGATTCAAGCATGGCGACAGGGTGGAGGTGGTCATTCGCAACGGATCGACGCTTGTCTATAACAATCGCCTCGTTTATGGAAAATCCTTCGCGGATGTGTATGTCAGCGAACAGATCATTTACGTGAATTCGCTTGACCGCATGGCAGTGGCCATCAACCAGGGTAATTTCGCCAAGGCTTACAGCATCGGGACTGGCATCCATTGGAGCATTGAATTCATCCGGATAGAGTGATTTTCCTTTCGCACTCCCTGATGGGGATCAATCTTATTTCAATAATAAATACATCTTCATCCCTGGTGTATTGTAATTGGGGGAAGTTACTCGTACAATAGAATAAAGGGATAGTTAAACAAGTAAATAATCGAGGGCTTATGGGCAGTCTGGAGAAGTTCTCCAGGCAGGCATTGATCGATAAGGTCAATGAGTTGCAGGTACTCCTGGAGATTATTTGCAAAGAAAACGACAACCAGGAACATATAAATTTCCCCTGGATTGCTAATTTAGGACACTGGTATTGGCACGTGAAGACCAACAAGGTTGTTTTCAATGAAGCCAAAATCCGGGCTCTGGGCTACGCGCGCGCGGAAGTGCCTGCCGAGATCGGCTACGAGTTCTTCACAGAAAAAATCCACCCCGATGATTACGCGCGCGTAATGGATAATTTGCGCAATCATTTATCCGGAATATCCCCGGCTTATGAGACCTCATACCGCATTAAAACCAAAAACAATCACTGGGCCTGGTTTTACGACCGCGGCAAAGTGACCAAACGCGACGCGCATGGCAAACCCGAACTGGTTTCCGGCATTGCATTCGACATCTCGGAACAGAAACGCATGGAAGAACAGCTGGAGGCGAAAAACCGGCGTTTGGAAGAACTAAGCATGAAAGATTACCTGACCGATTTGTTCAACCGGCGTGCCCTGATCGAAAAACTGGATTTTGAGATCAAGCGGTCAATGCGTAGAAACAGCCCATTCTCTGTTTTGATGCTGGATTTGGATCATTTCAAGCTGGTCAATGATACCCATGGCCATCAGATAGGTGATAAGATTCTCATCCAGCTGGCCGACCTGTTCAAAAAATCGGTGCGTGAAATCGATATCGTCGGCCGCTATGGCGGCGAAGAATTTCTGATCATTCTACCGGATTGTGAATTAAATGAGGCTGTTAAAGTTGCCGAAAGGATCCGCTCCGCGGTCGAGGCGTTCGAATTTGAATCGCATATTCACATGACCATCAGTGGCGGCGTTGCCGAATACCACACCGGAAGCATCGAGGATCTGATCGCGGCTGCCGATCAATACCTGTATGAAGCCAAGGAAAGCGGCCGCAACCGCATTGAGTATTTGCCAGGTGAATAGATTCCTTTGGGCTCAGGGCATTTTCACGGCTGGCGTCTGCGCCGCCTGCCGGAAATCAGCCAGACAAGAAACACAATGGTGATCGAACCGACAACCGCCAGCAGATATACTGCCATCTGGTTCCCGCTGGCCGCCATTACCCGTTCCAGCCATCCGGTTTTGCGCGCTTCACCGGCATCCTGCGTATCGGCAGGCTGTTCGATCAAGAATTCATAGACGTGATCCTGGCTGTCTATGATGAGTAGATTCGCTGATGCTCCGCTCTGCGCGGTGAGCATTTCCTTTAAGGCATTAAAGGCATATTCCAGGCTTTCCGGGGAATTGCCAAGCACCGCCAGAATCCGGTTTCCGGATTCAGGATCAGAACCGCTTTCCAGGATGCCGTAATCACGCCCGTCGGCAATGGAGAATTGCGTGCCATCGATCGTCAACCGGTCCATAGCGGTTTGCGCGTTGAATGGCAAAGGCAGCCAGCGATTGATCGGCGCGTCTTCCGGAATTGCGTCCCATCTGCCCAGCAGGATAAAATTTCCTTTTGGTGCTTCAGCCAGGAGACTTTGCAAATCGGCAGCCGACGGGGTCAAAACGTTCGCACTTGTATAGCTGCCCAGGGCATAAGCCAGTTGGGAAGCGCGCTGCCAATTTGTGAAATCATCATCCAGACTGATGAAAGTAAGGTCAGCCAATTGTTCATCTTCCAAAAACATCCACGGCAAATTATTAAATTCAGTTTTCTTTCCACCGGTCTCGGCTAATAATTCGGGCGGCAGATGCAGGTAGGATTCGTCAAAGATCGTCACCCAGTAATCGCCGCTGCGTTCATCCGCGCACAAATCTTGTCCGGTCAGCGTGAACGCAAGCTCAAGCTCGTTTTTCTGCGGGTGGATGATATTGGGCGGCAGGATGATGCGCGCCAGTCCGTTTTCAGACGAATTATCGCTGAAACGGATAGTGCCAATCTTCCTACCATTCAGTGAAACCGACAATCCCGAACGCAGGTAGTTCAGCAGCTGGGAATGCCGAAAATAAATTTCCAAATAGGATTCCGCGGTAACCTGAAGGTCGCCGGGAACATAAAAAGTGATTTTCACGTTGGTGCTGCCGAGCTGCTCAACCCGCAGCGTTTGGCTGCCGGAAAGCAAATCCCCCAGGTTGTAATCGACCTTGAGCGCATCCCGGCCCTCTTCCGCGGGGAGGTCGGCAATCACCGCCAGGTTGGCGCCGGCATACGCGGGCAGGCTGCCGCCCGCGATGACCGCCCCGGCTTTTTTCAATGCCTGGCCATCTTCGCCAGTAACAACCAGCATGGCGCGGCCTGCGTTCCAGAGCGAGCGTCCCATCCAAAGGTATCCGGCTTCCTGCTCTTTTTCAGCCAGCGCGATCTCCCGATCGAAATCATCCGCCTGGCCGGCCAGAAAATCATCTACATTGTTTTTTAATCCGACCAGGATGAGATGATAGGGCGTTAAATCCATATTGCGCGTTTGTTCAGCGTTGAAGACATTGAACGTCATGCCGCCCGCGCTTTGCCTGCCCAATCCTGCCGAGACCGCCATCAACGTCGAAAGAACATCGCTATCCGCCGCGTCCATCACAACCAGGGCGGTCGGGTACGCGCGCAAGAGTGAGTGTTCAAAGAACGGTTTGGGGAAATCCGCCAGCGCCGCGGTCGAAATCTTTTCCTGATAGTTGATCAATATTGAAGATGCGGGGGCGATTGTTATATATGATGTAACGTCATACAGGCAGGCCGCTGCGGCATCCCACGCGAGGATGATTTCGTTGACCGCCATATTCTCCTTGAGCAGGTCAGCCGGCAGGGTGAACGTCAGGCTTTGCTCGCCGCTCTCCAAAATCATGGCTTGGGCCGCCAGAATTCCGTTTACCATCACGAGCAGAGTGCCCCCCTGGTTGGCCGGCTGGTATTGCGCATCTTCCGAAGTGAACGCCTCCATCAGGGATTGAAACTCGACCTGCAGCTGCAATTGCAGTTGCATATCCCCCGTGGTTTCCCAGTCCGGCGGCAGCGAGAATTGCGCGGTTACTTCCTGGTAAGGGCCATTGAGGGTAAGTGCCTCTTTAAAACCCAAATCCGCCAGGTTGAAGGTCTCGGTGAATTGAGCGCCTGCCGCCGGCTTGTCTGCTGGCGTTCCGCCTTCCTCGTTTCGCACAGTCTGCGAATTGAAACCACCGAAGAACAACGCTGCGGCAGAAAAAAGGATTAAAAGAATTTTGCGTTTCATCCTTCCTCCCGATGAACCTTTTACCATTCCTGGTCTTTGATCCGGCTCTCTGTCTCCTGCACGAAAGTCTCGAATTCATTGCTGTCCCCGGCGGTGGCTGCCGCTGTGATCGGCTCCAATGCGGTTTGTTCACTATCCTCGACCCCATAAGTGAAAGGATCCTTGAACACTTCCAGCAATTTCTTTTGCACCACCGGAATGGCCTTGTCAGGCGTTTCCGGCAGCACGGCGCAGAACGTTGAAGCATTCCAACGGCCCACCAGGTCGTCGCCCTGCAGTTGGGCTTTCATGCGCGCCGCGATCTCCAGGCTGATCTTCCGCCTGGAAAAACCGGGCAGGATGGCGAATAATTCCGGTAAATTCTTGATACTGATCAACATGAAGGTGATCGGCCACTTGTCCCCTCTCTGCTTCATGTTCACCATCATTTTTTCGATTGCCTTCCGGGTATAAGCCAGGCTCTCATGATCGATGGAAAAGCGGTGAGCAAATTGCGCCAGCGGAATTTCCATAAAGTCTTTGATGACCACCATTAATATACCGGCAGCCAGGCCGATCCCCGCGAAGATACCCAAATCGCGCAGAGTCTGGGGTTTAAAGGGCTGGTAGGCGGGCATAGCCTGGTCCAGAAAGTCAATTTCAAAGACCGTAAAATAGGCGTTGATGAACTGGATGCCATACTTGCCGATCTCATTGGCAAGCGCGGCTGCCTTCTGTCCATCCGGGCCTTCCACGAACAACTGCAGGATGATGGAATCCGGTTTCATCTCCGTGTAGCGCCGGTATCCGTTCAGCTCGGCAGCCTCCATGTCCACTGCCTTTACGGCTTCATCGAAAACCCGGTCGCTGGCCAGAATATCGGCGTAAGTGGAGAATATTTTCAGGGTATCCAGGGCTGTGAACGCGCTGACCACATCGCGGCTGCTGGGCAGGTCTTTATTCGGCGCGATGATAAATGTCGCCTGCGAGCGGTATTCGGGCACCGCACTGGCGGAGATCGCCAGCGAAACGCAGGCCGCGATCAACGCCAGTAATACGATCCATTTCCACCCGTTGGCGATTGCCTTGATCATTTGTTGGATAAACATCTCTTCCCTCCAGTCTATAGTTGCCTAAATTCAAAGCGGCGGCGCTATCGTAAAATGCCGCCCCCATTCCGTCTCTGCTCCGTTCGCAATGCAGGTTTGCAGGGTGGTATGAAATTCACCCATGTACACTTCGATGAATACATTGCTCACGGTCAACTGCTCGCCTGTTACCAGATCGATGAAATTGCTATATGGGCTGTCAGGCTGCAGCGCCTGGAATTCCTTGATCTCGGTCACTTCAAAATCCAGGTAGTAGCCGTCCCCGAAAACCAGCGTGAGGATGTCTCCCACCTGAACGTCGAAAAAATAACGGCCGGCCAGGTAATTATGGGCCAGCAGACCGTGGTTGCCGGCTTTCTGCCATGGATACATAAAATAGGTGGCCACTTCGTCTTCGGTGCTGACGAATCCCGGGTTGCCGGATGGCTGATAGACCACTCGCAATGCCAATATGTCTTCCACCCATAATCCCACGATCTGGTCAGGATTGTCATTTTTTAGGTCGGCAATGAATTGGTCGAAAATGCGCAGGCTATCATCCGGCGTGGGCGTCAAGGTTGGGACAATTTCTTCGGTCGCGGTCGGGGCGGGCGTATGGGCGGGCGTATGAGTGGGTGTTGCGGTGCTGATCACCACCACAGGCTCGCCGGGATGCGAACTTTGGGCGATGGTGAGTTTAATACAGGCCATGGTAAAAAACAGCAGTAACACAAGAACGGTTGGCATGAGCGCAGCATGGTTGAACCGCTTTGGATGATGAACTTTTAGCTTTTCCATGGCGACGGTCATCAGACACCCTCAATTATCAGTATACAAGGGATTCATTTGAAATCATAAACAACGCTATGAAACACAAACTGCCGGAGATGCTTTCTCCGGCAGCTTCTGTTACAGGTATTGAATAATTCCTTTCACCTGCGCAAACGCCAAATGATTATGATGACACCTTATTGCCGGATTTCCCTTCCCTGGTTCAATTTTTTGAATTCCCTGGCGAAACGCCGATTGTTGAACAGCACAGTGACCTCCCCCGCTTTGCCTTTGCGAGGCAGGATGACTTTCTTGAAAGCCGCCGCGTTCCTCAGCTGGTCATAGCGTTGTTTGAGTACGGCGTTGTTTTGCAGCCTGGCTTTGCGGTTCATCCATAACACGTAAGCGATCACGCCCGCGATCCACAAAAATCCGCCGATATAAAACAGGGTTTGCGGGATGGTTGCGGAGGGATGGAATAAAGAGAAGCTGGAAAGGGCGATCACAACCGCCGCGATGGTATTGACCAAACCAATGCGAATGTATTTGTGTTGGGCTTCAGCGCAGCTGTCGCACACCGGGAAATTGACGATGAATTTGCGGTTCTTCCAGCGGTTGGTCGAGGTGATCTGCCATTTCTTTTCCCCGGCGGGCTCTCCGCAGGAGAAACAGATTTTCGGCATGGCAAAGCCGCCGTCATACGGGCATTTCAGGGTTACCCCTTTATCATCAGCCATACATGTGGTCCTTCTGAAAAATATTCATCTCCAGGATCAAATTAATAATAACAGCACTTGCGAAATGAAAGGTTGGGATTTGCACGGTCATAATGAACTGCGCTTCCCAACCTCTCCAATAAATTTAATCACCGGCCAGCTTCTATCCGCTGCAGGTTTCGCCTACAGGTTCGGGGCGATCATGAAAATCGCCTTGCTGGGTTTGGCAGTGAAATTCATCAGGCGGTAGGATACGCCTTCGGGAATGAACATGGTATCTTCTTCATTCACAATAAAGGCTTCCTGCGTTTCAGGCAGGTACACCGTCACCGGGCCATCCACCACGAACAGGGCGCAGTCGCCTTTGTGGCTGTCCACCGGCGAGAGGCGCGGGCCCTTTCCGCCGGCCGGCAGGATGAACTCGCCCATGTGCATCAGGTCATTCGATACGAAAAACTTGATCAGCATGGTATCGTCATGTCCAAATACATTCAGCAGCTTGTCTTCTTCGCGGATGCGGTAGAACAGCATGGGATCTTTTCTGCCCTCGGGTCCGGGCACCGGCCAGCGGCCGATATCGTCGGTGGTGCCGATTTTGTAGGGTTTATCCAATGATGGCAGCACGGGATACTTGCTGTTATTCTTGCCTTTGTAAGCCTTGATGTCGTCGCCATCCGGGTAATCATCCGGCGGGATCTTCTCGTCCCAGGCTTTGGGCGCGATGAAGAACAGGATCCTCAGGATGTTATCCTCGAAATTAAAGGCTTTGTGCCAGGCTTCGCGCGGCATCCAGATGGATTCGCCCTCATAGGCGCGGATCACCTGACCGTTGATGGCGTTCTGCTGGGTCAGGGTGCCGTTGAGGATGTAATAGGTCTCGTCGCCGGGATGCAGATCGGGCGGGTTGAATGAGCCGCCGGGGCCCAGTTGATACGTCCCGACGAACATTTTGTCGGTACTGACGATGAAGCGGGTCAGGTCGCTCAAGGCTGGCGAAGCCGGCGGGTAGATGCTGTCGATGTATTCTTCTTTATGGATATGTTTCGGTTTCAGTTGTCCGGGAGGGAAAGGCAGCTTTCCCATCACGTCATTTACGATTGTCATTGAATTTTCTCCTGATTTTCGATGCTAACATTTTTCTTTCTTTTCATATAAAATAAATAAGGGCTAATTGCGAGGATGCTTGTACATATCGAACCGTCGGTACTGCACATCTCTTTGCAATTAGCCCTGTTTTTAATCTACGTGGATTCGTTTATAAGCCAGACTGCTTACAACGAGATAGCTTTCTCTTCGCTTTCTGTGACTTTGGGTTTCAGAACGAACAGCATGGCCGCTGTGACAACGATGGCGATCGCGAAACAAACCATCCACATGAGGGGCTTGTTGGCTAACAAAATCACGAACAAACCGCCATGCGGGGCTGTCAGGGACAGATCGAAAACGTACGAGAGCGCAGCGCCAACCGCGGAACCAACCATGGTGGCGGGCAGCACATGCAGCGGATCGGCAGCAGCATAGGGGATAGCGAACTCAGTGATCATCGCCAAACCGCCAACCACGCAGCCGCTGATGCCTTCACGCTCGACCTTGGTCCATTTATCTTTGAAGAGCGCCAAAGCCAGGGCGATACCGGCCGGCGGGCTCATGGAAGCGATGAAATTGGCTGCCATGGGGCCCCAGTTGTCAACTTCCGCAGACGCTAGCGCGAACGCGTAGGCCGCCTTGTTTACCGGGCCGCCCATATCGAACGCCAGCATGGCACCCTGCACCAAACCCAGGATGATCTTGCCGCCGCCGCTCAGGCTGTTCAGAGCGGAGGTCATGGCCTGGTTCAGCCAGGTCACCGGTCCGCCCAAAACGTAGGTCATTCCCAAACCAACAATAAACGTACCGAACAGGGGAATCACCAGGACGGGCATCAGGGAAATCATCGATTGGGGCAGTTTGATCTGCTTGATCATCTTCACCACGTAACCGGCGAAAAGACCGCCAACCATGCCGCCCAGGAAACCTGAGCCCTGGTTATTGGCCAGCATACCGGCGATGAAACCAACCGCGATACCGGGACGATCAGCAATGGAGTAGGCGATGTAGCCGGCCAGGGCAGGCACCATCAGTCCGAAGGCAACTTTACCCCAGGCAAACATATCTGCAGCAAAGCCAGGGGTTTCCCAAACGAAAATGCCGCCCAGCGCGAACGCTACTGCGATCAAAATACCGCCGGGAACGACAAACGGGATCATGTAGGAAACGCCGGTCATCAGGTGTTTCCGAATGTCACCAAAAAAAGACTCTTTATTTGCCATTTCACTTCTCCTTTTTAGAATTGATTAAAACAACATACAGGATTGACTTTCAATAACAGTCTGCCTCCTTTCATTTGAATCCACGTCAGCAATATTGCGTGCTATAAACCGGCTTGCGCCTTGGCTTCGCTGATGATTTTCTTTGCGTCCCAGATCGTTTCATAAGGTCCGAACTGGATGACCTTCTTGTCCTTGAAACGATCCTGCTCGCGAACGCCGACATCCACCGCGAAGATTACCAGGTCTGCCGCGGCGATGTCTTCATCCGACAAACGGTTTTCGATGCCCATCGCGCCCTGAATCTCCACCTTGATCTCATCTGTTGTGTCTTTTGTGGCTTTCTTCAAGGCTTCCGCCGCCATGTATGAGTGGGCAATGCCGGTCGCGCAAGATGTTACTGCTACTATTTTCATAAGAACGACTCCCTTTCCAAGAATAACTAAACTTCAAATCCTGTATTTTCAGGACAGAGCTTTTTCGCCTTCTTCGATCGCAGCAATTACATCGGAATAGGTTTGTGCCCGGTAAAGGTCTTTCACGAAATCTTCATAGATCAATAGCCGCGCCAGGCGTGACAAAACGCGGATATATTCCTCTGCGCTCATCTCACCCGGGATGGCAAGCATGAAAACCAATTTGACGATTCCCCCGCCCAGCTGGGTATCGTAATAGACCCCGTCGTCGCATCGTCCGAATGCGACCGCCGGGATCTTTACAGTATCGCTCTTTCCATGCGGAATGGCGATGAAGTTATCCATGTATGTAGGTCCTAAAGCCTCACGTTCATAAATCGCTTTCAGGAATTCTTCCCTGGATTCAATCACGCCAGCGGCATAGAATTTTTCGATCATTGTGTCCAGTAGATGCTGTTTATCTTTAATACCTTTCAGGTGAAGATCGACAGTATCCGGCCGGATGACCTGGGAAATCACAAATTGGTTTTCCATGATCGTCTGTTATATTTTTAAACCTACAGAACTTTCAAAGCCTCATCCACTGTGGCTTTTTCGTGCATGATCAGTTTGATGGCTTCCAGCATTTCCACAGGTTTTTTATACTGCCACAGGTTGCGGCCAACCGCCGCACCGCGCCCGCCGGCATCCACCACACCCTTTAGTACCGTCAGGAAATCGCGCGGGTCATCGGTCAGCTTGCCGCCCGAGAGCATCACCGGGATGGGGCATGAATCAACCACTTCTTTAAACGATTCGACAGTACCCGTATAATAGGTCTTGACGATGTCCGCGCCAAGTTCAGCGCCGATGCGGGCAGCCCATTTGACGTGCTTCACGTCATTGTTGTTGTCGAAACCGGAGGGGTACATGATCGCCATCAAAGGCATGCCCAGGTTATCACAATCTTCGGCTACCTTGGCCAGGCCCTTCAGCATGTCGCTGGTCTTCTTGGCGCCCACCATGACGTGCATGGAAACGCCGGAAGCACCCAGTTGCACCGCGTGCATGACGCTGTCGGAGAGCATGAAGTAATCCGGTTCCGGACCCATTTCCACGCAGGTGTCGATGGAAACCATGAAAGGAATATCATTTTCAACGAAATATGGGTAAACCTGTTTGACCACGCCGTTCGGCATGAAAAACGTTTCGGGGTGGTGGCTGGCCAGCATCTTGACCGTTTCCCCCGGGTTCACGATTCCGGGAATGGGGCCCAAGACGGCCGCGTGATCCATCGCAACCACAATCGCATTATTGCTTTTCGGGTTCAACATTCTCTTTAAACGTACCTGTTTTCCAATGTGAGACATTCCAAAATACTCCTGCATTAATAAATTTGATCGAATCAATGACATATTACAATATTTGCGAACATTTGTCAATATATTAAGTACTCGTTTATGATTTTTTGTGATTATATGCTATAATATGGGCGTACGTAGATAATCAAATGTTATTGTTTATTACCTGAAAACTCAGTAGAATTCTTGTTAAATTGGATTAACGAATAAACTGAATATCAGGAATAGGGATACGCGATGACAGATTCAAAGAAAATCTTCCGGGAAGAACGACTGGCAATGTTGTACCACTTCATCCAGGAAAAGCGCAAGGTGTTCGTGGTAGATCTTGCGGAGAAATTCGAAATTTCCGAATCCAGCGTCCGCCTGGACCTTGCCGAGCTGGAATCACGCAATTTGATCTTGCGAACGCATGGGGGCGCCATCCTGAAGGATGAAATATCCGATAACAAGGTGGTGATCGACCTGGATACGATCAACGAGCGCATGACTCACCTGCAAAAAGAGAAAGATGCGATCGCCCGTAAAACCGCCTCGCTGATCAACGATGGCGACACAATCATGATCGACGGCGGCAGCACCACCAAACTGGTCGCCAAATACCTGGCTAAAAAAAAGAATCTCACCGTGATCACCAACTCGATCATTCTGATCCCCGATTTTCTGTATAACCCGAATACCAACCTGTACTCGCTGGGCGGTTTGGCACAAAAGGACCATGGGGTGTGTGTCGGCTACATGACCGATGAATTCGTCACCCAGTTTCATCCGCAAAAAACCATCCTGGGCATCGATGGCATCTCGCTGGATAAGGGCTTGACTGCTGCCAACCCCTCCGTTCCGGCAGTATCCACGGTGAAACGCAAAATGATCGAGGTCAGCGACCAGCTCATCATCGTGGCAGATCATTCCAAGCTCAACCGCATCTGCCTGATGCCGGTTGCCCCCATCGACGCCATGGATATTCTCGTCACCGATTCCGGCGCCCCAAGGGACATCATTGAACAAATCGAGCAGAAAGGTCCACGCGTGATCATCGCGGAGTGTTAACCCACTTTTTTGGAGGATTCCCGTACCATGATCAAGAAAATCATCAACGACCCGAAAGACGTGGTCAGCGAAACGATGGAAGGCCTGATCCTGGCCAACCATGGAAAAATCACCAGGGTTGAGGGCAGCAATGCTGTTATTCGGAGCGGCCAAACCCATTCGAAAGTCAGCCTGCTGGTGGGCGGCGGCAGCGGTCATGAACCACTGTTCGCCGGTTTTGTCGGCGAGAACCTGGCGGATGGCGCGGTCAGCGGGAACGTCTTTGCCGCACCCGCGCCTGACCAGATTCTGGCTGCCACCAAGGCACTCGACCATGGCAAAGGCGTGCTTTATCTCTACGGCAATTACGCCGGAGACAATATGAACTTCGATATCGCCGCCGAGCTGGCGGAAAGCGAAGGCATGCGTACCCGCACCGTGCGGATTTATGATGATGTGGCTTCCGCCCCGCTGGAGCGCATCAGCGACCGGCGCGGGATCGCTGGCGATCTGTTCGTCATTAAAATAGCGGGCGCCGCCGCCTCAAAACTGGATGACCTCGAAGCGGTTTTCCGGGTCAGCGCCAAAGCGCGCGATTACACCCGTTCGATGGGCGTCGCGCTTTCGCCGGGTTCCATTCCCGAAACTGGCCAGCCCACCTTCACCATCGGCGAGGGCGAGATCGAGATCGGCATGGGCCTGCATGGCGAGGCGGGCGTCTCGCGCGAGAGTATGATGCCAGCCGACGTACTGGTGGAACGCATGACCGGTCTGATCCTGAACGACCTGCCTTTCCGCGCGGGTGACGAAGTCTGCCTGCTGATCAACAACCTGGGCGCAACCACCATGATGGAATTGTTGATCGTCAACCGTAAAGTGCGCGCCATCCTGGCCGACAAGAAAATTGAAGTGCACGACACGCTGATCGGCTCTTACTGCACCTCGCAGGAAATGGCCGGGTTCTCCATTTCGCTGTTGAAGCTGGATGAAGAATTGAAAGGCTATTATGACCAGCCTGCCAGCTCGTTTGCCTTCGTAAAGAGATAGCTACATCATGGCAGCCGATATATTAACTTTGGATCAACTAAAGCAGGCCATGTCGTATATTGCCGAAAATATGATCGCCAGCAAGGAGATGCTCACCCGGGCAGACCAGGCCATCGGCGATGGCGACCACGGCATCGGCATGGCGCGCGGTTTCGATGCTGTTCGGGCGGCGTTGGTTGAAAAACAGTTGAACCAGGTCGAGGATGTGTTTTTCACGACCGGCTCCTGCCTGTTGGCCTCGATTGGCGGCGCGTCCGGCGCGATTTTCGGTTCGTTCTTCATGGGCGCATCCAGGGGTTTGAAGGGGTCGGACGTTCTGGATGCCGCCGGTTTCAAGCAAGCGCTGTCCGCTGGCCTGGAAATGGTGAAAAAACGCGGCGGCGCGCGCATCGGCGATAAAACCATGGTGGACGCGCTTGAGCCGGCGGTGTTGGCTGCCGGTTCATATGACGGTAATTCACTGGCGGATTTGAGCAATCTGGTTTACCTGGCCGCCCAAGAAGGCATGCAAAAAACCAAAACCTTCACCGCCCGCATCGGTAAAGCCAAGACTTTGGGTGAAAGGACGCTGGGTCATGCCGACCCCGGCGCCATCTCCATCACGTTGATCTTTCAATTCCTCCACCAGTTTATTGAACAGCTCGCGTAACCGGATTTTTTGAGAATCAACACTGAGGACAAAGATATGAAAATAGCCATTGGTAGTGACGAACTAGCGTTTGATATGAAAGAAATGATCAAGAAATTCCTGCAAGAACAGACGGAAGTAACCATTGAAACGCTGAAGGATTGCGGAGTTTCTTCAGGCGAAAACGCCGATTATCCTGATATTGCTGAAAAGGTCGCCCGGAGCATCATGAGCGGTGAATGCGAGCGCGGCATCCTGGTGTGCGGCACGGGTATCGGCATGGCCATCGCCGCCAATAAATTCCCTGGCATCCGTGCCGCCCAGGTATATGACCCATATTCGGCGGAAAGGTCGCGCAAAAGCAACGACGCCCAGATCATGACCCTGGGCGCGCTGACCATGGGCATGGAAACCGCCAAATACCTGGTGGGGATCTGGTTGAAATGTGAATTCGCCGGCGGGCGTTCAACCCGCAAAGTGGAGAAAATCAACGCGATCGATCAGCAGTTCAGGCAATAAGATCGCCTTGTTTTTGCGTCAGGTAGATTTAACCATGAAAAAGATCTGGATCGGCACCGGCTGGAAAATGAACCACCTGATGAGCGATGCTATGCAATACGCGGACAGGCTCAAGGAATACTGCCGGAATGAACAACCCTCCGCCAATATCTTCATCTGTGTGCCATTTACGGTGCTGCACGCGGTGGCTGAAAAATTGAAGGATACGCCGATCAGGGTTGCTTCCCAAAATGTTCACTGGCTGGAGCGCGGCGCCGCCACCGGCGAAATTTCGCCCCTGATGATCCGGGATGCCGGCGCCAGCATGATCGAGATCGGCCACTCTGAGCGCCGCAGCATGTTTGCCGAGACCGATCTGATGGTCAATGCCAAGGTCATCGCCACACTGCAGAATGGACTGACTGCCCTGGTTTGCATCGGCGAAACCGCGCAGGATAAAACCCTGGGCGTCACCCTGGAAAAACTGGCCAACCAGATCAAGATCGCTTTCCATAGTGTGCCTTCCGCACACGCGTCCCATATTCTGGTCGCCTACGAACCGGTTTGGGCCATAGGCGACTCCGGCTCGCCGGCCACGCCGGAATACGCCAACGCGGTTCACGAGAAAATCCGCCTGGTCCTGCATGATGTTTTCGGCGAACCGTCAGGCAAATCCATTCCGATCCTGTATGGCGGCAGCGTCAACCCACGGAACGCCCTCCCGTTGATCAGCATGCCCGCCATTGATGGTCTCTTCATCGGCCGCTCCGCCTGGAACGCGGAAGGGTTCATCAACATCATTACCATGGTAGAAAAAAATTTATCGAAAATCATGGGTAATATATCCAATCCCCGAAATGGGGCTCTTATTGGTATCCAGCCGACATGCTCCGATTGCGCAAAAACGATCAGGTAATAAAAAGCTGACTGGTTTCTGGTTCTTTATGGCGCCAGTATCAGGCGGCTTTCCGCGTCCTGCTCAACCGCATCGCGTTCCCACCACATGGGGTAATACTGGTTGGCCGACCACAATGGTGACATGTCATCATAATGCGCGTTGTACGCGTGTCCCGACTGCCCAGTGGTATGGACACTCACTGAAGCATTCAGATCGCCCAAATCGACGATCATGCGCATGGATGGCAGCCAGTCGACTTCATACCCTTCTGTTACCGTCCAGCCGGTCGCATTCACTATAGCCTCCCCGCCATCAACCGGGAATGGTCCGCGGTTGAACAGGTTCTCGATCAATCCGATGCCTGATTCGCCCAGGGTTTGGTTGCGGAAGGTGGCAGTGTGCAACTTGCCCCACTGCCATTCTGAAGGGCTTTTGCCTTCTTCGTTTATAAGGTCATCAACTGCCTCTGTAAAGGATTGCTTAAGAATATCATCGCGGCTTTCGACTTTATCTATCGTGGTAGCGTTATCCCACCAGAAACTGTTCTCATTCAGGTTACGCATAACCTCCATCCAGCGTGAGCCGCCTTCCGGTTGGTACGCCTCTGGTAAATTGTCGTTGAATGTGTTTTGCAGTAAGTGGCGCCAAAATACTTCAAAAATCGCCGCGCCGGCGGAATCCGCGGTAGCCTGGTAATTCCATTGTGAAAGTATATCCAAAGCAGCAGCTTCATTCATCGATAGCTCGCTCCCCAACGCTTGCACCAATTGCGGCACAAATACCGGCCCATTGGCGTCAAAAGAATCACTCTGCATCTTTTTGAAGTCATCAATATCGATTAAGCCTGTTGCGCTGGTAAGCATCTCCACAATGCGGTTGGCACGGAAACCGTAATCCCAATCAGAAGTAATCAGGTATGGATAACTATCCGTGTGTATTTGATTATTGGCGGTAACGATGTATCCCTCATCCGGATTGAACGTATATGGCAGTTCATCAAACGGGATGAAACCTGTCCATTCATAATCGTCCGTCCAACCCGGCACCGGTACGCGCCCGTCACCCATCGCGCGGATGGGAATATCACCCGGCATCTGGTAACCGATATTACCTTCCACATCTGCATATAGCAAGTTTTGCGCAGGCACGTGAAATTTTTTGGCAGCTTCTCTGAATTCCTCCCAATTGCTCGCTTTATCAAAACCCCACATAGCTTCGAAAGGGGTGGAAGGCGTCAGAGCCGTCCACTTCAGCGCGATTACGTAATTCTCTGGCAGTTCAATTCCCGCGCTCTCGCGGAACGGCGTGAATTCATCATCGTTAGGATCACCTTCGTCCATCAGGTCTGCATACGTATCCGAGACAACTGGACCATGGCGCGTGCTTCTCACAACAAGTTCAACCGGTTCACCTTTGCCAACAGAAATGGTCTCTGTGCGGATCTCAAAATCCACCCATTCACCGTTTACTTCGTATTGGTTGGGATTATCCGGATTCACTTTCTCTATATATAGGTCCATCACATCCGGACCCGCGTTGGTAAATCCCCAGGCAATTCGATCGTTATGACCAATCACCACACCGGGCACACCTGCGAAAGAAAACCCGGCTACTTCGTACGGGCAAACATCTGTCTTTGGGTAACAGTGGAGACCAACTTGAAACCAAATGGAAGGCATTTGTATGGACAAGTGTGGATCATTGGCCAGTAAAGGGCTGCCGCTGGCAGTTTTACTGCCAGACACCACCCATGAATTGGAGCCAATACCATCGCCTAGCGGGCCAAGCGCTTGGTTGAGCAGAACGATATTTTGCGCAACTTGATAAAGCGCCTGGTCAGAAATGTCAGAAGCAGTATTGGAAGAAGAAACCGCCTGATCAACCCCACCGCCGGCAGCATTTACGATAACCGGATGTACGCTTGGATATTCCGGGTAGAGGTCATCCACTTGTTCCTGTGTCAGCGTCTTGAGCAGCACGGCGCGCTCGATTTCTTCATCCATGTTGCCGCGCAAATCCCAAGCCATGGCTTTGCCCCATGTCAGACTGTTGACGGGGGTCCACGGTTCGATCTTGTAATTGGAATTGATCAGCTTCAATACCGAGTATTCCAGGCTAAGCACATCGCCTGTATGATCTTTTAAGTAGGCATTCACACCCTCAGTGTAAGCCAGCAGAATATTGCGTGATTCTTGCCCCAGTCCTTCCCATTCCGCCTCGGCGGTCTGCTTCCAACCCAGTGTACGCAAGAAGGCATCTGTTTTTACTTGCTCTTTGCCGAACATTTCGGAAAGCGTACCTGAACCAATGTGCCGCCAGGCATCCATCTGCCAGAAGCGCTCCTGGGCGTGTACGTAGCCCTGCGCAAAGAACAGGTCATGCGAAGTTGCAGCATAAATATGCGCCACGCCCATTCCGTCGCGATAAACTTCCACCTGGCTTTCCAATTCATCAGCTTGTACTTCCCCATCAGTTTGCGGGAAAGAGCGCGGCGCTACCGTCTTGGGCAAATATTTCATAAAATAATATGCCCCACTGGAACCGGCCAATAATATGATCATGGCAATAACCAAAAATCCTCTGGTAAAAAGGCGGCGAAACTTCATGGAAACCTCCAGCCAAGAAAGCAAATTAATAATCGACAGGTACGAGTACGTATACCTGCTTGGTTTTAAAAACCCCATGCTTATACAGTGGATACGGAAAACAGTTATGGAACAGGTTTAAAACCACTCAGGACGCATGCATGCTATAAAAGGCTCCGCTCATTTGCAATTTCTTTTCAAATTACCATAATAAAGTCAAATTTCTTAATGCTCGCCGCTTAAATGAGACCAACAGCCAATTGTTTAAAAAAAGGACGCAATTCATATTAAGAACTTACAACTGGATTTTCTGACCAAACCCAAACAAGTAGAACCTTCATGCACATGGCACCAATTAAACAAAACACCTAATCATTAAAGCGAAATCGCTCTTTTCTACCACTTCGGAAATAGGAAATCGTCCATTTCTCAATCAATTTGCGCGATCAATAACCAGTCTCGCATATTCAAAATCGAGAGAATTCCCTTATGACACTATCGGTCAAACCTGTCCCGGTTTTTTTGCTTCGATAAACGTTAACTTTTCCTTTACATTCTGTTGATTGACGCAGGCGATACGAGGTGATATCTTATTCAATTGGTTTTTACGAATTAAGTAAAATACATGGCCAATCATAAATTACTGACGGATGTTTTTCAAAACGCCGAACGGATCGAGTTTTCCAACAGCGACCGGCTGGTGTTTTTCAGCGACGTACACCGCGGCAACAACAGTTGGGCGGACGAATTCGCGCGCAACGAGACCATTTATCTGTGCGCCCTGCAGTATTATTACGATCACAATTACACCTACGTGGAAGTTGGTGATGGCGATGAGCTGCTGAAGTTCAAATATATCGAGCCGATCCGCATCGCGCATGAGGAAGTATTCCGCCTGCTGCAAAAATTACATCGCAAGCAGCGTCTGTACTACATCTTCGGCAATCATGATAACGAATATCGCAATCCGGACCTGGTGCACCGCAAACTCAACCGCATCTTCAATCACGTTACCGATGAGACGGAAATCCTTTTCGATAATTTCAAAGCCCACGAGGGCCTGGTGTTTCGGCATCGTGAAAGCGGCGTGGAATTTTTCGCGGTGCACGGCCATCAAGCCGACAACCTTTTTCACCGCCTGATCTGGCTCAACGGCGTGCTGCTGCGCCTGTTGTGGCGGCCGCTGCAGCTCTTCGGCTTGCAGGATCCCAGCAGCGTTTCGCAGAACATCTATAAGCGGCAGAAGGTGGAGGAGCAGCTGATCAAATGGTGCGCTGAACATCGTCAGCCCATGATCGCCGGGCATACCCACCAGCCGCATTTCCCTAAAAAAGGCAAACCGCCCTATTTCAACATCGGCTCATGCGTGCATCCGCGCTGGATCACCTGCATTGAAATCGAAAGAGGCAAGATTGCCCTGGTGCGTTGGCGCACCGTCCCGGATAAGAAAGGCCGGCTGGTGGTCGAATGTGATGTGCAAAAGGGCTTCAAGCATCTTGAGCAGTTCGGGTTTCTTCTTGAGGAATAAACAATATCCGGAAAAAACCTTTCGCTTAGCTCATGCGCAGCAAATGGTCCAACTCATGGGATTCACTCTTTAAAAAAACAAGGAGACTGCATGGGCAATCTCCTTGTTATTTCTTTTCCGACCCTTTTTATTAGTGTTGCAAGAGTGTCTTGATGACTTGATCCACAGCTTTCCGCGCCACATCATCAATGGCAGTACCAACCACCAGGATATTCACACCTGTTCCGATGAAAGCTTTGAAGTTATCCAGGTTGATTCCGCCTTCAGCTAATGTTGGAACGGATACCGCCTTTACAAGCGCTCCTATACGCTCCTTCACAGGATCAGCGATCTCTCCGGCTTTCACGCCTTCGTAACTCATCCCGGTCATCAATCCGATAAAATCGACCCCAATATCCTGCATTCTTTTTGCGGTTTCGGCAACTTCAGCCGGAGTCGCACATGGAATTCCGAATAAGTGGCGATCGGCTGGATGGGCGATATACGCATCGACTAATAACCCATTGCTATGCGCAAGGTCAACCACATCTTTCAAATCTTCAAGTGCCGCTTTATGCGTATGCAAACCATCCGCTCCAGCCCTGGCAAGCAAGGCGACACTCTCAGTAGTCAACGGCGTTGGCATCACTTCTGCGAAGGTACCTGGTGCGCCAACCGTTATATAAATGTCTTTTCCTGTCACGTTGCGCACACCTTGGATTACCTCCGCCATTTGTTCCATGGTGATTTCATGACGCAATTCTTCCGCATCGTGCATTACTGTAACACCTTTATAACCGCGCGCCAACGCCAATGCGGGATGATTAGGTTCGATCATTCGAGCGCCAGCTTGTACCGCTGCCAATGCCATGCGCGCGTCATCGCCAGTGATTCCGGTTGCCAGGAGTGTGGTGCCATGATGCTCTTCAATGGCACGCAGTACTTTTTTCCGAGCCAACTCCATTTTTTGCTTCATATCGCCAATTATCATTTACTGCCTCGTTTCTATTGATGTTTAATTTGAATCAGGCTTCAATTTCTTTTTTCTTCGCCATCTTATTGACACTGATGGTCAGGATACAAGAGAGCACCAGAGCGATTGCCATGGATGCTGCAAAGCCAAAAGGATTGTTGGATACCGTTGGCGCAACAAAAGTCGGCAGGTATCCCATACCGCGAGCGTTGAAGAATCCGACGAAACCCCCGCCAATCATCGCAGAGAAGAGCGCCAAGGCGAACACCCATTTGTCAGAGAACATGAACGGATACGCTGCTTCCACGAAAGTGCCAAACGCCATATTCACAAAAAAACCGGGGGCGGCTACTGATGCTTCACTCTTGGCCTTGGGGGCGATGATATTCGCTAAAGTGATACCGGCGGAAACCATCACCAACCCGACCATATCCACCGCTCCCAGGAAACTGTTGCCTTGAGTTTCCATCTCAAGCAGAACAATGGGAAGGATCGCAGCATGATAGACTCCACCGATGATCGCCGGCCAGATCAATAAGCCCGCAATGGCGCCAGCCAGAACCGCATTGTAATCCAATGCCAATTGGATAAGCTGCCGGATGGAGTTGCCAGCCCACAAGGTCACCGGCGCAAGCAGGAAAAAGACT
>CAZDUN010000018.1:0-1195 GCA_964508615.1 uncultured Pelolinea sp. | reverse complement strand
ACCGACGCTCTTCCGATCTGGAAAAAGACTAATAATCCACCCGCCAAACCGCCGAAAGCACCTGCCACCAGGCTGGAGGTTGTTGCCGGGAAGCGCATGCGGAAAGACCATTGCAGCAAATAACTGGCCAAAATCCCAGCAACCACACCGCCGATGATGCCGCCGAGAATACCGCCGTCCACCGAAAGCACACCGGCCACCACGCCAGCTACAATCCCCACTTCATCTAAACCGGATACCTGTTTGGCCGCCACTACCGCTACCACTATCGGCAGCGCCCCAACCAATTTATCGAATAATGGGCCAACCGATTCCTTCAGGAAGGGGATATTTCCTACTGCCAGAGTCAACGCCATCGCGATAAAAGCAGGCAGTGAGGACATCATAATGCTGCGCAAGTGTATTCTTTTAAGAATGTTGCCACTCTCAACTTCTGCGGTTTTTCCGATAACCGGGGTGTATTTCAATCTCCATTCGGAAGCAAATGCGGAAATATATCCGACTGCCCGCGTGCGATTGGTGGAACCGGTTGTGCCTGATGAAGAAATGACATTCGCGCCAAGCGTGCGTGCGGTGGCCATGGAACTGCCGCCTGTGCCCGCCACCGGGATTTTCTTTTCCGCAGCAGCTTTCAGGACTTCCTGATTGATTCCTTTAGGATCAGCCGATACCATCACCAAACCATCTACTTCACCCTTGCGAATGGCTTCCGCTAATAATTTGCATTCATTCTTGGCTTCCTCGTTCGTCTTCGCCAGTTTATCTTCAAATTTTGGAAGCAACCCATCTTTGCCCTTTATCCACAGGGTGCCAATGGTCTGATCGGTAACATGATCCATGCTGCTGGATGCGGCGATGAATGCAATATGGCTTACTTCGATCGATGCCGCTTTGGCTTGATTAATGATTTCTTCCAGCAGCGCCTGGGGATTGTTCCCTCCCAGAACAAATAAATGCCCACCACTACTTCCTATAACTGCAATTTTTTTCATCTTTCTCTCCTAAATGTAATTTTAGTAATTCTCTAACAACAAGAGCCGATTTAAGCGATATAACCACCTTCCTTTCAGAATATTATTGCTGATATTTTTCCTAATTAAGGAATCTGTGTTATAATTAATATAGTTATTAAAGGGAGTATTCTTCAATATAAATACTACGAACCGTTGATTTTTAAGGAAATGTCTGATCCAAT
>CAZDUN010000017.1:23466-24431 GCA_964508615.1 uncultured Pelolinea sp. | reverse complement strand
CCTTTGATTGGGGTTGATAAGATAACCGGCAAATACACCCAGGCGGGGCAAGCGCGTTCTTTTAATAATGCTTTGGATGGTCTCGTGGAAACCATTTCCAAAATCCTTCCTATCGCGGATACCCTCAAAGCCCAGGTTGTGCATACCGCCAACCCGGAAGGCGCTGAAACGCTCAAGGAAAAGATCAGCCAATCCTTCAAATGCAATTGGCTGCCGACCGGGCAGATTTCCTTTGTCCTGGGCGCGCACACCGGCCCCAGCATGGTGGGCGTGGCCTTTGCCCTGCACAGCGTGTTTGAAGGCTTGTTGTAGGCAAATGCCGGCACTTCTCGATTTGCCGGTATTCTGATAAGATATCTCTGTTTCAATGATGATGACCTCGACCATCAAGGGCCGAGGTTTTTACTTGCAGTTAAGGAAAGTGTTAGGGAATGACCAAAAGAACCGATCTTCGCAATATCGCTATTATCGCTCATGTCGATCATGGCAAGACCACCCTGGTAGATGGCATGCTGCGCCAGGCGCACATCTTCCGCGATAACCAGCAGGTGATGGAACGCGTTATGGATTCCAATGACCTGGAACGCGAGCGCGGCATCACAATCCTGTCCAAGAACACCGCTATTTCAATCTGGGATGCTAAAACCAGCCAGCAGGTCAAGATCAACATCGTGGATACGCCCGGCCACGCTGATTTCGGCGGCGAGGTGGAGCGCGTGATGAACATGGTGGATGGCGTGCTGCTGCTGGTGGACGCGGCTGAAGGCCCCATGCCGCAGACGCGCTTTGTGCTGAAGAAAGCCCTCGAAATGGGGCACAAAGCCATCGTGGTGATCAACAAGGTCGACCGCCGCGACGCTGAACCCGATCGCGTCTTGAACCAGACTTTCGATTTGTTCATTGAATTGGGCGCCAGCGACGAGCAGGCCGATTTCCCGGTGGTTTACGCGCGCGCCACCAGCGCC
>CAZDUN010000017.1:2415-23456 GCA_964508615.1 uncultured Pelolinea sp. | reverse complement strand
GTCCCAACCTGGAGCCGCTCTTTGATGCCATCCTGCGCCATATTCCCGCCCCGGAAGTGGACCTGGATGCCCCCCTGCGCATGCTGGTAACTTCGCTGGGGTATGATGATTATCGCGGCGTTACCGCCCTGGGACGGATTTATGCCGGCGCAATCCAGGTGAACCAGAACCTGGCGCGCATCAAGCTGGATGGCGAGATCGTACAGGAACAGGCCCGTTATCTCTACGTGCATCAGGGTTTGAACAAAGTGGAAGTGGAGCAGGCCCAGGCTGGTGAGATCATAGCGCTGGCCGGTTTGGAGGGCATCGCCATTGGTGAAACGCTGGCTGATCCGCTCGATCCGCAAGCGCTGCCGCCCATCCACGTGGAAGAGCCAACTGTGCGCATGACTTTCGGCGTGAACACCTCGCCCTTTGCCGGGCGTGAAGGCCGCTGGGGCACCTCCCGCAAGCTGCGCGAGCGTTTGTTCGAGGAATTGCGCAGCAACGTATCCCTGCGTGTGGTCGAGACCGAGACCAAGGATACCTTCCTGGTTTCCGGGCGCGGCGAGCTGCACCTGGCCATCCTGATCGAGACCATGCGCCGCGAAGGTTATGAATTCCAGGTTTCCCGCCCGGAAGTGATCTTCCGCGAGGATGACCTGGGCAATGTGCTTGAACCGTTTGAAGAAGTGCACATCGAAACCAGCTCCGAAACCACCGGCACGGTGGTGGAGATGCTGGGCGCGCGCCGCGGGCGCATGCTGGATATGCACGAGACGGCGGATGGCGGTGTGCGCATGGTGTATCTCGTGCCCACCCGCGGCTTGCTCGGCTTCCGCTACCAGTTCCTCACTGCCACGCGCGGCATGGGCGTGATGAACACCATCTTCCACGGCTACGACAAAATGGCCGGCCCCATCACCTCGCGCGCCACCGGTTCGCTGGTGGCCTGGGAGAGCGGTGTGACCATCAATTATGGTTTGAAAAACGCTGAAGAACGTGGGACGCTTTTTTACGGTCCCGGCGTGGAAGTCTATGAAGGCATGGTGGTGGGCGAATACACCCGTCCCGGTGATCTGACCATCAACGTCTGCAAGAGAAAACACCTGACTAACATGCGCCAATCCAACCGCGACATAGAAGTACGTCTGACGACGCCGCGCCAGATGAGCCTGGATGAATCCATTGAATACCTGGCGGAGGATGACCTGCTGGAAGTCACGCCGGCTGCCATCCGCATCCGCAAGCGCATCCTCGATACGGAAGAACGCGGCAAGCTGATAAAGAACGCTCGCAAGGCGGAAATGGAATAATCAACCGCGCTTCAGCGGCCTTTCGGCATCCTGTCAGCTATAATTGCATAAAAATCAGGCGAGGGTGTCGCTATGGCATATCCATTGGTTGAGTGCATTCCCAATTTTTCGGAAGGAAGACGTTTGCAGGTCGTGGAGCAAATTGCAGCTGCGGCTGTCTCCGTGGCCGGCGTTACCCTGCTCGATCGGCATTCTGACCCCGACCACAATCGCACCGTGCTGACCCTGATTGGCGCTCCCCAGCCAGTTAAAAACGCAGCGTTCCTGGCCATCCAAAAAGCCGCCGAGCTGATCGATATGGATCAGCATCAGGGGGAACATCCACGCATGGGCGCGGCGGATGTGGTGCCGTTTGTGCCCATCCGCGGCGTTTCCATGGATGAATGCGTGCAATTGGCGCGCGAATTGGGCGAACAGGTGGGTGGAGAGTTGCATATACCGGTCTATTTATACGAAGCCGCCGCCGCGCGCCCCGAACGCGTCAACCTGGAGGATGTTCGCCGCGGGCAGTATGAGGGCTTGAAAGAAGACATCCGCGTCAATCCTGAACGGCAGCCGGATTTCGGGCCGGCTGAGCTGGGCAAAGCCGGCGCGGTCGTCATCGGCGCGCGCGAGCCATTAATCGCCTTCAACATATACCTGAATACCGACGATGTTTCCATTGCCAAAAAGATCGCTAAAACGGTGCGTTTTTCCTCCGGCGGGCTGCGTTTCGTAAAAGCCATGGGCGTGCTGGTGGAAGGCCGCGCGCAAGTGACCATGAACCTCACCAATTTCCGCAAGACGCCGCTCGCGTTGGTTTACGAAACCGTCAAGCGCGAAGCTGCGCGCCACGGCGCTTCGCTGCACCACAGCGAACTGGTGGGCTTGATCCCGCAGGAAGCCCTGGTGGATGCCGCTGTTTGGTATACCCAAATGGATCAGTTCGAGCCTGACCAAATCCTGGAAAACAAACTTCAGGGACAGGAAGTTGCCGCGGGAAATAACTCCCCCGATACCTTCCTGGACGATTTAGCCAGTGCCGCCCCCACGCCGGGCGGGGGGTCGGCCGCTGCTTTCACAGCCGCCGAAGCAGCCGCGTTGGCGGCCATGGTCGCGCGCCTGACGGTCGGAAAAAAGAAGTACGCCGAAGTAGAGGGCGAAATGATGCGGTTGGTCGAAGAAGCCGAGCATCTGCGCCACAGCCTGACCGAGGCGATCAGCCGGGATGCGCAGGCTTTTGAGCTGGTCATGCAGTCATTTAAACTGCCCAAGGATAATGAAGATCAGATCAAAGCCCGCCAGGCAGCCATCGCTGACGCCAGTTTGCAAGCCGCGCGTGTTCCGCTGGAAACCGCCGGCATGGCGCTGCAGGTGATGCATTTGGCAGCCTCCGCCGCGACGCGGGGCAACAGCAGCGCCATCACCGATGCCTGGTCGGCGGCCATGCTGGCTTACGCGGCCCTCAGCTGCGCGGGCGCCAACGTGCGCATCAACCTGGCCGCGCTGGAGAAAGATCCTCAAGCAGCTTCTTTTATTACCGAGCTTTCTGAAATTGAAAAGAAAGCCTCCGATTTACTGGCGGAAATCAAGAAAAACATTAAAAATCGCGCCGCCATTCAACTGCTCTGATACAATCGGGTCTTATGAAAAAAGCTGGACAACTGCTCTCATCACTCATCATCCTTGCGTTCCTCTTGCCGGCCTGCACTCCCGCTCAACCGGAAGCGCTTGAAACCGCACCCGTTGCCAACGGCCAGCCAGATGGCAGCTCAGCTGATTCCATTTGGCTGGCGCCTTATCTTCCATCGCAATTAACTGAAAACCTCAACCTACCCGAAGGCGTTTTGGAGGTCTCCGATCCATCGGATGCCGACTTGCTGGTGGATGTGAGCGCCGATCATCCGCTGGCGCAGTGGACTTACGTGCTGGTGGCGCCTTTCAACACTGTTGCCGACCAGCTCAGTTTGGCTGAATTGCAGGCATTCTGGCAAGGGGGTACAACGCAGGCTTTGCCGTTTGAAAAATTGTTCATGGATGGCAGCACCAAGAGCGTGTTCGAGAAGCTATGGGGCGGCGCTTCCGTGACCAACGTCGAGGTGGCCTCCGCCAATGCTTTGCTCGATATCGCCTGGAGTTCGGAAAAAACCTGGGCGATTGTGCCTTTCGAAGAATTATCGCCGCACTGGAAAGTGATCGCAGTGGACGGCCAATCACCCGTCCGCAAAGACTTCAACGCGGATGCCTATGGTTTGATGGTTCCTTTCTCGGTGGTCGGCGACATGGATGTGGCTGTCCAGTTTGTTCAAGCCTACGGCCCGGGTTCATCTTTGCCCTTGCTGCCTGCCGCCAACCGTGATGCGGATAAATTGACCACGGTGCTGCTAACCGGCGTGACCGCCCTGGTGCGCGGCACGGCCTACCTGATGGAAACCAACGGCATGACTTACCCGGCGATCGATATCGGGGATGTGCTGCGCGACGCGGATATCCTGCATGTCAGCAATGAAATCCCTTTCACCACCACCTGCCCCAAACCTTTCACCAACGTGCAGAACGAAGCCAACCTCGTTTTTTGCAGCAAGCCCGAATACATCCAGCTGCTGGAAGCTATCGGTGCGGATGTGGTCGAACTGACCGGCGATCATTTCCGCGATTGGGGCGCCGATGCCATGCTCTACACCCTGGAAATGTACAACCAGCGCGGCTGGCAGTACTACGGCGGCGGCGCGAACCTGGAAGATGCCCTGCAGCCGGCCCTGTTCGAGCATAACGGCAATAAAATTGCCTTCATTGGCTGCAACGGCAAGACCCCCGGTTATGCCACGGCTGCCGTGGATAACCCCGGCGCGCTGCATTGTGATATGGAAGTCATGGCGAAGGTGGTCAAGCAGGTCGTCGCGCAGGGTTACCTTCCTATATTTACTTTTCAGCATCTGGAATACTATTCGTACAAGATTAATGAAAACCTGGTGGATGATTTTGAAGCCGCCGCCGAAGCCGGGGCGGTGATCGTAAGCGGCAGCCAGGCGCACCAGCCGCACGCCCTTGCATTCTACAAAGGCGCCACGCTGCATTATGGGCTGGGTAACCTGTTTTTCGATCAGTATGATGAGAGTTTTCCGCAGCGCCAGGCTTTTATGGATCGGCATGTTTTTTATGATGGGCGTTATATCAGCACCGAGCTGCTGACCATGATGTTCATCGATATGGCCCGCCCCCGTTTCATGACTACGGACGAACGCGCGGACCTGCTGGATTCTGTATTCAGCGTGAGTGAATGGTGAAAAAATATTATTGAATAGACTGAGGAGAATAACATGGCAATCTTACCTGATTTCAAAATTCGGGAATACGCGTTGAAAGAGAAAATGATCGATCCCTTCGTGGAAAATCAGGTTCACAACGGCGTGATTTCTTACGGGCTATCCTCCTACGGTTATGATATCCGTGTCGCGGATGAGTTCAAGATCTTCACCAATGTAAATTCCGCCATCGTTGACCCCAAGCAGTTCGACCCGCGCTCGATGGTTGATTTCAAGGGCGAGGTGTGCGTCATCCCGCCCAATTCCTTCGCGCTGGCCAAAACCATCGAATATTTCCGCATCCCGCGCCGGGTGCTCACCATCTGCGTTGGCAAGAGCACCTACGCGCGCTGCGGCATCATTGTCAACGTCACGCCCTTCGAACCGGAGTGGGAAGGCTTTGTTACCCTGGAAATTTCCAACACCACCCCCCTGCCGGCGCGCATCTACGCCAACGAAGGCATCGCCCAGGTGCTGTTCTTTGAGAGCGACACCGCTTGCGAGGTCTCTTACGCCGACCGCAAAGTTAAATATCAGAATCAGCGCGATATCGAGCTGCCGAAACTGAAATAGGTGCTCAAGGAGGATCGTGGAGCGAAAACGGAAACGCCGCTTGGTACGCCGTTATTACGGTGAGCGCTACCTGCTGATCACCCTCATCAGTTTCGCGGTCTCGGTTTCGGCTACGCGTTTCTTTCTAAATATCAGCGGTTACCCGCAGATCGGCGGCAGCCAGTTGCATATTGCCCACGTATTATGGGGCGGTTTGCTGCTTTTCATGGGTGGTTTGTTTCCGCTTGTCTTTGCCAATAAACGCGCCTTTGATCTTAGCGCCTGCTTTTCGGGTGTGGGGGTCGGTCTGTTCATCGATGAGGTCGGCAAATTCATCACCCGCGACAATAATTATTTCTTCCCCGCGGCGGCTCCCATCATTTATGTCTTTTTCTTGCTGGTGCTGCTGGTGCTTCTGCTGCTGCGCCGCAATCGGCCGGATGACCTGCGTTCCTCGCTTTATCACGTCATTGAGCGCTTTGAAGAAATCCTCGAAGGCGACCTTTCGCAGCCGGAGCAGGAGCAGATGCTGCGCAGCATCCGCTCCGCCCGGGTGCTCGCGGATGATCCCGAGCTGGCAGCCATCGCGGACAGCCTGTTGAATTATCTCAAAGAGCAGGAGCGAAATCTTGTGCCGCATCGCCCGGATTTCCTCGAGAATTACGCGCTGCGCTGGTTGAAGTTGGAGAGCAGTGTATTCGGCCGCCGCAATTTCTTCAGGTGGCTGGCGCTTGCTTGGGGAGCGTGGGGAATGATCACGCTGATCCATCCCGTTTTCGCCCTGTTGTCGGCCAGGACCGTGCTCTCTTTTTCGGGTATTTGGGGTTCGCTGTTCATCAGCGATTTGCTGGCTGCCGATCTGTCCGCTGCGGGTCTGGTGCGCCTGGCGGGTGAAGCATTGGGTGGATTGCTCCTCTTGGCGGCGGCGTTCCTGGCCTCTCGGCGTCGCGCGCAAGCGGCGCTGAATCTGGCTATGCTCGGTTTGCTGCTGATGTTATCCGTGATTAATGTTTTCATGTTTTATTACGATCAATTTTCGGCAATTTTCTATGCTTTTTTGCAAGCCGCGCTGCTTTTCCTGACCATCCGCTACAAACGCTTAATTTCCTGACAGGCTTTTTTCCACCTACCCCCCAATTTCCTTGTGTTCCAATAGGATTTGTATATAATCAGAAAGTTAGCATATACTAATATATGATGAGTTTATTGGAAGTAATTAACGGTAAATGGGTACGCGTGGTCAGCCTGACTGGCGGTCTGGGTATGGAAAGACGCCTGGCGCAATTGGGTTTCTTGCCCGGCAACAAAGTCCGCATCATCCGCTCGGCGCCATTCCATGGCCCCTTGCTGCTGGATGTGGAAGGGCGTGAAATCGTCCTGGGCAGGGGGGTGGCTGCCCGCGTGCTGGTGGAGTATCTCTGATGCGCTTTGCGTTGATCGGCCAGCCGAATTGCGGTAAAAGCACCTTGTTCAACCAGGTTGCTGGCTACCGGGCGGAAACAGGCAATTTCGCCGGCACCACCGTGACTTATACTGAAACGAAAGTGCGCGTGTTGGGCGACGTGGTTGAATTGGTCGATCTGCCCGGCACGTACACATTGCTGGGCACCAATCCAGCCGAGCGGGTCGTCTTGGATTATCTGATCGAAAAACGCGTGGATGCAATCATCAACGTGATCGATGCCACCCACCTGGTTCAAGGTTTGACCCTGACGCTTGAATTGATGGAGTTGGGCCGCCCCCTGGTGCTGGTCATCAATATGATGGACGAAGCCAAACGTCAGGGGCTGAAACTGGATGGCGAAAAACTGGAGCAGCTGCTCGGCATACCGGTCATGCCGATGATTGCCACCCGCGGTCAGGGTGTACGCGAGGCATTTACCCGCACCTGGCATATCGCGCAGAAAAAACAGCGGCCGGAGCCGCCGCTTTATTCTGCCGATATTGAAAAATCCGTCCTGCATCTAAAAGAAGAACTGGAAAAAGGCAATTATCCCGTCAGCCGGCGGGCAATTGTGGTCAAACTGCTGGAAGGCGACCCGGGCCTGACCGAACAGGTCGCTCGCAAATTACCGGGTATCACGGCGGAGATCCAAAAGCAGGTGGATATCCTCTGCCATCATTCTTCACGCCAGGCGGTCTGGTTGATCGCCGCGGAGCGGCAGCGCATCGCCCGTGAATTGGCTGCGCAGATCATGCACCAGGAGCGCGCCCGCCTGACGCTGCGCGACCGTCTGGATGATTATTTCCTGCACCCGTTCTGGGGTTATATCTTCCTGCTGCTTATCCTGGGGTTGTTTTTCTACGGCGTGTACGGGTTCGGCAGCCTGCTGGAAGAACCGCTGCTGAACTTCTTTAATAACCTGGACGTCCTGATCCTTGAAAAATTACAGATCAGCGGTTTCCTGGCCCAGGTGCTTTCCGGCGCTGTTCAGGGAATTTCCGGCGGTCTGGCGATTGTGCTGCCATACTTGCTGCCCTTCCTCATCGGTCTGGGATTCCTGGAAGACATCGGTTACCTGACGCGCATTGCGTTCCTGATGGATACGCTCATGCACCGCATGGGACTGCATGGCAAAGCCATTGTTCCGTTCATCCTGGGCTATGGCTGCAACGTCCCGGCCATCATGTCCACGCGCATCATGGAAGATCCGCGCGACCGCTTCCTCAGCGCGGCGCTTTCCACCATGGTGCCCTGCGCCGCCCGCCTGGCGGTGATTTTCGGTTTGGTGGCCTTCTATGTCGGTCCATGGGCGGCATTGGGCATCTATATCTACAATTTACTGGTCATCGCGGTAACCGGCCGCATCATCACGCATTTCCTGCCGGAGGATTCCCCCGGACTGATCCTGGAAATGCCGGTTTATCGTTTGCCGACTGTGAAGACCGTCACTGCCAAAGCCTGGTTCCGTATTCGTGAATTTATCTTCGAAGCCTGGCCGGTGTTGATCATCGGCAGCATTATCCTGGCAATTATGAACTATTTCTCGGTCACGCAGTATCTGAATGCCTTTCTTCAGCCGTTCAACAAGCTGCTGGGCCTGCCGCCGGAAGTTGGCACACCCCTGATCTTCGGTGTGTTCCGCAAAGAACTTTCGCTGGTCATGCTGGCGCAGGCTTTTGGAACTTCAAATTATGCCGCGGTGATGACTGCGCAGCAGATGATTGTCTTTACGGTTTTTGTGGTTTTTTATATTCCCTGCCTGGCGACCATCATTTCCATCCGCAATGAATTGGGCGCCAAAGCCATGTGGGCCATCACCGGCTTGACTGTGTTGGTGGCGACCCTCGCCGCTTTATTCGCGCGGTTGGTATTCTTGCTGTTCTAAATCGAACCGGTTTTCAGGTAGGCGAAAGCCAGCGCCAGCGCAATGGCGCTGATTACAATTGCGTAAACCAGCAGCTTCGAGATTCTTTGTCGCATGCTTTTCTCCTAGGCGAGCGAGAACCGCTCTGTGTGGATATGCTTCTCCGCTAAGCCGGCCGCGATCAAGGCTTTCTCGACCGCGTTCATCATCGGCGCCGGGCCGCATAAAAACACTTCGGCCTTGTCTGGCATCCATTCAGCCGGTATGTACTTTTTTATGATTCCCGTGTTGATGAAACCAGCATCGCCTTTCCAGTTCTGCTCAGGGCGCTCGATCACATACACCAGCTCCATGTTCAATCTTTTTCGCAGGTCTTCCAGCTCTTCCCGGAAAGTGACGCTTTCCCAGGTTTGGTTGGCGTATAACACCTTGATCGGGCGCCGGTCGCCGCGCTCAGCCAACGTGCGCAGCATGCTCATGATGGGCGTAACGCCAATTCCGCCCGGGATGAACACCAGGTTTTTCGCGTCAGGGTAGCGCTCGCTGCTGAACGAGCCGTAAGGTCCGTCCATGTAAACCCTGTCGCCCGCTTTGAGGGTCTGTATTTTAGCTGTGTAAGCGCCCAGGCTTTTAATGGACATTTCGATGCGCTGCGGGCTTTCGGCGCTGGAAGCGATCGAAAACGGATGCTCGCTGTCAGAGAAGGGCGTCTTCCAGGCGGTTAGCCAGGCGAACTGGCCGGGGAGAAATCGCAGCCCTTTGCCGTTCAGCGCTTTCACCGCCACTGTCCAAACATCCCCGCGCTCCTTGCGCACCTCTTCCACCTGGTAGGGTGAACGCAGCAGCTTGAACGGGTAGATCACGCGCGTGTAGGCCAGCATGGCCAGGAACAGAATCGTGTAACCGATCCACAGGATTCTCTTCCAGGGCAGATCGGTGTAATCACCTGTGGTGAAGATGTGCGTGAGCGCCAATCCCACCATCAGCGTTGCCAGGATGCCGTGCCAGATTTTCCAGAACCCGTAAGGGATCTTCAGCTTGCCGCGGTATTCCGCTGTCCATACTACCGCGATCAACAGCAGCACAGCCAGCAGGCCGAATTTGGCTCGCCAGGGAGCGGTGAAGATATTCAACAAGCGTAAGTAGCGCGCATCCAGGATGAACAATAGCAGCGGATGGGCGGCCACCATGAAAAATGCCGCGATGCCGATCTGCCGATGAAAATGGTAAACGATGTCAGTGCCAAAAGGCTGATTGAAGAATTTCAGCCGTGCGCTGTTGACGAATTGCAGTGCCATGATGGCCAGTCCCATGAACCCCAGGCTGACCGAGAGATCGAGCAGCGGCGGACGCCCGCTGTATTTGGGACCGGCTAGCAGGATCAATATGGGTGTAAGGATCAGAAAAACATACAGAAAACTCCAAATAATGCCGTAAACAAGCTGCTTTGTCTTCATGATTCACTCCTCTTGCCCTGCGTTATAACTGACATTGTAGAGTATTTTTATAAGAAACCTGTTAGCGCGATTGTTTGTGCAGTCCTTTCATGATGCTCTCCGCTTCTTCCCAACCCTCGAATTGTCTTTCGAGTTTTCTGAAAGTCGCGGTGTGCGCGTAGCGCCGGCCGTTGACCTCTTTTAAACCCAATTTCTTGTGCAGCATTTCATGATATAGGACGTATTCCACCAGCAGCGCGGGGACATCGTTCCGATCCAGCCGCCGGCTGATGCTGATGGTGTCCGCGTCCGGTTGATAGGTGCCCAGCCTGCGGGTTGAGCTGCGTGCGCTCCACACCAGGCGCGGCTGTTCCAGCTCGCCGTGGAAATACTGCCGGTTGATTTGATCGAACAATGCGGCCAGGTCATAAGCCCTGCCGCGCCCGGCCAGCTTGTTGTCGCCGTTGTTTGCCTGCAGCGCGCTGTGGATCCGGCCATAATCGCTCGCTGCCGCATAGGCCTTGATGTTTTTCAGCCGGTTTTGCGTGCGGCGCTGCAGCGCGGCCTGCAGGATGGTTGCTTTTACCTCGCGGGGAGCGTTGAGAAAGCCTTCGTTGACTTCCAGGATGACCAGCCTGCCTTGTTTGCGGCTGCGGTAAAGATATCCGCCGTGCGCAAGTTCGATGCGGATGCTGGATGCCAAATTCTTTTGGTTTAGGGAGGGGAACAACTCCAGCAAAATTCCGTAAAAATCTGCCAGCGCGTAAACGTGGCTCAACAGCCATTTGCGCTGGCTTAGGAAGCGCATCCATTGATAAGCGCGGAAGGACGGATTGGGCAGATCTTCAGGCGAGCCGCCTGTTTTATGGCATAGCTGATTGGCTTTGTCGGTGATGTTCTGGAAGTATTCCTGGATTTCAGTCAGCTCAGCCTCGCTGATCGTGAAGCCGCTTTTTATTGATGGCAGTGCCAACTCGGCCAGGCGCAGGTGAGCGTTTCGGGCAGTCAGGACCAGATTGGTGATGCGTATAGGCATGTTTGCTTTCTCTTCGTATTGCGATAATTTTACTTGCAAGAATCATAGGAAATTCATTGAGAATTCTGATAAAGACAAGTGTATTTTAATCTGGTCAATTTAAGAGAATTGGAGTAATATATGCGCCACTTAACGGATGTGTAAAATAAAGATGGTCAATCTTGCAACAACGACGTGGACCAAAGTGGGTATCTAAATGCAAATCGCATTTATAAAAAAAATCTTTATTTCAAAAAGAGGAGAATGAAATGATACAAAGTGCCGAATGTCCGCAGTGCGGCAGTGAGGTATCAGTAGGCTCGCAGCCTCGAATTGGCAAGCTGGTGGAATGCAAGAATTGTGGAGCAGAATTGGAAGTCGTCTGGCTTGATCCGCTGGAATTGGATTGGCCGATGATGGAGGACGAGGATGACTTCGATGACGACTACGAGGAAGAGGAATACTAAATAGACTATTAAATCTTGATAACAAATTATTCATGAAGCTGGTTGAGATATACCGGCTTCTTTTATTTAGTTCTTCAGCCTATGTATAATTGAATTGACGCAGCGGGATGATATTCAATCATTATCCTGCGCCACACAGGGGAACGGATCATACGGGAGTACTGAAAATGAAAAAAGAAAAAATAATCACTGTCTTTATCCTGCTGCTGATTTTCTCGTTGGCGTGTTCAGAGCCGATCAATCTTTCCACCTGGCTGGCGCCATCCCGGGAAGCCTTGCGGGAGATATTCACGCTCATGGGTGCCGTCACTCCCAGTGCGCAGCAAGCGTTGAAAGCTGAAGATTCTGCTCAAACTCCCGCAGTTGCGGTTGCCGTGCCCGTCGGGACTGTCACGCCGGACGCGCTTCAGACGCAGACTGATACAGCCGCCGCGCTCGAACCCGGCGGCAGGATCATCTTCACCTGCCAGGTGGATAAGACTTCCGGGCACGATCAGATTTGCATGGTCAACGCGGATGGCAGCGGGTACACCCAATTGACGGATGACTTGGAAATGTAGCACCTGTATCCATCCTGGGCACCGGAGGGCGAGAGCTTTGTGTTTTCTGGCAATCAGGACGGGGCTTCCAAGATTTATGAAATGGATCTGAACGGCAATTTAAGGATCGTGGGTGATATCGAGGGTGAATTGTACGCGCCCATGGTCTCACCTGATGGTAAAAAGATCGTCTTTCAGCGTTATCTCAACCCGGAGGAGCAGTATATTTCCGTGATGAATCGCGACGGTTCTGCCTTGATGGATTTGGTGGAATATTATGCCGCCAAAGATCCTGTCTGGTCCGCTGATGGAAAACAGATTTTGTTCACTGCTTCCGAAGAGGGCACTGCCGAAATCTATACCATGAATTCCAGCGGTGTGGTGGTGCAGAAAGTCGCAGGTTTGAGCGGTTTGAGCGGCCGGCCGGACTGGTCTTCGCAGTGGGCGATTGCCACCTATTCCGGCAGCCGAGACGCGCATAACCGTGAAATTATTCTGATGGAATTGGGCGGTTCCGCGCTTACCTTGACCGATTCGGGTGATAATCTTTCGCCGTCCTTCTCGCCTGACGGAGAATGGATTGCGTTCACCTCTTACCGTGATAATTTTTGGGATGCGAATGGCTGTGAGATTTACATCATGCGCAAAGACGGCACAGATATCCGCCGTCTGACCGAAAACGACTATTGTGATTACCAGCCGCGCTGGGATAAGTAAATTTCCATAGAAAATACTCCAAAAGCCTGTGGTTCGAACCTGGAATCACAGGCTTTTTTCTTGGATTGGTTATTTTTATCCAAAGCATAGGTTAATAATGATGGTAAGCCGCGAAATGAATTGTTATACAATAAAAGAGGCTTAATCATTCGAAGCGCCTTCCTTACCAAAAGCCGAAAACTCAACGCGCGTGAGGAAAACATGCTTCAGCCCTATCCAGGATATCCCGAATTCGAATATGTAAAACCCCTTTCAATCGAAGAAGCTGTCGGATTTCTGAAGGATCATCCAGGCCAGTCCCGTCCGTATGCAGGCGGGACTGATTGTTTCATGCTGCTGCGCGACCGGCGCATCCACCCGAAGTATCTGCTCGACTTGAAAGCCATCTCTGGTCTTGATCAAATCAATTTCGGCAACGAAAATGGTTTATCTGTCGGCGCGTCGGTTACATTGAACCAGCTATACCGCTGCGAGGCGCTGGTGAAGCATTACCCCGTCCTGGCCGCGGCTGTGCGCGAGGTCGGAGGATACCAACTGCGCTCGCGCGCGACCCTGATCGGCAATCTATGCAATGCTTCCCCGTGCGGAGATACCATTGGGGCTTGCCTTATATATGGTGCGCTAATGCAAATAGACGGAAGCAGCGGCAAACGCAGTTTGGCCCTGGACCGTTTCTTCCTCGGACCCGGCAAAACAGCTCTGCGAGAAGATGAGATTGTTAGTTCGATTGACCTGCCGCTTCCCCCCGCCGGATGTGCCGGCGCGTATGAGAGCATCGGGCGCAACAAGCTCGGCGACCTGGCCATCGCGGCAGTGACAGCGCTCGGTTATCCTGATGCTGCCTCCCCGTCAGGTTTCTCTTTCCGCATTGCGTTGACGGCGGTTGCGCCGATGGTCATCTTCGCCGGGCACGCGCAGGAAATCCTGGCGGAAAAGGGCCTCACCGTTGAATCGATTGAAAACGCCGCTGCTGAAGCCGGGCGGGTCTGCCAGCCGATCGACGATATCCGCGCCAGCGCCGCCTATCGGCGCGCAATGGTTGCTGTGCTCACGCGGCGCGCGCTGCTCTCGATTTGCGATCAGCTGCATATTTCTCCCTGATATATGATCATTTACCTTGATTGAGGAGGTTGTGGATGTCTGAAAGGCAAATTCGCCTGATGGTGAATGGAAATGAGGAAATACTGTCCGTGCCCGACCATTTATCCCTGCTGCGCCTGCTGCGCGATAAGCTGGCGTTGACAGGCACCAAGAATGGCTGCGAAGCAGGTGAATGCGGCGCCTGCACTGTGCTGCTGGATGGCGAACCGGTCAATAGCTGTCTGGTCCTGGCGGTGGAGTGCGAAGGCCATCGCGTGGATACGATCGAAGGATTATCCGCAGAACCGGTCATGCAGCGGCTGCAGCAGGAATTCATCGATTTGAATGCCATCCAGTGCGGTTTCTGCACGCCGGGCATGCTGATTTCAGCTTACGCGCTGCTGTTGCGCAATCCGCATGCTGACGACCACGCTATTCGCGAGGCGCTTTTGGGCAATCTCTGCCGTTGCACCGGCTATGAACGCATCATCACGGCAGTCAAGACGGCTGCCGGGAAAGACAGGTGAGTTTATGACTGCATCAGCCAAACTCCCCGATCTGGTTGGTGAAAGTGTATCGCGCGTGGATGTGCGTGAAAAAGCGCGCGGATCAGCCGTCTTTACCGACGATGTTCAATTTGGGCCCAATCTGCTGTATGCGCGCATCAAGCGCAGCCCGTACCCGCATGCTTTGATCAAGTCCATCGATACCACTGAGGCGGAAAAATTATACGGCGTTAAAGCGGTTGCCACCGGCGCGGATTTTGACGGCCGCATCGGGCTTTACCTGCAGGATAAGCATATATTTGCGCGCGGCCGCGTGCGCTTCGTGGGCGAAGCGGTGGCAGGCGTGGCGGCTATCACCGAGCAGATCGCCGAGCAGGCATTGGACTTGATCGAGGTTGAATATGAACCGCTGCCGGCGATCTTTCATCCCGAGCAGGCTATCAAGCCGGACGCGATCCTGATCCATCCTGATCTGGGTGAATACGGAGTCGCCAATTTCATCTTTCCCAAGCCGGGCACGAACATTTCCAATCATTTCAAGGTTCGCAAAGGTGATGTGGAAAAAACGTGGAAGGATTGCGCGGCTGTGGTCGAACGCAAGTATTACATCCCCCACATCCAGCATGTCCCGCTGGAAACCCACGTAGCGGTTGCCCAGGTGGACCAGTCAGGCAAAATCACGCTGTGGTCCAGCTCACAATCGCCCTTTGCCCAGCGTGATCTGATCGCAAAGGCGCTGGGCTTGTCGCCCGGCAATATCCGCGTGATCTCCAATTATGTCGGTGGGGGGTTTGGCTGCAAAGCCGGTGTGACCATGGAAGCGCTGCCAATCATCCTGGCCATGAAAACCCGCGGCCGCCCTGTAAAACTATGCTTGACGCGTGAGGAGGAATTTTTCACCAACTTTGTGCGCCAAGCGCTAATGATCGATCTTAAACTCGGCTGCGACCATGCGGGTAACCTGCTGGCGATGCAGAATACCATGTATTGGGATGGCGGCGCTTATACTGAATATGGCGTGAATATTACCCGCGCGGGCGGCTATTCCAGCACGGGTCCTTATGATATCCCCAACGTGAAAACGGATAGTTATTGTCTATACACCCACAACACGGATGGCGGCCCGTACCGCGGTATTGCCATGTCTGAATTGCACACTGGTGACGACCAATTCGTGGATGAACTGGCGGACGCCATCGGCATGGACAAGGTGGAGTTCCGCTTGCGCAACGTGGTGCAGGGCGGCGATATTTTGGCGACCGGCATGCAGATGCACCCGACCGGCATCAAGGAGTGCATTCAAAAAGTAGCTGAAGCCATCGAATGGAAAAAACCCCTGCCGGCCATCGCGCCCAATAAAAAACGCGGCAAGGGCATCGCCGTGATGTGGAAAGCCCCGGCCATGCCGCCCAACCCCGGTTCGAGCGCCACGATCAAGTTGAATGAAGATGGGACGATTTTATTGGGCGTCAGCGGGCAGGAGATCGGGCAGGGTTCGTTCACGGTGGCGGCGCAGATTGCCGCAGCCGAACTGGGCGTGCCGCTGGAATCCATCCGCGTGGGCGGGCCGGTGGACACCGACTACTCGCCGTATGAATGGCAGACGGTCGCCAGCCGCCTGACCTGGTCGATGGGCAATGCCATCCTGGCTGCTGCCAGGGATACGCGCCGGCAAATCTTCGAAATCGTCGCGGAAGCCTGGAAAGAAAATCCGGACGATCTGGATTTGATCAACGGTGTGGTCATTTCGCAAAAGTCCGAACGCGAGATTCCACTTAAAGATTTCGCGGTTTACGGCATACCCAAAGCGAACTTCGCAGGCTGGATCGGCGGCCCAATTTACGGGCGCGGCCGCTTCATGCCCACTTACGTGACCGGGCTGGACAAGGAAACCGGCCAGGGCGAACGCGCGGTGGTGCATTACACCACCGGCGCCCAGGCATTTGAGCTGGAGGTGGATACCGAAACCGGGCAGATCGAAATTATCAAAGCCGCTACGGCTTTCGATGTCGGCCGGGCCATCAACCCCGACCTGGTAAAGGCTCAAATGGAAGGCGGGATTGTGCAAGGCCTCAGCTCCGCGTTGTTCGAGCAGATGATATTCAAGGATGGCGTGATGCAAAATCCCAGTTTTGTGGATTACCGCATCGCCACCACCATGGATTTACCGGCTAAAGTGGAAACGTTCATTGTTGAAGAACCCCAGGACGATGGCCCCTGGGGCGCGCGTGGGGTGGGCGAGCATCCCATGGTGCCTTCCGTGGCAGCCATTGCCAACGCCATCCACGACGCGTTGGGTATCCGCCTGGATGGCCCGCCTTTTACGGCTGAAAAGATCTACTTTGCGCTTCATCAGGGATAAGCTTCTTACTGCGGATTGGATATAACCATCAATTTTTGGAGGTGAACACGTCAATGTTATGCAAAGAATATTTGTCATCCTGGGTAATGGGCATTTTTACTGTGGCGCAATATGTATGTTTTCTATTCTTCCATAATGAGGACGCCAACCTGCTGCTCAGCCTGATAGGATGGCTGATCTGGGCGATCTCGATCGTGTTTGGGTTCTGGCCCATGTTCATTTTCATAAAGAAAGGTGGTGTGCAGAAAGGGCAAAGCTATATGCATACCACTGTCTTGGTTGACAGCGGTTTATATCGGATCGTGCGCCATCCGCAATATTTTGCTGGTATTTTGCTCAACCTGGCGCTGATACTGGTATCCCAACATAGGTTGATCGTGTGTTTAGGCATTCCATCCATGCTCATCATGTACTTTGAGATTCAACATGCGGATCGCCTTGAAATCGAGAAGTTTGGTGATGCGTATAGGCGGTATATGGAAAAAGTCCCCCAAATCAATTTTATCGCCGGAATTTTCCGCCTGCTGACGCGGAATGACAAGGAATTGGACCGAAAGGATTGATTCAACCTTTACACTGGAGGTTTAGATTTGGAAATTAGAACCACAATACTAATAAGTCAATATCATGATTCGGTTTCCTTAATGCTGGCAGCCAAAGAGATCCGCGCTTTACCCGGTGTGCAGGACGCGGCGTTGGTGATGGGCACGCAGGCTAATCAGGATTTATTGGAGCAGGCCGGACTGGCGACCGATGAAACGCGTGCCGCTAAAGCGGATGATTTGATCATTGTAGTGAAATGCGCCCGGCATGCGGATAAGATCCTTAAGCAGGCGCAAAGCGCCCTGCTGAAAAAAAGCGCCTCACCCGCCGGGGATGGGCAAAGCGCGCCGCTTTCCTTGCGCGCCGCAATACGCGCGCACCCGCCGGCCAACCTGGCCGTTATTTCCGTGGCTGGCGCCTACGCGGCGCGCGAAGCGCGCGAAGCCCTGGCTGAGGGGCTGCATGTGCTCTTGTTCAGCGATAACGTAACCCTTGAAGATGAATTGGCGCTAAAAAAGTTCGCCTTATCCCGCGGGCTGCTGCTGATGGGGCCGGGTGCGGGTACGGCCATCATTAATGGCGTCGGCCTGGGTTTTGCCAACCGAGTTCCGCGCGGACCGATCGGCATCGTCTCGGCAGCCGGCACCGGGCTGCAGGAGGTCAGCACCATCCTGGCCAGGCAGGGCATTGGCATCTCACAGGCCATCGGCACTGGCGGGCGCGATTTACGCGCCGAGATCGGCGGTTTGATGGCGCGCGCGGGCTTGCAGGCTTTAAGCGAAGATGCGCAAACCCGTGTGATTGTGTTAGTCAGCAAACCTGCTGATCCGGCTGTAATGATGGAGATGACCGGGTTATTGAATAGCTTCGAGAAACCTGCCGTGGTCTGCCTGCTTGGCGCGCAGTTCGCTGATAAAGAGAGCGGGCGCATCCATTTCACACGCACCCTCGAGGAATGCGCTTTAAAAGCGGCGGCGCTGGCTGGCGGGAAGCATATCGATATGAATGCGGATTCGTCCGCGCTGGCTGAACAGGCGCTGGTATTAAGAAAGAAATTGAAACCGGACCAGAAATTATTGCGCGGTTTGTTTTCCGGCGGGACTCTCTGCTCCGAAGCCCAGGTGATCCTGAAAGATATGCTGCCGGAACCGGTCTGCTCCAACGCGCCATTGGAAGCTGCTTATCGCTGGGAAGCCAGGTCAGGCGAAAGCCGGCATTGGTTGTTGGATCTGGGGGAAGAGGAATACACGGTTGGGCGGCCGCACCCCATGATCGATAATGACCTGCGCGTGCGCATGATCCAAAAAGAATGCGCCAATCCGCGGGTGGCGCTGATCCTGCTGGACGTGGTCATCGGTTTCGGCGCGCACCCTGACCCCGGGGGCGAATTGGGCGCAGCGATCCGCGCGGCGCGCGAGACAGCCGCGGCGCAAGGCCGCGAAGTCCTTTTCGCTGCCTCGGTCACCGGCACGGATGTGGACCCGCAGGGATTGCGGAGCACGACTGAGAAACTGGAACAGGCGGGTGTGTTAGTCTGCCGGAGCAACGCGCAGGCAGCCCGTCTGGCCGGTTTGATTATTTCGTAATTTTCATGGAGAGCGCATGACCCAGAAAAGCATTTCAACTTTGTTTGGCCAGGAATTGCATATCCTCAATGTTGGATTGGAAAGCATGGCCGATTCCGTGCGCGGGCAGCAGGTGGATACGGGACAGATTCAATGGAAACCGCCGCCGCAGACCCGTCCAAACCTGATGTTTACCGCTGAGGGGATATCCATTGAAGATGCCAACCGGGAAGTCTGCGAGCGCGTCTGCCAATCACGGGCGGTTCTGGTGGGCATGGGTATTGCCAAAGAAATCATTCCCGGCATGCATGACCATATGATCTTGCATGCCGGTCCGCCAATCGCATGGGAACGCATGTGCGGGCCGACCCGCGGCGCGGTAATGGGCGCGCTTATTTATGAAGGTTTGGCTCAGGATGAAGCGCAGGCTGAAAAGTTGGCCGCTTCCGGCGCGTTTGAGTTTTCTCCCTGCCACCATCATGGCGCGGTGGGGCCGATGGCGGGCGTTATCTCCCCGCGCATGCCGGTTTTCATCATCGAAAATCCGGTTTACAAGGTCAAAGCCTTTGCCACCCAGAATGAGGGCCTGGGGAAAGTGCTGCGCTACGGCGGCATGGGTGAAGAAGTTTACGCGCGCCTGCGCTGGATGGAGCAGGTGCTGTATCCTTGTCTCGCGCGGGCGTTGGAATCGCTGCCGGATGGCATCGATGTAAAGAATCTGATCGCGCAGGCGCTGCACATGGGCGACGAATGCCACAACCGCAACCGCGCGGGCTCCTCGCTGTTCCTGCGCGCGATCACGCCGGCTTTGGTGCGCACCCAAAAGGACAAGGAAGATACCGCCAAGGTGATCGAGTTCATCAATGGCAATGACCATTTCTTCCTGAACTTGAGCATGCCGGCCGGCAAAGCCATGCTGCTGCCGGCGGAAGGGATCGCGGGCAGCACCATCCTGACGGTCATGGCGCGCAATGGCACGGATTTTGGCATCCGCATGGCGGGCATGCCCGAGCGCTGGTTCACCGCACCCGCCGGGATCGTGGAGGGGTTGTACCTGCCCGGCTTCAGCGCCGCCGACGCCAACCCGGACATCGGCGATAGCACTGTCACGGAAACGGCCGGCTATGGCGGTTTCGCCATGGCGGCTGCGCCGGCCATCACCCAGTTTGTGGGCGGCAGCCCGGAAATGGCGCAGCGCGCCACGCTGGAAATGTACGAGATCACTCAAAGCGAGCATAAAGATTTCACCATCCCCGCACTGAATTTCCGCGGGACGCCGCTGGGTATCGATGTCCGGCGCGTGCTTGAGACTGGCATATTCCCGCAGATCAATACCGGTATTGCACATAAAAAACCCGGATTCGGTATGGTCGGCGCGGGCATCCTGCGTGCGCCGGCGAAAAGTTTCGAGGATGCATTCAATGCAGTTTACCAATCAACCATAAATAATCATAAATAATAAGGAGATGAGATTATGAAGTTTTTAGACCTGACCATTCCGCTGGGTATCGCCACGCCGCCCTGGCCGACTTACGAGCCTTTGCAGATCAAGTACTTCAAGCGTCTGGCTCCCAATGGCGCCAACGGCCAGGTGGTCACCCATTCCAACCACCTGGGCACGCATCTGGATGGCGAAATTCACTTTTTCACCGCGGGCAAAGATATTGCCTCGCTCGATATGGATTTCCTTGTGCATGAAGCTGCTGTGGTGGATTTGAGCGACGTGTGCGGCGATTATGACGTTTACACCAGCCAGATGGTGGAAGAACGCGTGGAAGTGAAAGAAGGCGATATCCTCATCATCCACACCGGTTATCATCATTTTGGCTGGGATATGCCCAGCGCGGATGAGATCCGCTATATGGTCAAACATCCCGGCCCTGACCGCGAGTTTGCGCTTTGGGCAAAGGCAAAGAAATTACGCTGGCTGGGGGTGGATTGCGGCAGCGCCGACCATCCTATGAACACCATCGTGCGCAACTGGATGCCGCGCCAGGCCAAAGAAGCCGATCTGGTCTTCCAGAAGAAACATGGCAAAGCTCTGGCGGACTTTTTCGATGATAGCAAGTACCAGCTGATGCATATCGAAATGTTTCCGTCAGGCATCATCCATTCGGAGTGCGTGGGCGGCGAGATCGACCTACTGCTCAACCGGCGCGTCACCATCGGTTTCTTCCCCTGGCGTTTTGTGGATGGCGAATCCAGCATCGGGCGCTGCGTGGCGATACTGGATGATGATGAATATGCCGAAATCGTCAAAAAAGCCGCGGATTTGCCCAGGACCAAATTCGGCGACCGCTTCAACCCGGAGCATGTAATGCGCATTGAAAAATTGTCGGCAGCCAATATGGCTGGTTGGTGAGGAGGATGCA
>CAZDUN010000017.1:0-2405 GCA_964508615.1 uncultured Pelolinea sp. | reverse complement strand
GCATGTCGATCGATATGGATTTGGAACTCGTTCTACGCGCGCCGGCATTGACGATGCCGCCCTACCCACCGAAAGTGATCACCCTGGCGAACGGTTCGCGCATGGTTGTGCGCCAGGCGGCGCGCGAAGATGTGCCAGTTTTATTGCAGGCGGTGCGTCCGACACTGGATATCCCGCGCGATTACTACGATATCGTCGGCGCACGCCTTTACGCTGAATTGTTGGGCTGGTACCGCTATCGCGTGCGCAACGAATACTGCCTGGTCGGGCAGATCGATGGCTACGTGGTTGGCATCGTCAACGGCCGCATGGTGGATAAAGACATTGGCATGAGCTATCACACTCTGGCGATCGACCGCGGGCTGCGCGTGGGGGCGCATCTTTTCGCCGCCAAGATGGAATATCACATCGAATTCCTCAATCAACAGGAGGTCTGGATTACCGCCGAAAGCCCGATCGGCTTCCGCCGTTGGATGATCGAATACGGCCTGATCGAGCAAAAGGACGTCCAGCATGAATTGGGCGGCGCGACTTCCTATAAATTGACGCGTGACCTGTATTTCGAAACCAAACCGCGCCTGGTGGCTGGCGCGCGCCCGGTTCCCAAAGCCCTGCTCGCCACAGCTCTGCAGTCATTGGCCGTGGCGGATGAGAAGATCATCAGCGAGAAGATCTGCGGAGTGAAAGGGAGGTGAATATGCGCGCAGTAGCGATTATTGGCGTGGGCATGATCCCGTTTGGCCGGCGGGATGAGGACAGCCTGCTGGATATGCTGGCGTATGCATCTATGAAAGCATTGGATGATGCCAACCTGGGTGACAAAGGCGTCGATGCGGTGTATGTGGCCAATATGGGTGCTGGAATGTTGCAGCACCAAACCTCCCTGGCCAGCGCCCTGGTGGATCGTTTGAGCCTGCTGCCTGCGGCTGCCGATGCAGTTGAAAATGGGCCGGCTTCGGGAGCTTCGGCTATAAAAAACGGCGTGCTGGCGGTGGCTTCCGGGTATTACGATTTCGTCCTGGTGGCGGGCGCTGAAAAGATGCGCGAGGTGACCGGCTGGAAAGCGACCGATTTCGTGGCGACCATGACCCATCCCGAGGTTGAATACCCATACGGTATCACCCTGCCCGGCATGGCGGGTATGTTCACGCGTTTGTATATGGAAAAATACGGCCTGACTCGCAACCAATTGGCAGCAGTGGCGCTCAAGAATCAGCAGATGGGCGTTTTCAATCCGTATGCGCATGTGGAGATGTTGATCACCCGCGAGGGCATTATGGATAGCCCGGATGCGGTGGTAAACAATCCAGTGGCGGCCGACCCCTTGCACCTGTACGATATGTGCCCGGTCAGCGACGGCGCGGCCGCCCTGGTGCTTTGTCCATTGGAATTAGCCCGGCAGGTAACCGAAAAAGTACCCATCCTCGTGGCGGGTTTCGGGCAGGCCACCGATACACACACGCTGCAGGAGCGCGAAGATCCAACCGACCTGAAGGCGGTAACCTTGGCAGCGCAGCAGGCGTTTGAGCGCGCAGGCATTTCCCCCAAGGATGTGGACGTGGCGGAGTTGCATGATGCTTTTACGATCCTGGAGATTGCCGAGGCTGAGCATGCAGGATTCTTTAAAAAAGGGGAGGGCGGCAAAGCAGCTGAAAAAGGCGAAACAGCGCTGGGCGGAAAATTGCCGATCAACATGTCGGGCGGTTTGAAAGCGCGCGGTCATCCAGTGGGAGCAACCGGCGTGGCTCAGGTGGTGGATATCGTCTTCCAATTACGGCACGAGCTTGGAAAAGAACGCCAGGTGCCGAAAGCGCGCATCGGGTTCACGCTCAATTTTGGCGGTTTTGGGAACAATGTGGTTGCATTTGTATTGAGGAGGGCAGAATGAGCGTGGATTTGCAGATCACTGCTTATCAGTGCAAAAAATGCGGCAAAGTCCATTATCCATTTCATGAACGTTGCCTGGAATGCAAATGCCGGGATTTCAGCGAGATTAAACCGCAGGGTGATCCGCTGCTGTTGGCATATACCAAGATTTTCAATCTGCCCTGGGGATTCGATGTGCGCTCGCTGACCATTGGCGTAGTGGAGTTCGCGAATAAGGTCAGGGCGATGGGACAGATTCATGTGAAGGATTTCAACCGTCTGAAAACCGGTATGCGGATGAAAGCCTATTGGCTGCCGGTGCGCCGGCAGGCTGGCGAAGATGTGTATGGACTGGTGCTGAAGCTGGACTAGATTCCACTGCTTTCCGCTGCGATGTAGCATAAGAAACCATCCAGTGTTTCCAGGCCGGAGGAGCTGCCATAGGTTCGCAGCTCCTCTATTCTTCGGTCAGGATCACCGTTTTCATGCAACAGCCAATCCAGGCAGTTGAGAATGCGTTCATCCGCGCTGCCCAGGGC
>CAZDUN010000016.1:14874-24499 GCA_964508615.1 uncultured Pelolinea sp. | reverse complement strand
GATGATAAGGATGGATGGATATGAAAAGAATCGGATTGGCCGGCTTGCTGCACGAAACCAACACGTTTTCCAACACTCCCACGCCGCTCGAGCACTTTCTTAACACGGATGGTTTCTATCCGCCCTTACTGAGGGGCGATGAAATTCATTACTTTCAACAAAGCCGCATGAACATTTCCAGCAGCGGCTTCCTGGCGGATGCGCCTGCTTGCGGATTCACAGTCCTCCCGCTGGCCTGGTGCGGGGCGGAGCCTTCCGCGCCGGCTTCTCAGGAAGTGTTCGATTACCTGATGGGCCTGATCGAGGAGGAACTGGCAGCCAACCTGCCTCTGGATGGTTTATACCTCGACCTGCATGGCGCGATGGTGTATGGCAATTTGCAGGATGGCGAGACGGAAATCCTGAAGCGCGCGCGCCGCCTGGTCGGCGACATCCCCATCGTGGCCTCGCTTGACCTGCACGGCAATATTTCGGCAGAGTGCTTTCAACTGGCGGACGCGCTGGTTGGATATCGCACCTACCCGCACGTGGATGCCTTCGAAACCGGACAGCAGTGCGCGCGCGTGCTGAAGCATCTCATGGATGGCAAACCGCTGAAAAAAGCCTTTCGCATATCGCCTTTCCTGATGCCCGCCACCACCCAGCCCACCACCATCGAACCAGCGCGGTCCCTATACGCGTTGCTGTCGCAGGTCGAGCTGCAACCCGGAGTGGTCTCCGTTTCCATGATGGAAGGATTCAACGCCTGCGACCTGCCGCATACCGGCCCTTCAATTTTCACCTATGCTGAAACGCAAGCCGGCGCTGACCAGGCGGCCGATTTTCTTTTGAATGAGATGCTGAAGCGCGAAGCCGCTTTCAGCGTCAATCTGCTGGCCCCCGACCAGGCAGTGAAGGAAGCCATTCAACTGGCTTCGGGATCCGGGCGGCCGGTGATCCTGGTGGACGTGCAGGATAACGCCGGCGGCGGCAGCCCCTCCGATACCGTCTGGCTGCTGGATGAGATCGTCCGGCAGCGCGCGCCGCTGACCGCGCTGGGCGTGATCTGGGATCCGGCCGCCGCGCGCGCGGCGCACGAGGCTGGCGAAGGCGCCCGGGTCGAAATCGAACTGGGCGGCCATTCCCTGCCCGGTCATAAACCATACAAGGCTTTTTACACCGTGGAAAAAACCCACGCGGGTGAATTTACCGCCCATGGCCCGATGCTCAACGGGCGCAGTCTGAACCTGGGCAAAATGGCCCAGCTCAGTCTGGGCGAGACGCGCATCGCTGTTTCCGAAGAACGCATGCAGGCGCTCGACCAGGACTTGTTCCGCGTGGTCGGTATCGAACCAGCCGGGATGAAAATTCTGGTGCTTAAAAGCGCCAACCATTACCGCGCGGATTTCGGTCCGCTGGCGGGCGCAATCATCAACGTGGACGCACCCAGCGCGATCATTGAAGACCCCAGCAAGATACCATATACGCAGCTGCGCGAGGGCGTGCGCCTAAAAGGTTTGGGCCCGGTATTTCACCGCCCGGCTTGAGCGTCCTGCGCAGCCGCGCGGAGGATATTTAATCTTAAAAAATCCCTTAAGCCTATTGACTTTGGCAGGGATTTTTTATATAGTAAAAGTGTTCAGAACACATGACCACCAGAACACTTGGGAAGTGATTATGGAAAAAGGGCCAATCATGCCAGTGCACAGGAGAGATATCACCACAGCCACGATTGATCGGATTCTCTCGATGATCAGCGAGGGCTACTGGACGCCGGGGGAACAATTGCCGCCACAGCGGGAATTGGCGCGCGCGTTGGAAGTTGGCATGTCCACCTTGCGGGAAGCGCTGCAATCCCTGCAGACCATGGGGGTGCTCGAGATGCGGCATGGCAGCGGAACCTATGTATCAGCCAGCCCGTTCGATCCCTATGAAAAGATCCTCGACCTGTCCCTCAGCCTCGGAAATTCCGACCTGCAAATGTTCTTTGAAGCGCGCGGCATCCTGGAAACAGGTTTTGCTTACCAGGCAGCCAGGAACCACAGCGATCAACAGGTAGAGCGGCTCTTCAAGGTGTTGAATGATGAACTTACCGTGTTCGAATCCAAGGACAATGATTTTTACCACGACCTGGATTTGGAATTCCACGCCATCATCGCGGAGATGGCCAATAACAAGTTTCTGGCCCAAATCAACGAAACCCTTTTCAGAGTACTGGACAAGTTGTTCCGCATCCTGCCGCTGACGCGCGAAGGCTGGAAGCTGCATCAGGCGGTAGCCGAAGCGATCAGGGACCGGCTGCCTTTCGACGCTTCCGAGGCGATGCGCACGCTGATCGAAGCTTCCTCCGCGCGCTACCTACCTTATATCAAGACGGCTATGGAAGAGAGATCGAAATAGCCGTCTTTTTCTACATACTGCTCAAATCTTATCGTTAGAGGAAATTCTGTGAAAAAAGTACTGATCAACAAACCCATTCATGAAAGCGCCCTGGCCTTTCTTTCCAATGAGGTACAAGTGCTCACTCCTTACAAAGCCAGCCCGCCGGAGATCAATGCCATGCTGGCGGATGTGCAGGCCATCATCCTGTGCGCGGGATACAAAATGGGCGCGGCGGAGATGGAAGCGGCCGCCAATATCGAAGTCATCGGGCGGCATGGCGCCGGGCTGGATATCGTCGATCTGGCCGAGGCCACGCGCCGAAAGATACCGGTGGTGTTCACGCCGCTGGGACCGACCGAATCGACCGCAGAGCATGCTTTTCTGCTGATGATGGCGGCTGCCCGCCGGCTGACCTTCCTCGACCGCGAGACGCGCAAGGGGAATTTCGAAATCCGCGACCAGGTAGTGGGGGCGGAACTGGAAGGCGACAGCGTGGGCGTGGTGGGGTTCGGCAACATCGGACGCCGCTTTGCCGAGATGTGCCGCGACGCGCTGCATATGAAAGTGTTCGCTTACGATCCGGCGGTGCGCCGCGAGAAGGTTGAGGAGTGGGGGGCGGTATATTGCAGCGACCTGGCTGAAATGGCCCGCCAGGTAAGGGTGATCTCCCTGCACGTCCCGGCTACCAGCGAAACCCGCTACATGATCGATGCGGAAATCCTGAAAGCGCTGGGACCACAGGGTTTTCTGATCAACGCTGCGCGCGGGCCGGTGGTAGATGAGCATGCTTTGGTGCAGGCGCTGCGCGAGGGTGTTATCGCGGGCGCGGGATTGGACGTTTTTGACCCAGAGCCGCCCAAACCCGATAATCCGTTGTTCCAGATGGATCAGGTGGTGCTGACGCCCCACCTGGCCAGCTTTACCGAAGAAGGCCGCCGCAGGATGGGCATGATGGTGGCTGAAGACGTGCTGCGCGTACTGCGCGGGGAAATGCCATTATTTCCGGCCAACCCGGAAATTATCCAAACCAAATAATTTCGAGGAGCATATTTTATGAAACCAAACCCACTACGTTTGAAACTGGAAGCAGGAGAATCGGTTTACGGAACCATGGCGCAGGATTCGCGCTCGCCAGCCATTTCGCTGATCATGCAGCAAGCAGGCTGCGATTTCCTTTTTTTCGATATGGAGCACGGCCCCAACGACCTGGGCCTGGTCACCGATATGGTCAAGGTTGGACGGCTGACCAGCGTTGTCCCGTTGGTGCGCGTGCCTGACGATCAATATCACTTGATGGCCACCATCCTGGACGCGGGAGCCATGGGTATCATGATCCCGCGTATCGAAACGCGTGAGCAAGTCGAACGCATTATTGAACACACACATTATCCGCCGATAGGCAGCCGCGGCTGCTCGGTGCCGAAAGGGCACAATGATTTCCAGGCACAGGATGTTTGGGAGTTCACCGAGCAAGCCAACCGCGAGAATATGATCATTTTACAGATCGAACGCAAGAAGGCCGTCGAGGATATCGAAAATATCGTTTCGGTGGAAGGGGTGGACGCGGTCGTGTTGGGGCCGGTCGATCTCAGCTTGAGCATGGGCGTGCATGCCAAGGATACCCTGGCCGCCCTGGAACCGCACATTCAAACCGTGCTGGATGCCTGCAAGAAGCACAAAGTCCCCTGCGGCATTCACATCGGCAACCTGGATTGGTTGATCGAATGGAATAAGCGCGGCATGCAGATCATCGCCTATTCCTACGATATCACTTTCCTGAAAAATGCGGTCGGTGAAAGCATGACCAAGCTGCGCGACGCTGCCCAGAAAAACAGCGTGAAATAAGAATATAAAACACTAAGATAAGGAGGCAGACAAGAATGGACAAGGTACTCATTAAAAATGGTTTGATCGTGACCATGAACCCTTCCAACGAAGTGATCCGCAACGGCACGATCTACATCGAAGGCAACCGCATAAAGGAGATTGGGCCGGGCAGCAGCATTTCGAACAAAGATGGCGCCAGGATCATCGATGCGCACGACAAGATTATCATCCCGGGCATGATCAGCTGCCATAATCACTTGTACAGCGCGGTGGTGCGCAGCATTCCTTACTCGGGTTTCGAATCCCCTGACTTTTCGTTCGTCTCCTGGATGGACCGCTTCTGGCTGCCGCTGCTGGAGGATCGCGTCGACCAGGAGGTGATGTACGCCGGTACGCGCGCCAATGTGCTCGATCACCTGCGCAGCGGCATCACCACCACCACCGATACCGCCGAAGGCTCTTACGCGCTGCCTGGCGCGTTGGACGCGGTCGACCGCGCCTGCGTGGAAACCGGCATCCGCGCCATTCTGTCTTTTGAGACCACCGGCAGGATCAGCGAGAAGAACGCGGCGATGGGGCTTCAGGAAAACGTCAATTTCTTCAAGAAAGCCCGCGACCGCGAATACGACCGCATAACCGGACGCCTCGGCGTGCATACGACCTACACCTGTCCCACGGAATTGCTGCAGGAAGTGAAAAAGACCGCGGATGAACTTGGCGCCGGTTACATGATGCACCACCTGGATGACCGTTATCATCACTTCGATACCTGCCGGCGTTTCGGCAAACGACCGACACGCTACCTGGCGGATATCGGTTTCCTCAGCCCCAACTTGATCCTGTTCCACTGCAGCTACATCGACCAGTGGGCGGATCCGCAGATCTTCAAGCAGTATGACGTCAAGGTAGCGCATAACTCCGAATCCAATGCCATTTTCAGCTTCTGGCCGGATATGCTGCACTTGATCCGCGAAGGCGTAACAGTCGGTTTGGGCACGGATGGCCAGACCTTCAACTACTTCGAAGTGATGCGCACTGCCCAGATGATCCACCGCATCAAATATGAAAACCCCGAATTGATGAAAGACGAGCAGGTGCTGCGCATGGCCACCACGGAAGCCGCCAAGGTTGTTCAAATGGAAAAAGAAATCGGCTCGCTGGAAGTGGGCAAGAAAGCGGATATTGTCCTGCTGCGGGACCGTTCAACGGTGCCGATTTTCGAAGTCAACGCAGTCAACTATATTGTCAACACTTGCGAACGGACAGACGTGGATACCGTTCTGGTGGATGGCGAAGTGCTGCTGGAAAACGGGGCTTTTGTCAAAGTGGACGAAAAAGAAGTGTATGCCAAATCCAAGGAACAAGCGGTGAAACTCTGGAAGATCAACGATTGGCCGCTTCCGTAGTTTGGTCGAATAAAAAGAGGATTTTTTGTGAAAAGGAGGTGTGCGGAGAATATAAGAAATAAAGGGTGCGTTAGGAAACAACTTTTCTTAAACTTATGAAGGAGAGAAATACCATGAAACGACTGTTCAAGATTTTAGTAGGTATGCTGGTTCTAGTGTTGGTCTTGGCTGCCTGCGCGCCAGCCGCGGCTGAAGAACCCGTTGAAGCTCCTGCGGAAGAAGCTGCTGTTGAAGAAGCTCTGGCCGAAGAAGTAGCCCCGGTTGAACCGCTGAAGATTGCTTTGGTTCCGGCTGGACGCATCGGCATGGAAGGCTTCATGTTCCTGGCCGGTGAAGGTTACAAGAAGGCCCAGGCTGAATTCGGCTTCGAGGAGAGGATTCTCGAAAGTGAAGTGGCCGAAGAATGGGAACGCAATGTGCGCACCGCTGCGCAGGAAGGCTACAACCTGATTGTCGGCGTCGGCTCCACCATGACCGACGCGGTGGCCAACGTAGCCCCCGAATTCCCTGATATCCACTTCGCCCTGGTGGATGCTTACACCGGCGGCGACAACGTGGTCGGCCTGATCTCACAGGAACAGGAAGGCTCTTACCTGGCGGGCGTTTTGGCTGCCTCGATGACCACCCAGACTGACCTGGAGAACATGAATGAAGGCAAGGTGATCGGCTTTGTGGGCGGCATGGAAGTACCCAGCGTGCAGCGCTTCCTGAGCGGTTACCAGCAGGGCGCGGCTTATGTCGATCCGGAAATCCAGGTTTTGGTTTCTTATGTGGGTTCCTTCCGCGATCCGGCCAAAGCCAAGGAATTGGCGCTGGCCATGTTCCAGGACCAGGGCGTGGACATCGTCATGACGGTATGCGGCTCATCTGGCGACGTGGGCGTGTTCGAAGCGGTGGAAGAGACCGGCGCTTATGGTATTGGCGCCGATGTGAACTGGGATAGTACCGTACCCGGACACATTTTGACCTCGGTTCTGAAATACACCGACAAGGCAGTCTATGACGTGATCGCGCGTGAATTCGCGGGCGGTTTCGAAGCCGGCGAGATCAAATACGGCGTGGCTTCGGGTGTGATGGACATCACCGACATGTCCGTGATGGGCGACAAGATCCCCCAGAGCGTGAGAGACACCATTGACGATATCAAAGCCAAGATCACCAGCGGCGAGATCGTCGTCGAACGGCCTGAATAACTTAAAACGGATTTAAAGGTACGGGCCTTTTTTCAGCAGGAATGTTTAGCTCCTTATTGGTATGAAAAAAGGCCCGCCCGAATTCTAAACCGAAACCATACATAATAGAAGTGAAAAACATGGCAGAAGCGATTGCGGTTGAAAATATCGTCAAGACTTTCCCCAATGTGCTCGCGAATGACCGGGTCAGTCTCTCGGTTGAAAAGGGCACGATCCGGGCGATCGTGGGGGAAAACGGGGCGGGAAAAACAACCTTGATGCGGGTGCTTTATGGCCTTTACCAACCTGATTCGGGCTCGATTCGCATCAAGGGTGAAGAAACCAGGCTGGCCAATCCTCGCGAAGCCATCGCAAGAGGGGTCGGCATGGTGCACCAGCATTTCATGCTGGTGCCCTCATTCACGCTGGCGCAGAATATCGTGCTGGGCGTGGAACCGCAAAAATCCATTTTTATTGATGAAAAGAAAGTAAAAGCCAGTGTGCTGCAGATATCGGAAAAGTATGGCTTCGATATCGAGTTCGACAAACTGGCCATGGACGCCTCGGTCGGTGAACAGCAGCGCGCTGAAATATTAAAGGCGCTGTATCGCGGCGCGGACATCCTGATCCTGGATGAGCCGACCGCGGTGCTGACCGATATGGAGACCAAGGAATTATTTGTCATGCTGCGAAACCTGGCTGAGAGTGGGATCACGATCCTGTTTATCAGCCATAAATTACGCGAGGTCCTGGAAATATCCGAAGAAACCACCGTCATGCGGAACGGCAGGGTGATTGGAACGGTTAAGACCGCTGAAACGGATGAATGCCAGCTGGCTGAAATGATGGTAGGCAGAGAAACCGTCGGCGGGCGCATCCGCACCAGCGCCAATATCCAGGAACCCATTCTTAAAATTGAAAATCTCAGTGTGCTCGACAACCGCGATTTGCTCGCGGTTAAATATGCCGATCTCGAGCTGCACTGCGGCGAAATTCTGGGAGTGGCAGGCGTGGATGGCAACGGTCAGGAAGAGTTTGTGGAAGCCATCCTTGGGTTGAGACCCTGCATCAGCGGGAAAATCATGATCGCGGGCAGGGAAATCCAGAATCAGACTACACGGCAGATCCGTGAGGCTGGCGTGGCTTACATCCCTTCTGACCGCTACCGCTCCGGCATTGCCATGGAAGCCGTGATTTGGGAAAACATCATTCCTGGCGAATATTACCGCGAGCCGTATTCCAGCGGCCTGACGCTGACCATGAAGGAAATTCTGGGCATCACTGCCAAACTGGTTGATAAATTTCAGGTTTCCACCCCGGGTATCACGGTGCGCACGGGCAATCTTTCGGGCGGCAATATTCAGCGCGTGATTGTCGGCCGCGAGCTGGGGTTGGAAAAAGCGAAAGTGGTGATCGCATCCCAGCCAACGCGCGGGATCGATATTGCCGGCACCGAGGCAATCCGGCAGATCCTGGTGGATTACGCCAATCGCGGCGCGGCGGTTCTGATCGTTTCCGCTGACCTGGACGAGGTGCTCGCGCTCAGCGACCGCATCGTTGTTTTCTACGAGGGGAAAATTGCCGATGCTGGCCAATGGGATGAGGGCATCCGGCAGCGCATCGGCCAGTTGATGACCGGAGTGGGAGAATGCCTCAATGATTAACGCCATCGATAAAAACAGCAAGCGGCCAATTAGAGATGTCCTGATTGGCGCCGCAACGCAGGTGCTGAACTATGCCATCATCCTGTTAATCTCCATTTCCATCGGAGCGATTGTCATTTTTCTTTCCGGCAAAGATCCCATTGCGGCTTACGCCTCATTGTGGAACGGCGCCGCCGGCAACGGGATCAAATTTGCCGATACGCTCGACCGCACCACCATCATGATCCTGGCGGGTATCGCCGGCACGATCGCCTACCGAACCAACGTGATTAACCTCGGTCTGGAAGGCCAGCTCTACATCGGCGCGTTTACGGCCGCCCTGGTTGGCTTCAGCCTGCATGGCATCCCGGCTTATATCCATATTCCTCTGTGCCTGGCAGCCGGAATTCTGGGCGGCGCACTCTGGACCCTGCCGGTGATCTACCTGAAAATGCGCTGGAACATCGCCGAGATGGTCACGTCCCTGATGATGAACTATATCGGCATCCGGTTCACGGAATACCTGATCGCTTTCCCATTCAAGGATCCTGAAGCGCGCATGGCAGGCTCACCTGTGCTGGAGGCATCCGCGCGGCTGCCCAAACTGGTGCAAGGCTCCACGCTGACGATCGGTTTTATCATTGCTTTGATAGTCGCTTTCGGCATGTACTGGTTCCTTTTTAAAACCAAGACCGGCTACGAAATGCGCATGGTCGGTTTGAACAAGGATTTCGCGGCGGCAGCCGGACTGCCGGTCAAGCGCAGTTATATTTTGGCTTTGACCATGAGCGGAGGCATTGTCGGGTTGGGCGGCGCGATTATCATCATGGGCTTTTTCGGCAGATTCCTGGGTTCGTTCTCCTCAGGGTATGGATGGGACGGCATGTTGATCGCCTTGCTGGCCCAAACCCATCCATTGGGCGTCATTCCGGCTTCGCTGTTCTATGGCGGCTTGGCCAACGGCGCCTTATCCATGCAATCAGCGACAGGCGTGCCGCAAACCGTGGTGGTGATGGTCAAAGGTGCGATGGTGTTTTTTGTTACCGTAACAGTGTTCGTCGATTTCTTGAGAAGGAGATTTAAAAAATGGGCGGCCTAGACCTCGGCAAAATCATCACGCTTACCTTGTTTGCATCCACATTCCGGATGGCCACGCCGATCCTCTTCGCGACCATGGGCGGTATCTTCTCCAGCCAGGCAGGTATTTTAAACGTCG
>CAZDUN010000016.1:3222-14864 GCA_964508615.1 uncultured Pelolinea sp. | reverse complement strand
ATGGAAGCCATGTTGAACATCGGTGCCTTCTTCGCGGTGGTCGGCAGCGTGAAAACCGGCAGCCCCCTGGGCGGGATGGCATACGCGATGGCCGCCTGCATCATCGCCAGCCTGGTCTTCGCGCTGATCCATCTCGAATTGAACGCCAACGCTATCATCGTTGGCCTGGCTTTTAATATCTTTGCCATTGGGCTGACCAACTACCTGCTGGTGGAAATGCTGGACGCGACCGGCGTGTACCAGTCGGACCTGATCGTCGGGTTCAAAGAAATCCAAATTCCATTCATCCAGGATATCCCGGTGTTGGGCGACCTGGTCAGCGGACACTTTCCGCTGGTGTACGTGGCCTTTTTCAGCGTATGGGTAGTTTATTTGATCCTGTATAAAACGCCATTGGGTTTTCACCTGCGCTCGGTGGGAGAGAAACCGGAAGCGGCGGAATCCATCGGCATCAACCCGAAAAAAATGAAATACTTCGGTTTGATCCTGAGCGGCATTTTTTGCAGTTTCGGCGGCACCTTCCTGTCGCTTTCATATTTGAACCTTTTCGCGGAAAACATGACTGCCGGGCGCGGTTGGCTGGCCCTAGCGGCCATTAACTTCGGCAACAGCAAACCGCTGCCCAGCCTGGTGGCATGCCTGGTATTCGGGTTCGCGGACGCCCTGGCGGTGCGGCTGCAGCAATTCGGCTTTCCTTCGCAGATCGTGTTGATGCTGCCTTACATTTCCACGTTACTGGTATTGCTGGGATCAGCCATCAATAGCGAACGCCGCAAGAAAAAAGCCGCCGCCAGGCACCGCAGCGCGGAATCCGCCAAAGCCTGAAGCCAGGCATTGCGTAGTTGGAGATGGAATGGTGTTATGAAAAACATGGTTAATCGGAGACGCAGGCCATGAAAATTATCATTTTGGGCGCGGGGGGCTGGGGCGCATTGGTGGGCGCCTATCTCGCCCGGGCCGGGGCGCAGGTCACCTTGCTGTTCCGCCGCCAGGCGCACGTGGACGCGATCCATGAAAATGGCGGCTGCCTGCTCATCGAAAAACCGCAAGGCAGCCAGATGGTCCAGGTAAGCGCGACAACCGATCCTGCCGAGCTGCGGGAGACAGACCTGGTGATCGTGGCGGTGAAAAACCGCGACAGCGCGGCAGCCCTGCAAAGCATCCGCCACGTGGAGTTGAAAGCCATCGCCACCGTACAAAACGGGTTGGGCCACGCTGAAAAATTGAAGCAAGCTTTTCCCCAAGCCGACGTGATTCGCATTATCAGCCGCGTGGCTGGCGCGCTGCTCGATTACGGCAGAGTCCAGCGCGGTGATGATGACTTCCCGACCTGGATCGGCGACGCTTACCAGGGCATCACGCCGTTTGTGCGCGAATTGACCGATCTGTTCAAAGCGGCCGGCTTGCCCTGCGAAGCCTCGCAGGATATCGAGGGTATTGAATGGAGCAAGGTGACCTGGTGGACGCCTTCCTCCATCGCGGCCGTAATGACCCGCCTGCCCCAAACTGAAGTGATGCAGTCGCCGGATTTCGCACACCTGATGGTGATGATCACGCGCGATATGGTGCGTGTTGCGCAGGCTTGCGGGGTTGAGATCCGGGATTACCCGACCATCGAAGTGATGGAGCGCTGCCGCGGAAGCGTAGCGGAAGGCGTGGCGGCAGTGATGAGGCAGGGCTGCGAATGGGAAGAACGCGGCGGCAAGGGCTACAAACAGGCCATGCTGCTGGATATCGAACGCGGCAGGAAAACAGAAATCGAAGACACCGCCGGGGCGATCTGGCAGCTGGCCAAGGAAAAGGGGATCGAGGTTCCCTACCTGGAAGCGGGTTATTTCCTGGTGCGCGGTTTGGAGGCGCGTTTTCCGTGATCATCGACGCGCACTTGCACCTGTGGGTGCAAAATCCGGAAAAGTACCCGTGGCAGCCGATTGGCGGTTATACGCCCCAAAACGACGCATCGCTGGAGCGCTACCAGAAGATCATGCGCGCCAATGGCATTGATAAGGCAGTATTGGTGCAGCCCACGCCCTACGGCTGGGATAACGCCTATGTTCTGGATTGCAGGAATTCCGATGCGGCGCGCTTGCGCGCGATGGTGCTGGTGAATCCCCTGGAAGAAAACGCGGATAAACTGCTTTGGGATTTACACGCAAGGGGGGCGGATGGCCTGCGCATCAATTTAAATCTCGAGCCCGTGCAGACCTGGAGGAACAGCCCCCTGACTGCTCTTTTCGCTGCCTGTGAAGTCATGCGCCTGCCGATCTGCCTGCAGCTGACCCCCGATTATTTTCCGCTGGTGCGCGCATGGGCAGAGAAATGGAAGCTGACCTTCATCCTGGATCACATGGGCAGGCCGCAGCCCGGCTGCGATATAACAGACGCGCAGATTACCAACCTGCTCGACCTGGCTGAATTCCCGCGGGTTTATGTCAAATTGTCCGGTTTGAATTATTTCTCGCAGCAGACGGCGCCTTACCGGGACGCCTGGAAATTATTGCGCGCGGTCGTGGATCGTTTTACTGCGCAGCGCTGCCTGTGGGGTTCCGATTTTCCCTTCGTGGGGGATCACTGGTCTTATTCGGAGAATTTGGCAACGATGCGCAAGGAAATGGGATTCAGCGCGCAGGAACTGGATTGGGTGCTGGGCGGGACGGCCGCCAGCATCTGGTGGTGAAAAGAGATTGGCAGAAAGAATGGAACTGATCAGGAGCGGCAGGATTTGGATGGAAGGCGGGTTCCGCAAGGGCGCGCTGGCCATCGAGGGCGGAAGAATTTCTCAATTTTTCCCGCCGGAAACGGAATTGCCGCCCGGCGCGCCGTTGTACGATGCCGGTGAAAATATGCTGCTGCCCGGCGCGGTCGACCTGCACGCTCATATCCAGGATGGCGCGGAGACGTTTTATCACGGCAGCCAAGCTGCCGTGAAAGGCGGGGTTACCACTGTACTGGATATGCCGCCATTTAAAACCGTGACAAATGCGCAGCAGTGCGCCCAACGGCGCGATTGGGCGGGAGCCGAATGCGTTTGCGATTTCGGCCTGACCGGCGGCATCGTGATCGACGAGGCAGACCTGGAAAAACTGGATGAACTGCGCGCTTGCGGCGTCCGCCAGCTCAAGCTTTTCATGTTGTCGAATCCACCCACCCGCCTGATCTGGCACGCCGTTCAAAAAGCGGCGCAGGCCGGCTTGCGCCTGACCGTACACATGGAGGAACCCGCGCTGCTCAGGGATGTTAATTGGGATGATCCGCTGGGATTCCCGCGCGCCAATCCGCCGGAAGCGGAGCAGGTAGCTGCCGCCCAACTGCTCGAGATGGCACGCGCGGCCGGCGCCCCGATCCATATCTGTCACGTGTCATCCGCCCGCACTTTGGAATTGATTGACGCGTATCGGGGCTGGGGCGTGGACGTGAGCGCGGAAACCACGCCGCATTACCTGATCCTGAACGAAGATGAATTCTTCAAGCAGCCCGAACGCGTGGTGGTCACGCCGGCGCTGCGCCGCGAGGCGGACAACCGGGCGCTTTGGCAAGGGTTGGAAAGCGGCTTGATCAACGCCGTGGTCAGCGACCATTTCCTGGGCGCGCTGCCGGATAAAAATAAAAAACGGCCTTCAGCCCGCGAGGCTGAACCCGGCATTGCATCCCTGGAGCTCAGCCTGCCGTTGATTTACAGCTATGGCGTGATGCAGGGACGCTTGTCCATGCGCCGCATGGTGGAGGCCCTCGCGAAGGCACCGGCGAGCCTGGCCCTGATCGCGGAACGCAAAGGCTGCATCGAGCCTGGCAAGGATGCCGACCTGGTCGTTTTCAACGCAGAAAAGAAATGGATTGTGGCGGATTTGGGAGCGGATTCGCGCATTTCCAGCCTGCCCTATGAAGGCAGCGAACTGACCGGCCGGGTGGAAGCGGTATTCGTGCGGGGCAGAATGGTATGGAACGGCAGCGAGATCACTGCCGAACGCGGCTGGGGCGAATATGTCCCGGCGTCTAAGGAATAATTATTTTTGGAGAGGACTAGATGGCTGTTGATTTGATCATAAAAAACGGAACCGTGATCACCATGAATCCCGAGCGGGAGGTGATCGAGAATTGCGACGTGGCGGTTCAGGATGGAAAGATCGCGGCGATTAGGCCGCAGTTGACAGTGGATGCAGTAAAAACCCTGGATGCCGGCGGCTGCGTGGTCTGCCCGGGATTGATCAACGGCCATTCGCATGTATATCAATCCCTGATCGAAGGCCTCGGTTACGACATGCATTTCAATCCCTGGAACTGGCGTTTCCTGTTCCCGGTGGTTTCGGAGATCACGCCCGAGGATGCCAAGGCGGGCGCCAAACTGGCAGCCCTGGAGATGATCCGCAACGGCGTTACGACCATTTCTGACCACTGGTACCTGCACACTGACATGGAAAACATTTACCGCGTCACAGAGGTCTTCGACCAGGCAGGCATGCGCGCGCAGATGGTGTTCGGTTTTTTGGATGAAACCTTCGCGGGCGTGGCCAGCGACAGCGATGAGATGACCATGATCAAGAGCGAGGATATCCTTATAGAGGAAGCACGCAAGTTCTACCAGACCTGGCACGGCAAGCGCCGCACCACGGTGGCGATGGGGCCAGGTTCCACGGAAGATATCAGCGAAAGCCTGATGCTCAAGGTGGTGGCGTTAAGCAAGGAACTAGACATCAACGTCTCCACGCACGTGGCGGGCTGGATCGAGATTAATTCCTACACGATCAAGCATTTCGGCGAGCGCGACCTGGAGCATTTCAACAGCCTGGGGTTGACCGGCCCGCGCGGGGTGATGTTCCACGCGGTCTGGCTCTCCGACCGCGAGATCGAGATCATGGCCAGAACCGGCACCAAGGTGGTTCACTGCCCGATCGCCAACGCCTACCTGGGCTATGGCATCTCACCGGTCAGCCATTTCCTGAGCCGCGGCATCACGGTGGGGCTGGGCACTGACGGCGCCGCCAGCTACACCTACGATATGCTGGAAGTTGCCCGCACCGCCGGCATGCTCCAGAAAGCCTCCAAACTGGACGCGGAAGCGGTCACCGCCGAAGAATTAATGGAAATGCTGACGGTGAAGGGCGCGCAGGTGCTGGGTATTGAAAAGGAAACAGGATCGCTGGAAATCGGCAAGCAAGCCGACCTGATCGTGGTGGATTACAAACAAGCCCACCTGCTGCCGGTCGGACGCTGGCTGCCCAAATTGATCTACAGCGCACGCGGCAGCGACGTGATCCATACTGTTGCGGCGGGCAAAGTCTTGATGGAAAACCGCAAAGTCATCTCGATGGATGAGGAAGCGGTGCTGCGCGAGGCTTTAGCAGCCCGCGAGAGCCTGATCGAACGTGCGGGGCAGGAAACCCGCGACCTGCTGCAGATGCCCTGGCCCAAGCAAGGCCCGGCCTGGCGCTGCCTGGCAAAATAAACCCAATTTATACCTGGCCAAGATTGAAGAAAGCAGGACAGCAGAACGGATGAAAATAACGGTAAATGGAACAGAGCTCCAAGTCGCGGACAAATTTCTGGATTGGCCGCTGGTGCGTTTTCTCAGGGAGGAACTGAACCTGACCGGCACCAAGCAGGCTTGCGACAGCGAGGGCACCTGCGGGTTGTGCAAGGTAATCATCGACGGCAAAGCCCGGCTGTCCTGCCGGCTGCGGATGTCTGAGTTGGCGGATGCGCGCGTCGAAACAATTGAAAGCCTGATGGTCAACGGCAGCGCGCCGCATCCCTTGTTGCAGACAGTCATCCAGGATGGCATCTTTCAGTGCGGGTATTGCGCCCCGGGCGCACTGCTCACCGCCAAGGCGCTGCTGGATGAGAATCCCGAACCGAGCGATGAGCAGATCGCGCGCGCCATGTCCGGCGTGCTGTGCCGCTGCGCGGGTTTGAACCGCATCGACCGCTCCATCAAACGAGCCGCAGCCATCCTGCGCGGCGAAGCAGCGAGCACCTGGACTGAAGCGGATACAGCCGATGAGTATATGGCGTTGGAAAAGTTGACCGGCAAGCTGGTTTATACTGACGATTTGCGTTTCCCCGATATGGCTTATGCCGGCGCGAGAAGGGCGGACATTCCGCATGGGCGGGTCAAGAAAGTAGATGTTACCAAGGCTGAGCGCATGCCCGGGATCTTGCGCGTTTTAACCAGCAGAGATATCCCCGGCAGGAACGCGTTCGGCGTGATCGTCGCGGACCAACCGGTTTTTTGCGATGAGATCGTGCGTTACGTGGGCGATACGCTGGCGTTGGTGGTGGGAGAAACCCCGGAACAGGTGCAGGCTGCCGTGGAGGCGATTGAGGTGGAAATCGAACCGCTGCCGGTGATCCGCAACATAGCGGATGCGATGAAGCCGGATGCGCCGGTCTTGCATCCACGGCTGAAAGAAACCTACCCGGATATGCCGAACGTGATGAAGCATTTTCAGGCGAGCAAGGGCGATATTGAGAAGGGTTTCGCTGAGGCGGATATCATCCTGGAAGGCGACTACCAGGTACCTTTTGTCGAGCATGCTTACATGGAAACCGAAACCAGCATTGCCATACCGGCTGAGGACGGCATCATCAAAATTTACGTCGGCAGCCAGGGCCCGACCGATGACCGCGCCCAGATCGCGCAGGCGCTGGGAGTCGCGGAAGAGAAAATCCAGATCGCCCACATGTACATGGGCGGCGGTTTTGGCGGCAAGGAAGATATCGCCGGGCAGATCCACGCGGCGCTGGCAGCCCAGGCGATCGGGCGGCCTGTGAAAGTGCACTGGAGCCGCAGGGAATCGCTATGGGTGAGCTACAAACGCCATGCGGCGGAAATGCACTACAAAGTCGGCGCGAAGCAGGACGGCAGGTTGGTGGCGGCGCAGGTAAAAGTGTTTGGTGATACCGGCGCATACGCTTCTTCAGGCGAGGCGGTGCTGTTCCGCATGATGGCTTTCGCCTGCGGTCCATATGAGATCCCGCACGTGAAGGTGGATACCTACGCGGTGCACACCAATAACAACCCCTGCGGGGCGTTCCGCGGATACGGCAGCCCGCAGGTGACCTTCGCCGCCGAAACCCATTTTCAAAAAATGATCGAAATGCTGCACCTGGATCCCTTCGAGGCCAGGTTGAAAAACGCGCTGGATATCGGCAAAACCACCATCACCGGCGACGTGCTGACGCCCGAGGTAGGCGCGGGGTTGGTGGAATGCCTGAACGCGGTGCGACAGGAGCTGCAAATGAGCGCTCCGCCCGCCGTGTGTGAGAGTGAAAAACTGGGCTTGGGGATCGCCTGTGCTTATAAAAATGTCGGATTGGGATCCAATATTCCCGACCAGGCTGGCGCGGTTGTGGCGCTGGAAACGGACGGCAAGATCCTGGTGCGCCACGGCGCGGCTGATATGGGCCAGGGTTCCAACCAGGTCATGGCAGTCATCACCGCCAGGGTGCTGGGAATACCCGCGGCATTGATCCGCGTGCACACCGGTGATACGCGCCTTGACCCGCACGGCGGCATGACCACCGCCTCGCGGGCGACATTCGTCTCCGGCAACGCGGTTTACCAAGCCGCGCAGGGTTTCAGGGACAACTTATGGAAAGCTGTGGCGGAGGAGTTCAACGTTTCCAAAGATGATTTGGCGATCCAGGATGGTAAATTCGTGGATAACAAGAGCGGCAGAGCGTTGATCTCGCTGGCAGATTTGGGCGGGAATGGGAACCGCTTCAGCTACGAAGCGAGCTACCACGCGCCCAAGACCCAACCACCGGTGGGGCATTGCGAGGCGTACCCGCATATCCCCGAAGCTCCGCTGCACTTCGCTTATGATTTCGGCGCGCAGGCAGTTTACGTAGCGGCCAACCAACAGACCGGCGCGGTGCGCGTCCTGAAGGTGATCGCCGCGCACGATTGCGGCACGCCGATCATTTATAAAAACGTGATTGGGCAGATCGAGGGTGCGGCCATCCAGGGCTTGGGATACGCCTTGAGCGAGCAATTCACGCTGGAAGACGGCGTTCCGACCACAACAAAATTGAAGGATTTGGGCTTGCTGCGTTTTCGCGATATCCCGGAAATTGTAGCCATCCCGATTATCAATCCGCATCCCAAAGGGCCGCTGGGCGCCAAGGGCATGGGTGAACTGGCCATCACGCCCACCGCTCCAGCGGTGGTCAACGCCATCAATGACGCGCTGGGCATCCGTATCACATCCCTGCCGGTCACGCGCGAAAAGATATTGGCGGCGCTGCAAGCCCGCACAGAAAAAGGAGGTTCATGATGGATCGCTTGAAAAACAAAGTCGTCTTGTTTGTCGGGGCGGGGGAGCATCTGGGCAGGAGCGCCCCGCTGCTCTTCGCACAGGAGGGCGCTAAACTGGTGATCGTGGCGCGGCGCGAAAGCGTGTTGGAAGAGACCGCTGCGATGATCCGCGCCAAGGGCGGCGAGGTGACCACCTGCGCAGCCAGCGCGAATGAAGAAAAGGACATCCAAAAGATGATGGATACCACCCTGAACGCGTACGGCAGGCTGGATGTGCTCTACAACAATATCGGAGGGGGGTGGGTAGAGCTGGACAAGCGGCTGCACGAGATTTCGGATGAGGCTTACCAGCGCATCATCGCCAGCAATTTAACCGCCATCTACAACACCAGCAAAGCGGCTGTCATTCAATTCCTCAAACAAGGCCAGGGTGGGGCAATCGTGAACGTGGTGGCTTCGGAGCATGTGCGCCGCATGGCCAACCCGCTGTATGCCTACACCAAGGCCGGCATGATCGAATTTTCCAGGAACATGGCCAACGATTATTTGAAAGACGGCATCCGCGTGAACTGCCTGCTGCCCGGGCTGTTCCAATACGAGCCGGTGAAAGATCCATGGGTGAAACCCATCCCGCAGCCGCTGGTGAGACGCCAGCCCATCAACGCCCGACAGGGCCAGCCGGCTGACCTGGCCTACGCGGGTTTATTCCTGGCGAGCGATGAAGCCAGTTTCATCAGCGGGCAGGCGCTGACCGTGGATGGCGGAGACGACGTCAAGCTGACCGACCTGGTGCTGGATTAAGGATTGGCGAGAGCGAATCATGACTGATCTAATTGACAATCTGGTGCACAAAGCGCGCGAAGCGCAAGCCAGGATCGAATTCTGGACGCAAGAGCAGGTGGACGAGATGGTGGCGGCTGTCGGCTGGCAGGCTTACAAGCACGCCGAAGAATGCGCGCGCATGGCTTTCGAAGAAACCGGCATGGGCGTCTATAAAGATAAATTGATCAAACACCAAAAGAAAACGCTGGGCGCGCTGCGCGACCTGCAGGGCGTGAAGACGATGGGTTTGATCGAAGAGGTCCCGGAAAAAGGATTGTACAAATTCGCCAAACCGGTGGGCGTGATCGGGGCGCTGACGCCGGTCACCAACGCCAGCGCGACCCTGCCCGGCAATTGCCTGCCCATGCTGAAAACGCGCAACGCGGTGATCTTCGCGCCCCATCCACGCGCCAAAAAAACCTGCAAATTGAATGTGTTCTACATGCGCAAAGGCCTGGCGCAGGTGGGGGCGCCGCTCGATCTTGTGCAGTGCATCGATGAACCGACCGTTGAGCTCACCCAGGAGCTGATGCGCGCGGTGGACCTGGTGGTGGCCACCGGCGGATCGGCCATGGTCAAGGCGGCTTACGCCAGCGGCAAGCCGGCATATGGGGTCGGCGCAGGCAATTCCGTCACCATTGTGGATGAAACCGCCGACCTGGATGAGGCCGCCCGCAAGATCTTCCTTAGCAAAACTTTCGATTACGCCACCTCTTGTTCCTCGGAAAACTCGGCTGTCATTCAGGAACGCGTTTATGACGCGCTGGTCGGCAAACTGATCGAGAATGGCGGTTATCTTTGCAGCGCGCAGGAGCGGGAAAAACTGCGCCGGGCGATGTGGCCGGATGGCGAACACCTGAACAAAGACATTATCGCGCAAAGCGCCCAGGTGATCGCCGGCATCGCGGGCATCGACCTGCCGGAAAAGACGGCTTTCCTGATGGTGGAGGGCCAGAAAATTGGGCCGGAGGATCGTTTCTCGGGCGAGAAATTATCGGTGGTGCTGACCTTGTGGAAATATGAGCGCTTCCCGGAAGCCATCGATTACGTGCAGCGCATCACCGCCTACAACGGGACGGGGCACAGCTGCGGTATCCACAGCGATAATGACGCGCACGTGCGCTTGCTGGGCGAAAAGGCGCGCGTCAGCCGCATCATGGTGAACCAGCCGCAGTGCTACGGCAACAGCGGCAATTATGACAATGGCATGCCCTTCACCCTGACGCTGGGCTGCGGTACCTGGGGCAACAACATCACCAGCGAGAATATTTACTGGAAGCATTTTTTGAACACCACTTGGGTTTCACGGCCGATAACGCCGGTCGTGCCGGATGAGAATGCGCTGTTTGGTTCTCATTGGGAGAAATATGGCAAGGATTAATGGTTTATGACTGATTGGCGGATTGATTACGGAGAAAACGCGCATGGATGAGAGAAAAGAAATCCGGATCCAGGATCTCGAAGGGAATTTTGCTTATTGGGAAAAAACCAGGGATCTGGTGGATCAGTTGATCGATATCATTTTGAACTACCGCCAGAGCGGGCATCCGGGCGGCTCACGGTCGAAGGCGCATATCTTCATTGCTACCCTGCTCAGCGGGGTGATGCGCTGGGACATCCGCGAACCCGGCAAGCGTTTCGCGGACCGCTTCGTGCTTTCCGCCGGCCATTCCGTGCCGCTGGTCTATTGCACGTTGGCGGTGCTGAATGAAGCGCTGCGCATCAAGTTCGAGCAGACCGGCGACGCGCGCTATCGCATCGAGCGGGCCGCGCAGCGCGCGCTATATTGGGAGGATTTGCTGGGATTCCGGCGGCGGGGCGGGCTTTCAGGCCACGCCGAGATGGTGGATAAATCGCTGTTCCTGAAATTCAACACCGGCCCGACCGGGCACGGCACACCGGCGGCTGCCGGCGAGGCGCTGGCGCTCAAGCGCGCGGGGGCAGGGAGCGTCAGGGTGTTTGCGCTGGATGGCGAAGCCGGCCTGAGCGCGGGCGTAAACCATGAAACCCTGAATTCCGCTTGGGGTTTGAAGCTGGATAATCTGCTGCTGCTGGTGGACTGGAATGATTTCGGCATCGATAACCACCGCGTGAGCGAGGTCGTTTACGGCGGCCCGCCGGACTGGATCGGTTCGCACGGCTGGCGCGTGGCAGGTACGGAAAACGGCAGCGACTGGCGCGCGGTGACCGAATGCCTGCTGGCGATCAATGCCGGAGAAAGCGGCCGGCAGCGGCCGGCGGCGGCCTGGTTTAAAACGCGCAAAGGCCGCGGCTACCTGAAATACGATAACGACTCGCACGGCAATCCGAATGCCATCAACAGCCCGGATTTTTGGGAGACCAAGCGGGAATTTGCGCACAAATACGGCGCGGTCTTCCAGAACATGGATGGAGCAGCCCCGAAGGAAGCCGATAAGCTGCGCGAAGAATTTCGCAACAACCTGAAAGCGGTCATGGATATCCTGCGCGGCGATCAGGAACTGGTGGATTACCTGGCGGAAAGGTTGGCTGCGCTGGGCGACAGCGTTCCCGCACGTCTGGATGAGTACAAGCTGCCGGAAGGCAA
>CAZDUN010000016.1:0-3212 GCA_964508615.1 uncultured Pelolinea sp. | reverse complement strand
AGCGCTTGTGGGATTTTCGCAATTATCCGGCTGACCTGTTCAAATCCGCCGGGTCGCTGGCCGCCAACCGCGAGGCGTTGGCCGCATGGGGGGCCTGGGTGAATGCCTTCGGAGCGCGCGAGTATCAGCGGCCGGTTTTTTTGGCCTGCTCGGCTGACCTGGCAGGTTCCACCAATATTGCCGGTTTCGCGCAGCCGTACGGTGATTTCAAGGGCTATGGCTGGTTCGCGCTGCAGGATAATTTTGAAGGCGTGCTGCTGCCCCAGGAAATTACCGAGTTTGCCAACGCCGGCTTAATGGCTGGATTGGCCGCTGCCAATCTCTCGACGCAACCGGAAAAGCGCTTTGATGGATTTTGGGGCGCCTGCTCGACCTACGGATCGTTCTCCTACCTGAAGTACGGCATGTTCCGGCTGTTCAGCCAGATGGCCCAGGACAGCCCCTGGAAAGTCGGCAAGGTGCTTTGGATCGCCGGACATTCCGGCCCCGAAACTGCCGATGACAGCCGCACGCATTTTGGAATCTTTGCTCCCGGCGTTACCCAACTTTTCCCCAAAGGACAGATCATCAACCTGCACCCCTGGGAATACAACGAGGTGCCGGTCATGCTGGCGGCAGGCTTGAAAATGGACGCGCCCATCGTGGCGCTGCATCTCACGCGGCCCAAGATCGCGATCCCGGATCGTGAAAAACTGGGCATCCCATCTCATTTTGAAAGCGCGAAAGGAGCGTACGTTATCCGAGATTACCAGAAAGAATCACCCAAAGATGGAACATTGATTGTCCAGGGCACCAGCGCGGTCGAGCACGTCATCCGCATTCTGCCCGAACTCGCTGAAAGGGGTTGGAACTTGAAAATTGTGTGCGCCACCAGCGCGGAGTTGTTCGCGGCCCAACCGGAATCCTACCGCAGACTGGTGCTTTCAGAGGAAGACTGCCTGAACTCCACCGTCATCACCACGCAAGCCGCCTGGTTGATGCACGACTGGATCTTCAACCCGCGGGCAGAAGAATACGCCCTGTCTTCGGATTGGGACAAGCGCTGGCGCACGGGCGGGACGCTGGAAGAAGTGCTGGATGAGGCGCATCTATCGCCGCGCTGGCTGTTGGAAGGCATCGGCAAGTTCGTGGCTGACAAAGAAAGACGCTTGAATTTCCTGAAAATGTAATAAAGGAATTGAAAGACAGAAATCATAAAAAAATAAAAGTGAGGTATTGCGATGAAAACAACAGGTTTTGCAGGAAGAGATTTTCTGGCGGAGACGGATTACACGCCGCAGGAAATCAAGACCATTCTGGAGGTGGCAGAAGAATTGAAGCGGCAGCAGGCCATGGGCATTTATCACGATAGCCTGCTCAGGGCCAAGACGTTGTTCATGTTGTTCTATAACCAATCGCTGCGCACGCGCAACTCGTTTGAAGCCGGCATGACCCAGTTGGGCGGGCACGCCCATTACCTGGATCCGGACAAAATTTACACGCCCGCGCTGGAAGGTAAGGAAGTTGCCTACAGCACCGAGCGCGTCTCGGACGTGGCGCGTGTATTAAGCCGCATGGGCAGCGCCATCGCCATCCGCTGTTACGGCGACCCGGTGGATTGGGTGTATGGCGGCGCCCATGAATTGATCAAGGAATTCGCGCGCTGGTCCGATATCCCTGTGCTTAATATGGAAGACGATATCTATCATCCTTTCCAGGGATTGGCGGATATGCTGACCGTCAAAGAGGAATTCGGCGGGTTCAAGGGAGTGAACTTTACCATGTCCTGGGCGTATTCGCCCAGTGTGCACAAACCGCGCGCTGTACCGCAATCGGCTATTCTGTTCGCCAGTATGCTGGGCATGAATGTAACGCTGGCGCATCCCAAAGATTTTGACCTGGCTCCGGAGATCATCCAACAATGCCAGACCTACGCCGGGGATGCGGGTGGTTCCTTCAAGATCACCAACGATTTCGCTGAAGGGTTCAAGGGAGCCCACGTGGTGTATCCCAAGGCCTGGGCGCCGGTTACCTTGTTCCAGCCGCCGGTCGGCCAGTACGATCCAAAAAAAGCGCAGGAGATCATGGACGCCAACAAGAGCTGGAAGACGACCAGCGAATTGATGGATACCTGCGACAAGAAAGCCATCTACATGCACTGCCTGCCGGCTGACCGCGGTTTTGAAGTGAATAACGATGTGATGGACAAGACCGATGGATTGGGCTGGCGTTCGGCCATTTTCGATGAAGCCGAAAATCGCCTGCATGTACAGAAGGCGGTGATGAGCCTGGTAATGAAATAGCAGCGTCTCTTATTTGTTGGAAGGAGAGAAGGGCTATGCCTTTCTCTCCTGTTTTTATTTCATTCTGCGATTGTCTCTGTTTGCACCTTTCGCCTTTTCGGACGCTTGCGCCTGTTTATCCACAGATGGACGCGGATGTTTTCAAGATGGACACAGATTTTCTTATTAATGATCTACTCATTCCGATTCTTTTTCTGGTCTTCGACCGTAAACCATTCTTTAACCACAGATGAACGCAGATGAACACAGATTTCGCTTTGAAGCGCAGGCATTCACGCGCATCCTGCGAGAACGTGTCTGCGCCTAATCTTACCTGGACTTTTCACTTTCTTAATTGCCCGCGCCTGTTTATCCACAGATGGACGCGGATGTTTTCAAGATGGACACAGATTTTCTTATTAATGATCTACTCATTCCGATTCTTTTTCTGGTCTTCGACCGTAAACCATTCTTTAACCACAGATGAACGCAGATGAACACTGATAATTCTTTTTATGTAGTGCAGGTGTTTGTATGCATCCCGTACGGTCGTGCCTGCGGATTGGATTAAGACCATGATTGCTTGATTGCCAAGAGACCCACGCATGAATGCGTGGGCTACAACTGCTCATAATTTGTAGCGCAGGCATGAATGCCTGCGATTGACTGATATGGTTGTAGCGCCATAAATCTCTTAACCACAGATGAACGCAGATGAACACTGATAATTTTTACCTATGTAAAGCATGCATTGATACCTATGAATAGGTTGAAGACCAGGTCGCTTTATCAATGAAAGACCCACGCATGAATGCATGGGTCACGACTGATCTTTCCAGTTTTACTTTGGAATATCGAATTAACTAATAAGCCGGGCTGCGCACTTCGCGCACGCTTTTCTTGATGACCTCGATCAGGTCCCGGTCCGACATGGAGTTGATGATCTGGGCG
>CAZDUN010000015.1:19137-25221 GCA_964508615.1 uncultured Pelolinea sp. | reverse complement strand
AATATACGGAAGAATATCAAGGAAAAATTCAATCAGCTGATGCGCTGGATGCAAAGGAAAAAGAGAGCCTGGCGGTTGAATTATTCCAAACCGGCTGCGTGCGTTTCGGCAATTTCACGCTGGCTTCCGGCAAGCAATCTCCAATTTATATCGACCTGCGCCGCGTGGTATCCTTCCCCGTGCTGTTCAATCTGGTCGCGCGCGCCTACGCGGATATCGTGCGCGGGTTGGCTTTCGACCGCATCGCGGGGGTGCCGTATGCCGCCTTGCCGGTTGGCGCGGCGGTCGCCTGGCAGCTGCAGCGGCCATTCATCTACCCGCGCAAGGAAGCCAAGATGCACGGCACCGGGCAGATGATCGAGGGCGCTTTTGAGTCCGGCCAGACTGCGGTAATATTGGAGGATGTCATCACCAGCGGCGGCAGTATACTAACCTCGGTCGAGGTGCTGCGTCAGGCTGGCCTGCGGGTCAATGACGTAGTTGTGCTGGTCGACCGCGAACAGGGCGGCGCCGGCCAAATAACCGCCGCCGGCCTGCAGCTGCACGCGCTCATGACCATCAGCGAAATTATGGACATGTTAAAGGAAAAAGCATTGATCGACAGCGCGACCTTTCAGGTTGTGCGGGAATATCTGCATGAGTAAAGCGACGCCTGACCTTTCCTGTTCGTTCCTGGGCCTGAGCCTGCGCAATCCGTTGGTGCTGGCTTCCGGCGTGCTGGGCACCAGCCCGGGCCTGCTGGAGCGCGTGGCGGCTTGCGGCGCGGGGGCGGTGACCGCCAAAAGCTGCGGGCCTGAGCCGCGCGCCGGGCATCCCAACCCGATTTCTGTGCAGTGGGCGGGCGGGGTGATCAACGCGGTCGGCCTGACCAATCCCGGCCTGAAAGACGAGCTTCCACTGCTCAGGGAAGCCAAGGCGCGCCTGCGCGAGCTGGGCGTGCCGTTGATCGCCAGTATTTTCGCCCCCACGCTGGAAGAATTCGGGCGCATGGCGGCTGGTATCTCCGAGGCGGAGCCTGATCTGATCGAGGTGAATATCTCCTGCCCGAATGTCAGCGATGACTTCGGAACGCCTTTTTCCGGTTCGCCTGAAACCACTGCTGCCGTGGCACGCACTGTGCGGGAAAACACTTCACTGCCCTTTACCGTCAAGTTATCCTCCAACGTGCCCAGCATTGCCCGCATCGCGCTGGCTGCCGAGGAAGCCGGCGCGCATGCCATCACCGCCATCAACACCGTTCCAGGCATGCTGATCGACGCGCGCGCCGCCAGCCCGGTGCTTTCTAATCGCGTGGGCGGCATTTCCGGCTGGGCTATTAAACCCATCGCGCTGCGCTGCGTGGCCGAGATCCGCAAAGCGGTAAAACTGCCCATCATCGGCCTGGGAGGCGTCAGCAGCGGGCAGGACGCGGCCGAGATGATCATGGCCGGCGCAAGCGCCGTGGGGGTAGGCGCGGCAGTCATGGAACGCGGACCGCAGGTATTCGCGTTGATCGAGCAGGAACTGCGCGATTTCATGCAGGCCGAGCATTACGCCAATTTGGAAAAAATGAGAGGAATCGCACTGCGTTGACACACCAGGATTTATATCAAACGTACGTTGTTACTGAAAACCGCAAAGAAAATTACCGGGCGCGCAGCCTGGTGCTGGATGCGCCGTTGGGCAGTGCCCAGCCCGGCCAGTTCGTGATGGCCTGGCTGCCGGGCATCGGAGAGAAGCCCTTCAGCGTGGCGGGTGCCGACCCGCTTCAAATAACCGTTGCCGCGGTCGGCCCGTTCAGCCGGGCGTTGTGCCGCCTGCCGGTAGGCGCGCGCTTGTGGGCGCGCGGGCCTTTTGGGCAGGGTTTCCGATTGGAGGGGAAACGGCATATCCTGGTGGGCGGCGGTTACGGCGCGGCGCCCCTGCGCTTTTTAGCCCAGCAGGCGCTCTTAGATGGCGGTGAGGCGTTGGTTTGCCTGGGCGCGCGCAGCGCGGATGACCTGCTGCTGGCGGAGGCATTCCAGGTCATGGGCTGCCGGGTGCTGCTTGCTACGGAAGATGGCAGCGCCGGGCTGCAGGGTTTGGTTACTGGCGCGGTCGAAGCTGCCCTGCGCGATTTCCACGCCGATGGGCTGTACGCCTGCGGCCCCGCAGCCATGCTGCTGGCGCTGGCAGATCTCTGCCGACAGAAGAACCTGCCCGGCCAGTTTTCCTGGGAGGCGCTGCTGCGCTGCGGCTTGGGCTTGTGCGGTTCGTGTGAACTGGATGAAGCCACTGCCAAGGCAGCCGGCATACCGACCGGCTGGCTGACCTGCAAGGATGGGCCGGTGTCTTTCTGGAAACCGGCTTAAAAAACTTTCCTGATCAAAATAAGCGCTAGGTTGAGTTAGTGATTGTCTCGAAGACCCCCGCATTCATTGCGGGGGCAACCCAATATTTTTCTAGCGCATTCTTGTTGGATCTCGCTTTGCTCAGCACTCACGCGGCTGATATCAGCTGTGTGCAGAATATCTTCGCTCGACGCCCCCGTGCCGAAGCTCGATGCTTAACTCCTAATACGCTCTCAACTGTCATTCCGAACCCCGCAGGGGTGAGGAATCTCGGCCGATAGACCAAGATACTCCTTCAATTCAGTGGATTCAAGGCAAACTGGGTTGGTGACCTTCTCGAAGACCCCCGCATTTATTGCGGGAGCAACCCAACAATTTTTATACAAAGACGGGCGGATCTTTTTCTCGATATCTGCCCGGAATCAATAACCTGGTTGCTTCTCAAGTAAAATAATTAAAGAAATCTTAATTAAGGAGTAGCAATATGCCCATGACCTCGCGTGAAAGAGTCCAGGCGGTGCTGGCGCACGAAGTGCCCGACCGCGTGCCCATCATCATCGGCGTCAGCAATGCCACCGGCATCAAAATGAAGCCTTACCAGGCCTTGAAAGCGAAATTAAACATCCAGGCGCCGGACGAATACATTTACGACTGGCCGGAACTCGGCACCGCCAAAATCGACGAGCAGACCATGCAGCGCCTGCACGGCGACGCGCGCGGCGTACTCGATCGCTTCCCCCAGGAAGTGGCCGAGCGCAACCAAAAGCGCGAGCCGCATACGCCCTGCCTGGATGACTGGGGCGGCGGGCAGATCGAGATTGAGCCGGGCGTGTGGTTCCCAGGCTATCACCCGCTGGCGGATGCCACCACGTTGGATGACCTGGAAAAGTATGCCAACTGGCCGGATATGGACGATCCTTACCGCGTGGCGCAGGCCGCCCTGGACGCTAAAAAGCTGGCCGAAGAGAACCAATACGCCATCCTGGCCACCCCCTGGCTCATGTTCCCGTTCGAGCGCGCCTTCGGGCTGCAGGGCATGGATAAATTCCTGATGAACCTGGCCATGCTGCCGGACTTTGCCGAAGCCTTGCTGAAAAAGAACCTGGAATTATGCAAGCAGCACATGGGCCACTTCCTCGACGCGTTGGGCGAAAACATCGACATGATCAAGATCGGCGACGACCTGGGCACCCAGGATCGCCTGATGATCTCGCCGCGCATGTACCGCCGCATGCTGAAACCGATCCATGCCGACCTGATCCAATTCATCAAGGAACGCACCAAGGCCAAGGTCTTTTTCCACACCGATGGCGACGTCTTTGACCTGATCGGCGATTTTATCGAGATCGGCGTGGATATCCTTAACCCGGTGCAAACCTCAGCCGGCAAGATGGCCGACCTGGAGGGCTTGAAGCGCGAATATGGCCGGCAGCTGGTTTTCTGCGGAGCAGTGGATACGCAGCACATCCTGCCCAGCGGCACGCCTGAAGAAGTGCGCCAGGAAATGAAACGCGTTATCAACGTCCTGGGACGCGATGGCGGTTACATGGTTGCCTCCGTGCACACCATCATGCATGAAGTGCCGGCCGAGAATATCCTGGCCATGGTGGATGCTACACTGGAGTTCGGGCAATATCCTTTAAGTTAATGCGTAAAGACATCTAAGATCCCTGCGACCTTGCCTGGAATAAGGCAGGGGTGTTGAAAGGCAGGTCATCATCAATAGAAAAAACCGCACCCTGAGCGCGTCGAAGGGGCGGTCATTTTTCTGCTTTTCTAACAACCCGCTCACTTCGAAATAGCTCTATGAGCGGCCTAATTTGTACTAAAGCGATTCTTTCTCGTATGCCGTGCCCTCCGCCGCAGGAGCGTGGCCTTTGCCCACAACACCAGCCAGCACGATCATCGTGGCGATATAGGGCGTCATCCCAAGGAATTCAGAGGGGATCGGCACGTTCAAAATGGAAGCCCTGACCGCCAACGCGTCAAAGAACCCAAACAACATGCTGGCGCCGAAGGCGCCCACCGGATGCCAGTTGCCGAAGATCATGGCTGCCAGGCCGATAAAACCGCGTCCGGCAGTTAGCAGTTCATCGAAGCGTCCCGAGGAGCCCAGCGTGAAATAGGTGCCGGCGAAACCGGCCATCATGCCGCCCAGTAGCACGCTGCTGTAGCGCGTGCGGATCACGTTGATACCCAGCGTGTCAGCCGCTTTGGGATGTTCTCCGACCGCGCGCATGCGCAGGCCCCAGCGGGTGTGGAACAGGGCGATGGTCAGGATGATCACCAGGAAAATTGTCATGAAAATATAGATATTGTGATGGAACAGGATTGGCCCAATGATCGGTATTTTGGAAAGCAGCGGCACCTCGATCTGCGGGAACATGCCAGGTTCGTTCAGATATTGATAATCCGACTTTTGGATAAACTTCTGCGACAAGTAGGAAGTTATACCGGTCGCGAAGATATTGATGACCGTACCTGCGATTACCTGGTTGACTTTGTATTTAATTGCCAACACACCCAATATCAACCCTAACAGCGCCCCGGAGATGATGCCGGAAAGCATGCCAATCCATAAATTCGAAATGCTGGCTACCAACGTGCTGACAAAAGCGGCAGTCAGCATCATGCCTTCAATGGCGATGTTGACAATACCAGCCCTTTCGCACAGGATGCCGGACATGGCGCCCAGCGTAAGCGGTACTGCGCGTATGATGGTGATGCGCAGCAGCCCGGCCAGGTTCATGGAGCCGCCGGAGGCTGCCCAAGCCAGGAAGCTGAAGATGAACATTCCGACCACCAGAGCTAGCAGCAGGTTGGTCAGTTTGCCGAATCCGCGGGCGAATTGGTATGCTGCGATGGTCAGGCAGATGCCTGCTAAAACGGATAGATAACTACCAGTGGGGAAAATCCAATCCGCGTATGAGGTCGATGATCCGCCGGGGCTCATATTGAAGGTAGTCAGCGATTCGGCGCCATTGCTCTTGGCAAAGATGAAATAGATGATCATGGCCAGCGCGAAGAAAATAATTCCCATCACAAAGCGCCGGGTTTTTCCGCCATATTTTTCAGTCAGATTTTGGTGGTTATTCAATGGATTCGCTTCCATTATTTACCTCCCCAACCGCTCAGCGTGAATTCCTCTTCTTTGATGGTCGGTTCTTTCAAACGGTAAAGCGTTCGGATGATGGCCGGCGCTGCGATGAACGCCAGGATCAGGGCTTGCAGAATGGAAATGATGTCGATCGGGATGCCGGCTTTCAGTTGCATCTGGCGCGCTCCGCTGCGTAGAAAACCGAACAATAGAGCTGAAAGCACCACGCCCAATGGATGATTTTTACCCAGCAGCGCTAGGGCAATGCTGTCGAAACCATATCCGGACGAGAAGGCTGGTACCAGGCGGTAGTTCACGCCCAGGATCTCATTGGTACCGGCCAGCCCGGCCAATGCGCCTGATATGGACATGGCTACCACCGTGGCAACCACGTTGCTCATGCCGGCATATCGGGCGGCATTCGGGTTGGAGCCAACCGTGCGCAGCTCAAATCCCCAGGTGGTCTTGAATAATAACCAATATATAAAATATGCCACGCCCAACGCGATAAAAAAGCCGAGGTGGAAACGGATCGGGTCGCCGAAGAAACTGAACAATTTGGCGCTTTCTTCGATCACCGGAGTTTTAGGTGTGAATTCCGTTGGGTCTTTCAACGGTCCGCGCAGCATGAATTCACTCAACCGGAAAGCGAAGTAATTCATCATGATGGTATTGATC
>CAZDUN010000015.1:1681-19127 GCA_964508615.1 uncultured Pelolinea sp. | reverse complement strand
ATGCGCCCCGGTTTTGGCTTTCAGGAATCCGGGGATGAAACCCCAAATCGCTCCGCCCAGCGCTCCGCAGACTAGCGCCAGCGGAACATGAATGATCGCCGGCAGACCTTTGAAGAAATAACCCGCCCAGGCGCCCGCCATTGCCCCGACGAAAATTTGCCCTTCTGCGCCGATATTGAACAATCCGGTGCGGAAACCGACAGCGACAGCCAGGCCGCCGAAAATATAGGGCGTGGCCTGCACCAGGCTTTCAAAGAATGGGAAGAAGGCGCGCCGGATGGTCAATCCGTCGCCGCTGGCCAACGCAGCCTGGATCTTGCCAAAGTCTCCCACTGAACCGGTGAACAGAGCTGAGTAGGTGGACCAGGCCACATTCAAGCCGGTTTTAATGCCCTCCCAGGCGGAAACCTTGAAAGCAGCGTAAACCTCCAGGGAGGTAACCGCTGCCAGAATTCCGCCGATGATGATACCGGTCAGGATGGCCAGGAATGTGACAATCCATGAGCTTCGCTGGATTTCTTCCAGGAAGATCTGGAAAGCATTTGGCTTTTTCTCGATTTTCTTTTCATTTTCCATGCGAGTATCCCTCTAGGTGACCACGATCTCTTCTTTTTTCGGTTTGGCTTTTTTGATGGTATCCTCGTCGGGATGGATACCGGCCATCAGCAAACCAACGATTTCCTTGGTCGCTTTTGCGCTATCCAGGATGCCAATGATCCTGCCGCGGTACATCACAGCGATTCGGTCGGAAAGCTGCAGAACCTCATCCAGCTCAGTGGAAACCAGCAGGATGGCTGTGCCATTGTCCCGTTTTTCAATCAGCCGCTTATGGATGTATTCAATCGATCCCACATCCAGACCGCGCGTTGGCTGGGAAGCGATTAACAACCTGATCGGACGCGAAAATTCGCGCGCCACGATCACTTTCTGCTGGTTGCCGCCCGAAAGCGCACTGACCGTGGTTGCCACGCTGGGCGTGCGGATGTCGAATTTTCCAACCAGCGCCTTGCCATTTTCATTGATTTGACCATATTGGGCGATTACGCCTTTGGCGAATGGTGGCTGATAGTAAGTGTTGAGAACCAGGTTTTCCGCTACCGGGAAACCCAAAACCAGTCCGTCCTTTTGGCGATCTTCGGGAATATGCGCCGATCCCAGTTCGGTGATCTTGCGCGGGTTGGCATGTGTGGTTTCATGACCTAAAACCGTGATTTTCCCATCTACCGGCTTCAGCAATCCCGTCAGGGCGCGCACCAATTCAGTTTGACCATTGCCCTGCACACCGGCGATACCCAGTACCTCACCCTCCCTGACCTGGAAAGTCACATCATTTACGGCCATTTGGTTTTGGGCGCTTAATACCTTTAAATTCTGCACATCCAACACAACTTTGCCAGTTTGCGCTGCCTTTTTCTTCACAATCAGCTCCACCTCGCGCCCTACCATCATGGAAGCCAATGTTTTGGTGCTGGCATCCTTGGGGCGGGTTGTGCCCACTACCTTGCCGCCGCGGATCACGGTGATGCGGTCAGAACATTCCATCACTTCACGCAGCTTGTGCGTGATAAAGATGATCGATTTGCCCTGGTCCACCAGGAAACGCATGATTTTAAATAATTCATCCACTTCTTGCGGAGTCAATACCGCAGTGGGTTCGTCCATGATCAGGATGTCCGCATTGCGGAATAATAATTTAATAATTTCTACACGTTGCTGGGTGCCGACTGGCAGATCGCCCACAATTGCGTTGGGATCGACATTCAATTTATACGTATTGGATATTTCGCGGATTCTGGCGGCAGCTTTGGCGCGATCCAGAAAGCCGCCCGCTTTGGTGGATTCTTCCCCCAGCATGACGTTTTCAGTAACGGTGAACACCGGGATCAGCATGAAGTGCTGGTGCACCATGCCGATACCGGCGCGGATAGCATCTGTTGGTTCTGTGATCTCGGCTTTTTTGCCTTTTACGATGATTTCGCCTTCATCCTGGCTGTACAGACCGTAAAGAATGTTCATCAATGTGGTCTTGCCTGCTCCGTTTTCCCCCAAAAGTGCGTGAATTTCACCTTTTTCCAACGTCAGATCGATGTGGTCATTTGCCAGAACTCCCGGGAATCGTTTGGTGATCCCTCGCAGTTCAAGTATTGGCGCCATTTTTTACCCTCATAGTCGATTATTATTCTCGATCAAAAAGTTTTTTGATTGTATCATACCGGATTTTGATAAACAAAGGAGCTAAGTACTTGCTTAGCTCCTTTGTTTTATCCATGTTTATTGTTCTATGCTGACATTAGCGGGTGGGCATGGTTGCGATTTCGCCGGAGATGATCATCGGCTCCAGGGCTGCGATTTCAGCTTTCAACTCTGCAGGAACTTTTGCTTCCCAGGCGCTGCCATAAACCAGGCCGGTGCCGCCGTTCTCCAGCGTCAGGATCATGTCCTCGCCGCCGGCAAAGGTGCCGTCCAGGACTTTCTGGATCGTGTCATAGACGAACACGTCGATTTTCTTGGCCGCGCTTGCCAGGACGTAATCCGCTTTGTCGGGATTGGCGACTGACCAGTCGTTATCAACGCCGATCAGCAAACCGCTGCCGCGCTCGGCCATGACAGCCAGGGTGCCCAGGCCGACTGGACCAGCCACGGGCATGATGATATCCGCGCCGTCATCCATCAGGGCTTCCCCGAAGGCGCGTCCGTCGTCCAGGCTCTCAAAGTTCCCGGCTTCCAGACCCTTCTGCTCGGCCATATCCCAGCCAAGGACGTCCACCGTGGTGCCTTTAACTTCGTTGTAGTATTTCACGCCCATGGCGTAGCCATCCATGAATGCCTGAGTCGCAGGGAACAGGATGCCAACGTAGGTGCCGACTTTCGCAGTCTCGCTCATTCCAGCAGCCAGGTAGCCAGCTAGGAAAGTACCTTCCTGGATGTTGGTGCTGTTACCGCGCACATTGGGCAGGTCCATGTTGCCATTGTCGATGATAGCGAATTTCTGATCAGGGTTGGCTGTGGCAGCGGCTGCAGTGGCGTCCGCCAACAGGTAACCAACCGAGATGATCAAGTCGCAGCCTTCCTCGATGAAAGCATTGATGTTGACTTCATAATCCGATTGCTGCTGGGATTCCAGGTATTTCACTTCCACGCCGAAATCGGTCGCCGCGCGTTCCATGCCGGACCATGCCAGGGCATTGAACGATTTGTCATCAATGCCGCCGGTATCGGTTACCTGGCAGATTTTCGCTACGGGTGCTGCTTCCTCTGCCGGAGCAGCTTCTTCAGCCGGGGCTGCTTCTTCAGCGGGGGCGGCTTCTTCAGCCGGAGCCGCTTTGGGAGCGCAGGCAAAGAGCAGTGAAGCAATGATGAATAAAGCTAATACAATCGAAATCCTTTTCATGTTTTCTCCTCCAATAGATTGGTTGTCATTAAAGTATATGGCTTTCGCTGTTGTGTTGCAAGTACTATGGTTCAACAAGTGAGTTTCTGAGCGAAAATAATGAAATCTATCACCTCCTTTTGTCAATTTTCATTATACGTAACTCAATGACTAAATAATTATATAACAGACGTTTTGGTCCCCGAATGAATTAAAGAGTCCGTTCCCCTTTGGTGACGCCTGCTATACTGAGAAAAGCCAATATAAAGAAGATTGGGCTGACGATCATCAGCAGGCTGTAATTACTGCCGCTTAGTTGGATGATGAATCCGTAAAATATCGGTCCGCTGATGGCTGCCAGGGTCGAGAACAGGTAATACAGACCGGTGTAGGTGCCGATGCGCGCCGCATCCGTCATATCTACCACCATGGGCAGCGAATTGATGTTGATCAACGACCAGGCTACGCCGGCGACCATCAGGATCGCCCCGACCACCGGCACCTTGCCAAGCACTGGCAGACTGGTCAGCAGGATGGTGAGCGTATCAACTGGCAGGATATACATCATGCCCACGCAGACTGCCATCAGCAGTACGCCGGCCATGATGGTTTTCTTGCGCCCAATGGCCGCGCCCAGGTAACCGGAGGGCAGGGAGAACAGCACAAACAATAGCGATAACTGGCCCAATAAGCGCGCGCCGTCCGCTTCAGTCAGCCCAAGGTGATTCTTGGCGAACAGGGTGAAAAAAGCTTCGATGCCGTTGTAGGCTACGAACCAGAAAAAGATCGCCAGCAGGATGCGCAGCGCGCTCTTGTCATTGGATTGCCAAATCTGGCGCGCGCTTTCCCACAGGCGCGGCGCTTCCTTGGCGGTTTCAACGGCTTCTTTTGGTTCTTTGATAAAGATGAACACCAATATCGCGGAAAGCGCCACCAACCCCGCGCCCAGCAGAAAAGGATAACTCGCGTCCAGTTCATAAAGCTTCGCGCCGCCGATGAAGGCGATAATGGCTCCCAGCCCGCCCATGAAATTGATGATGCCGTTGGCTTGCGAGCGGTATTTTGAGGGCGTGATATCGGGCATGAGCGCCACCACCGGCGTGCGCCAGACCGCCATGCTGAGCAGCAGCATCACCGCCGCGAAGAAGAACAACCACATGGATTGTGACTTAGGCAGCAGGATGAAAGCGATCGCTGCCAATGGCGCTCCGATTAATATGAAAGGCATGCGCCGGCCGATGGGCGTGCGCAGCCGGTCGGACCAGGCGCCCACGGCCGGTTGGATCAGCAAGGCGGCGACGTTATCCAGCGTCATGAAGACGCCGATGAAACCAGCCGCCATCAGGAAGCGATCCTCCAGGAAAATCGGTACAAATGCGTTATACACGCTCCAGATCACGCTCACGCCAAAGAAACCGAGCCCCAGTAAAAATGTCTTGCCAATGTTGAACTTCATTCTTTTCCTCCTAGTTTTTTTATGATGTTTTCAGGCAAATCAATTTTCTTCAGATCGATCAATTCCAGTAAAAAATTTTTATCGGCTTTATCCAGCGCCGCGCTTTCCAGCAGGTCGGGGCGTTTGAGCGCGGTGCGCAGCAGCGATTGCCGCCTGCGCCAGCGCGCGATGACGGCGTGATTGCCGGAGGTTAATTCCCCCGGGATATCCCAGCCCCTGAATTCCGCCGGTCGGGTGTAATGGGGATATTCCAGCAGCCCGTTGGCGAAAGAATCGTCGAAGGCGCCATCCGGGTCGCCCAGCGCCCCCGGCAGCAGGCGCGCCACTGCCTCCACCAGCACCAGTGCCGGCAGTTCCCCCCCGCTCAACACATAATCCCCGATGGATACCTCTTCGCTCACCAGGTGCTCGCGTACGCGCTCGTCCACCCCTTCGTAGCGCCCGCACAGGATCATCAGGCGCTGCACGCGGCTGAACTGCTCGGCCAGCGTGTGCGTCAGCGCTTTACCCTGCGGGGTCATCAGGATCACCGGGCAGTCCGGCGCTCCCCCAGCCACGCTTTCCACCGCGTTGAAGATCGGCTCCGGCTTCATCACCATGCCGCCTCCGCCGCCGAAGGGCATGTCATCGGTGGTGTGGTGCTTGTCCGCAGCCCAATCGCGGATGTTGTGGACGTGGATGGAGATGATGTTGTTGCTGCAGGCGCGCTGCAGGATGCTGGTATTGATGTAGGGGGTAAAGACCTCCGGAAAAAGCGTGAAAATATCAAAGCGCATGCTTTCATTCTATCTTAAGTGCGCTGGCATGCCTACGCATCGCCCGCTTGCGTTTTTATCCCACATCTGGTATAAAGCCTTGCTTGAACATTTGGCAGCATAAATGATAAGATAAACCCATGCAAATTAAGGGAAGAAGATGGAATATGCGCCAATCCCGCCGGCGCAGCAATCCATTTAAAGTTCTATTATTACTCGTGATTGTGGCTTTTCTGGTCTATGTTAATTTAACCGTCGAGCCCCTTTCCCCTACCCTGTTCCTGGCTTCGCCCACCCCCACCACTTCTGCCGAGACTTACCTGGCCCAGGCAGAGAACCTGGCTTCCGAAGGTAAGTTCACCCAGGCGCTGGCAGAATATGAAAAAGCCATCATGGCTGATCCGCAAAACCCGGCGCTTTATCTGGCTGCCGCCAAACTGAACTTATACAGCGGCGATTACGAAGAGGCGATCGAAAACTCCAGCAACGCCATCCTGCTCAACCCCACCAGCAGCATGGGCGAGGCCATCCAGGGCTTCGCGCAGGGCATGCTGGGCAACTACCTGGATTCGGAAGGCAGCCTGAACCGCGCCATCGAGCTGGATTCAAGCAACGCGGCGGCTTACGCCTATATGTCGATCGTCTTGTCTCAAAAAGTGATCAACGGCGAGGAAGTGCTGGGAGATCTGGATCAGGCCATCGAGGCATCGCGCAACGCGCAAGCGATTGCCCCGGACGCGCTGGAAACCCACTGGGCGCGCGGCAACGTGTTGGAGATCACCTCCAATTATGAAGATGCCGTGGCAGAGCTGGAGCAGGCTGTGGCGAAAAATGAAAATGTAGCTGAATTGCATATCGCGCTCGGGCGTAATTACCGTTATCTCGATCAAAATGACAAGGCAGTCGAGGAATACACGCGCGCCAACGCGCTCAACCCCGGCGATTCCCTCCCCGAGACGCTGATCGCCCGTACGTACGCGAATATCGGCGAATACGGCAAAGCCATTCAATACGCCCAACAGGCGGTGGATGACGACCCCGCTGATCCGTATATGTATGGCAACCTGGGCACCATGTATAAGAAGAATTACCAATATAACGAAGCCATCCTGATGCTCAAGCTGGCCATCCGCGGCGGAATCAATCCGAATGGTGTTGTGGTCGAGGGGCTGCCTCTCTCAAACACCGCCCGCATTGTCGAGTATTACTATAGTTATGGCTTGGCGCTGATGGAGTTGGGGTACTGCAGCGATGCGGTCGATATCGCCCAATCGCTGCTGCAGAGCATCAATGACGACGAGGTGGCAACTTATAACGCCAACTATATTATTGAGAATTGCTACCAAAAAATGAATGACTTGCAGTTATTGAATCTGCCCACCCCCACCATGATCCCCACCTGGACGCCGCAGCCATCCGCCCCGCCCACCCTGGAACCGACGCCGCTGGTGACTTTTACCCCGCAGCCATAGGGTTGCCTATGTATATCCCGGAGAAAAGACCGCTCTTCAGAAAGCCCTCGCACGAAGCCAACCCCTACCGGATCGCTGTCATGCTGGGGATTTTGCTGGTGATGCTGATGGTGCTGCGCAGCCTGAATACCGGCGCGATCACCCCGCTTTTTCTGCCCACGCCCACCCCCACCCGCACGGTGTCTTCCTTTGCTGACGAGGGTGAGACGTACTTCGTGGCTGGCGACTTGGAAAAGGCTATGCAAGCTTACCAGCAGGCGGTGGCGCTGAATCCAACCAACGTGGAATTGCGGGCCGAACTGGCGCGCATCCAGGTGTATTCTTCCACTCTGTTGACCATCGACGAGGAAAAAATTAACCGGCTTAATGAAGCTCTGGCGACCATCAACGAAGCCATCGCCATCGAGCCGGAGAACAGCGATGCGCACGCCATCAAAGCCTTCGTCCTGGATTGGATGTCCGACCCCAACATCGTAACCGGCGACCGCGACGCCCTGCTGACCGAAGCCGAGCAGGAGGTGGTGCAGGCTTTGCAGTTGGATAACACCAACACGCTGGCGTTGGCATACTACGCGGAGATCCTGGTGGATGAGCAGAAGTGGGTGCAGGCCGAGCAGAACATCCGCGAAGCGGTCGAGCGCGAGCCCGATTCGATGGACGTGCGCCGTATTTATGGCTATTTGCTCGAATCCATCGGCAACTACAGCCAGGCTATCGAGCAATACCAGCAAGCCATTCATATCAATCCCAACCTGACTTTCATTTATCTGCGCATCGGGGCCAATTTCCGCACGCTTGAAAATTATGAAATGGCGCTGGAATATTTCGATAAAGCCGCCAAGATCAATGAGCAGTTGGGCGTGCAGGACTCCGTGCCGTATTTCTCGATTGCTACCACCTACACCCAGATGGGTGAGTTCCTGGTGGCCGGCACCAACGCGCGCAAAGGCTTGAATTTCGACCCGGATAACGCCGATATGTACGGCCGCCTGGGCATCGTTTATCACCGCTCACGCAATTATGAGGGCGCCATCCCGGCTTTCAAATGCGCGCTGATGGGCTGCACGGCTGAGGAAAGCTGTGAAGTACGCCAATGCGACTCTGAAACCGATCCGATGGTGGCGGTCGAAGGACTGCCGCTCAGCAATTCGACCATCGATTATTACCTGACCTACGGTTCCGTGCTGGCCGGCATGCACCGCACCGTGAATGGCTACTGTGAAGAAGGCATGCGCATCCTCAAACTGATCCGCGAGCAATTCAGCAATGATGAGATTGTCATGTCCACCCTGACCGAGAGCGAGAACATCTGCAGGAGTTATGGCTACAATTAAAAAGTGTTAAAAATATATAAGATTCCTGTTTAATTCCTTGACTTACGAAAAAAAGAATATTAAGATACTATTGTTAGCACTCAATACGAATGAGTGCTAAAATTCTGAATCATTTGTATGGAGGAATCTATGGCTCTAAATCTTAAACCTTTAGGCAGCCGCCTGGTTGTGGAACCGATCGAACAGGAAGATGTAACCGCTTCCGGCATCGTTCTCCCCGAAACTGCCAAAGAAAAACCCCAAAAGGGCAAAGTCCTGTCTATCGGCCCCGGCGATCGTGACGAGGAAGGCAAACGTATCCCCATGGATGTTAAAGTCGGCGATACGGTTTTGTTTGCCAAATATTCCGGTACGGAGATCAAGATGGATCAGAAGAAAATGCTGATCCTGAAGGAAAGCGACGTGCTGGCGATTATTGAAGGTTAAATTAAATTCTGAGAAATCATCTGAAGGAGAATCTTATGGCAGCTAAACAATTGGTATTTGGCGAAGAAGCCCGCAGGAAACTGCGAAACGGTATTGATATCGTGGCGGAAGCAGTCGCCACGACCCTTGGCCCGAAAGGCCGCAACGTGGCTTTGGACCGCAAGTTCGGTTCACCCACCATCACCCATGACGGTGTGACCGTCGCGAAAGAAATCGAACTGGAAGATCCCTTTGAGAACATGGGCGCCCAGCTCCTGAAAGAAGCCGCCACCAAGACCAACGATATCGCTGGCGACGGCACCACCACCTCGACCGTCCTGGCGCATGCTATGGTCACCGAAGGCCTCAAGACTTTGGCCGCCGGCGCCAACCCCATGATGCTCAAGCGCGGTATCGAAGCCGCTTCCAAGGCTGTGGCGGACGCCATCAAAGCCCAGTCCATTGAAATTTCCACCAAGGAAGAGATCGCCAATGTGGCCACCATTTCCGCCCAGGACCGCCAGATTGGCGACCTGATCGCTGATGTGATGGATAAAGTCGGCAAAGACGGCGTCATCACCGTTGAAGAATCCAAGGGTTTGGAATTCGAACAGGAATACGTGGAAGGTATGCAGTTCGACCGCGGTTACATTTCCTCTTATTTCATCACCGATTCCGACCATATGGAAGCCGTGATCGAGGAGCCTTACATCCTGGTTTATGATAAGAAAATCTCGGCTGCCCAGGACCTGCTGCCCCTGTTGGAAAAACTGGTGCAGATCGGCAAGCGCGAACTGGTCATCCTGGCTGAAGACGTGGACGGCGAAGCCCTGGCAACCATGGTTCTGAACAAGCTGCGCGGCACCCTGAACGTGCTGGCTGTCAAAGCCCCCGGTTTTGGCGACCGCCGCAAGGCCATGCTGCAGGATATTGCCATCCTGACCGGCGCTGCCCTGATCTCGGAAGAGACCGGCCGCAAGCTGGAAACCGCTGTCGTGGCTGACCTCGGCCGCGCGGAAAAAGTCGTTGCCGACAAGGACAACACCACCATCATCGGCGGTAAGGGCGATTCCAAGGAGATCAAGGGTCGCATCGAGCAGATCCGCGTTGAGATCGACAAAACCACCAGCGATTACGATCGCGAGAAACTGCAGGAACGTCTGGCCAAGCTCTCCGGCGGCGTTGCCATCATCCGCGTTGGTGCGGCTACCGAGACCGAGCTGAAGGAAAAGAAACATCGCGTCGAGGATGCCCTCTCCGCCACCCGCGCGGCAGTGGAAGAAGGCATTGTCCCCGGCGGCGGCGTGGCCCTGGTGAACGCCATGGCTTCGCTTGAATCCGTCAAGCTCGATAGCGACGATGCCAAGACCGGCGTGAACGTCGTGCGCAAGGCCCTGGAAGTTCCCATGCGCCGCATCTCCGAGAATGCCGGTTTCGATGGCTCGGTCGTGGTGGAAAATGTCCGCCAGACGCAGGCCAAGGAAAAGAACAACAAAATCGGTTTCAACATCCTGGACGAGAAATACACCGATATGGTCAAAGACGGCGTGATCGATCCCGCCAAAGTGACCCGCGGCGCCCTGGAGAACGCCACCTCCATCGCGGCCATGATCCTGACCACCGAAGCGTTGATCACGGACGTGCCCGAGAAAGAGAAACCCGCTGCTCCGCCCATGCCGGAGTACTAAACCAGATTTGTTTCACCCAACAGGCCGCCTCACCGCGGCCTGCTTTTTTTAATCATTGCTTCTGTCATCGCGAACCCGGCGGAGCCGGGTGTGGCGATCCCGGCTTAATTATCGAGTATAGCAGTGGGGTGAATTTCCACCTGTCCCCAGTAGTTTTGGGTAAATGCACCGGATAAAAGAAAAATCACAGCGCGGGCAATCTTGCAATTAAGTAGTTGTCATTGCGAGCCCGCTTTAGCGGGCGCGGCAATCTCGATCTTAATTAATGCAATCCAAAGATAAACACAGATAAGACACTTTGATTAACACAAATTATTTTTACCGATGTTGAAAAACATCTGTGTGTATCAAAAAATAATTGTCCATCTGTGGCTGATCCATATCAGACCATCCGAATCAGTTATAATCTCCCCGTGATGAAAAACCACCCAACCCTGCAACGCGCATTATTTTTTTCCATCCTGCTCCTGGCGGCCGTCTCCTGCGCAGGGAAAACGCCGGACGAAACGCCCACTCCCACCCTGGAACCCACACCCACCGAAGCGCCCATGGCAGCCCACGTCAATGGGGAAGGCATCCTGCTTGCGGAGTACGAAGCCGAAATGCAGCGTTATCAAGCCGCGCTGCAGACTACCGGAGAAACTTACGACCCAGCCGCCGCTTCGCAGGAAGTCATGGATGAATTGGTAGACCAAGTCCTGCTGGCGCAGGCTGCCGCCGCGCAGAACTACAGCGTGGATGAGGCTGCCCTGCAAGCCAAGATAGATGAGCTGGCCGGCGAGATTGGCGGCAGCGAAGCGCTGCAAGCCTGGATGGCGCAGAATTATTACAATGAGGAAAGTTTCCGGCTGGCGCTGCGCCGCGATATGGCCGCCACCTGGATGCGTAATCAACTCATCGCCGCTGTACCAACCGCGGTCGAGCAGGTGCACGCCCGCCAGATCCTGCTGGAAGACCAGAACGAAGCCGAGAACGTGCTGCGCCAGCTGCAGGCTGGTACGGCTTTTGACACGCTGGCATATGAATATGATGCCTTGACCGGCGGGGAATTGGGCTGGTTCCCGCGCGGCTACCTGCTGCAGCCGGACGTGGAAAATGCCGCCTTCAGCCTGGAAGCCGGCGGTTACAGCGGAATTATCAGCACTTCCTATGGCTATCACATCGTGCAGGTGATCGAAAAAGATACCCAGCACGCCCTCTCGCCCGACGCGCTCCTTTTTACGCAGCGCAAGGCGCTGGAAAGCTGGCTGGAGCAGCAGCGCTCCCAGAGCACCATCGAACTTTCCATCCCATAATCTTTTTATGGATATCTTATGAGTACTGATTACTTACAAACCGGCCGCCAGGTTTTGCGTGATGAAACTGAAGCGATGCGCGGCCTGGACGCGGCGCTGGATGAAAGCTTCAACCGCGCCTGCCGCCTGATCGATGCTTGCGCCGGCAGGGTGGTGTTCATCGGTATCGGCCATTCCGGCCATATTGCTGCCAAATCCGCCTCCAGTTTTTCGAGCCTTGGGATTCACTCTTTTTTCCTGCACGCAGCCGAAGCCGTGCACGGTGAATTGGGCGCGCTCGCCGCCGGCGACCTGGCTGTGTTAATTTCCAACAGCGGCGAGACTGCCGAGCTGTTGGCGTTGCTGCCGCGCATCCGGGAACTGGATGTAAAAAGCATCGCCATCACCGGTAAAGCTGAATCCAGTCTGGCGCGCTTATGCGATGTGGCGCTTGCGACCAGTTTCACACAGGAAGCCGGGCCGCTCAAATTTGCCGGCTCGACCAGCGGGCTGCTTTCGCTGGCGCTGTGCGACATGCTGGGCATGGCCGTGGCCGGCGCGCGCGGATTGACTGCCGCAGCATACGCGAAGCATCACCCCGGCGGCGCGGTGGGCGCTGCTTTGCGCCAAGAACCGGAAACGTAACCACCTGCAGGGTCACGCATTTCTGTTGTTCCGCTTCCGGTCAGGCGTGCTGAAGAATTCCGGCTGAATTACCTGAATGTATTACCTGACGATAACGGAAATGACAATCCAGAAAACCTGTTACTTTTTTTATTGTCATTGCGAGCGAAGCGAAGCAATCCCGACCTAAACACAGACAATGCACTTTACAGGTGAATCAAAACACCCGCTCCCGGACAGGCGCGCTGAAGAATCCTGTTCAGGCGCCCGATACTCTCTTTGCTTGAGCGCTCAACCATAAAGCATTGCATATAGAAATTACAATTAATCCTGATAGCTTTTGGCAGGCTTTGAGCAAAAATCTTTTTATAATCGGTTCATCCTTAATTGAAAGAGGCAAAAATGAGAAAATATCTGCCGCCGGTATCCATTGGGTTAGGGGTGCTCTTCGACCTGTTGTTTTGGGAGAAATCTCCCGGCGTATCCTTCCCGCTTTTCATCCTCCTGGGCCTGTCGGCGGGCTATTTTCTGCTGCGTATGGAGGGCAGTGCTCCCAAGAAGATCAATATCTGGCTCATGCTCCCCATCCTCTTTTTTTCGATAATGAGTATTCTCCGTAAAGAACCACTGACTATGTTCCTGGGTTATATCTTCACTTTGTTTTGTGTGATCCTGCTAGCTGTTTCCTGGTTCAATGGGTTATGGCCTTCCTTTGGAATAACCGACTATATTGTCAATTTCCTCAACTTGATCGGCGGGATGATCGCCCTTCCCTGGCAGGAAAGAAAAGACTCCGCTGAACCCGAATCCGGAAAGGGAAAGAAATCCCTGCTGCCTATCCTGCGTGGAATTGCGCTTTCCTTGCCGGTCTGGCTGATCTTTATCGCAATGCTGGCTTCTGCTGATCTCGTCTTTGCCCGGCAGTTGGATGGGCTGCTGAAAAATTTCAACACGGAGACTCTCGCGGAAATTCTGGCGCATTTGGTCCTGATCGCCCTGGTTGGTTTTCTATTCTTCGGCGTGGTGCTTTTCGCGGCCCGGCGCAGCGCGAAAACCATTCTAATCGCAGCAGATAAACCTGTGATCTCTCCTTTTTTGGGGATGATCGAAACGGTTATTTTACTGGGAGGCGTGATTTTTCTCTTCGGGATTTTTGTCCTGATCCAGTACCGTTATTTGTTTTCCGGACAGGCGAACATCACCCTGGAAGGATTCACCTACGCGGAATACGCGCGGCGCGGTTTTGGTGAACTGCTTGCAGTGGCTTTGTTAAGCATATTTTTGCAGAAGGGACTCAGTCAGATAACCCGGCGCGAATCGGATAAAAACCGGAATGTTTTCACTTTTTTATCCGTGGCGATAATTGTCCTGGTCTTGGTGATCCTGGTGTCGGCTTTCCAACGGCTGTCTCTATATGAAGCCGCCTATGGTTTCACGCGCCTGCGTACATACCCACACGTGTTCATGATTTGGCTGGGATTCCTGCTTGCGGCGATTGCCCTGATGGAAGTGCTGGGATGGCAGCGTTATTTTGCCAATGCGGTTCTTTTGGCTGCCATGGGCTTTGGCGCGACCCTGGGCATCCTGAACGTTGATCAGATCATCGTCCAGCGCAACCTGCAGAATGCCGCCGCGGGCATGCCGCTGGATGCGGGTTACCTCGCCACATTATCCAGCGATGCCATTCCGGCATTAACAGAGAATTTAACCAACCTCGAAATGCCGGAAGCAGCGCGTGAAGGCATCGCCGCTGCTTTGGTCTGCTACCGAGATGTGTACAGTTCAGATACCCAAGCGGATCAGCCTTGGACTTCGTATCATTTCTCCACGCAGCGCGCGCAGCGCGCCTTATCTGGCGTGAACGCGCAATTGAGCGGTTACCGCATCGATACTGCCGGCTGGCCCGTTATGGTCACAAGCCCGGGTGGGAAAGAATATTCCTGCCAACGCGTGATGGGGATGGATTGAGAACGAGTGTCTTTCCGAACCCTGTGAGGGGTAACCGTGAAGTATTCTCTTGAGGAGGAATTTCGATCAACAGGCTAAGATACTCTCCCAAGGAGAAGTCTCGCACTCACTTCGTTCCGATTGACGCTGCCCGCGTCATTGCGGAGCCCACACCGCTTCTGTCATTTCTAGCCCCGCTCCCTGAGCCAGTCGAAGGGTAGGGGCGAAGAATCTCGGCCAGATTACAAAGATGCATTGCCTGATCTGGTTTTTGCAATCGCCGTGCTGAACTTGGCAGATGCACTGTCATTTCAAGCTCTATCCATCAGCGAGAAAACCCGACGGGTGAATCGAGATCCTTCCTCGCTGCGCTCGTCAGGATGACAAAGCCGCAGTTTCGAGTTTTACCGGGAGGGTTCGATATTTCATCGTGATTATTTAGGTCTAAAGACAATGCACAATCTCAGCTCAGGCGCTCGCGTTTTTCCATTTCCAGCCAAACCGAGCTGGTCAGCACACCGCCCAGCGCCCTGACCGGCAGGTCCATAATGCGCCCGTTCTTGAAAAAATCGAAATCGAAGAAGGTCTGGTCGCCGCTCTTCAGCCCCGGCACGGGCATCAGCCGCGCTGTGAGCGGTTTATCCAACCGCAGCGACAGCGCGCAGATATCCAGCAGCAGCGGCTCGAGCATTTCCGCGCTGACGTCGCCCGGCAGCGGTACGGTATCCAGCCCGGTGCCGCACACCGCTGAATACAACAGCAAATCCTTGATGGTGAACTGCGCCTCCTCGCTGCGCGCGGCCAGCGTGCTGTCTTCCAGCACCGGCATCATCAAGCCGTTATAGCCCGTGCGCTTCCACTTGCCCTGGTCCAGCGCGTCCGCCAGCAGCGCGGCGGCTGTCAGCGTGCCCAGGTAGCCGATGGCTGGCACGCCCAACCCCTCGAAGGCCTTGCCCAGCGAACACCAATCTTCTGGGAAGGGCGCCAGCGAGAAATCGAAACCCTTGAAAGAAATACCGAATTTCTTTTCAGCCGCCTTGGCGATCGGCTGCAGGCTTTCGGCAGCCGCGTTCAAGCGTTCCACCAGGTTGCGGCTGCCTTGCGTCGTATCCGCTGCTTGCTGGAAGGCATCCACAGCCGCGTCGGCGCATTGCATGGCCAGCGCGAAAGCCGGCTCGCGGTTGTAGCTGTAGGAAGCCGGGAAAAAGGGCGTGAAAGGCCGCACGTGGCTCATGGCGCAAAAATGCAGGTTGGTGAAACCGTCCGGCGTGATAGCGGCGCAATCCGTGATCACTTTGGCGCAGGCTTTCACTGCCGCACCGGAAATGCCGCGTTTGGGATGAGTCATCATACCGCTGCAGAATACGTTTTGCGTGGCTTTTAGGATTTCCGGGATGAGCACGTATTCCTCCGGGTGGGTGACGCGCGCCGGCCCGATTGCCAGGTAGGTGAAGCCCTGCCCGGCGGCGCTTTTTTCCAACGCGGCGATCTTTTTAACCGTGGTTTTCGGTTCGGTGTACGAACCAAAGGGCACCGTGGCCAGGCGCGTGGTTTGCACCTCCCAACCCTGTTTGCCGAATTCCTCCCGGCAGAAGACGGTCAGTTTATTGAAGGTGCCCAGCGTCTCGGCGAAGTCGTCGGCGTTCGGGTTGGCGAAGCAGGTGATCGAACGAATTTTCATTGGCGTTTCCTCTGGCGGTACACTTCATACATCAAAATGCTGGCGGACATGGCCGCGTTCAGCGATTCATTGTTTTCCTGCATGGGGATCAGCACGCCCTCGTCCGCGATCTGGCGCATGGCCGGCGCGGCGCCGAAAGCCTCGCTGCCGATGATCAGGCACAACGGCTGCGCCAGGTCCAACTCCCAGCAGCTATGCTGCGCCTGCGCGTCCGCCAGCAAGATGCGCACAGTCCGCTCCGCGCCTTCCTTACAGAACTGGCGGATCTCGTCCGCGTCCATCAACCCAACCGGCAGCTTGAACTGCGCGCCCATTCCCGCCCGCAGTGCCTTGGGGGAGTAGGGGTCAACGCTGCCGGGCGTCAGAATGGCGCCGGCAAAGCCGAACGCGCAGGCGCTGCGCAGGATGGTGCCCAGGTTGCCGGGGTCGCGGATCTGGTCCAATACCAGCAGCGGATCGCCGGCGGTTTGGCGCGCGAAATCTTTTTTCTTCAACACCAGCAGCAAACCCTGCGAGGTTTCAGTATCCGAAATGCGTTCCAGGAGCTCCGTTTCAACCTCCTGGACTTCCACTTTCCTTGCCCCCAATCCGGCGACCAGCGCCTTGCCGCGCTCGGATACGTTGGCGCTGAACAGCGCCAGCACGGGCGTGTATTGCGCCGCCAGCGCTTCCTCCGCCAGGCGCACGCCTTCCACTACGAACGCGCCGGCCTGGTCGCGGTTTTTCTTCAAAGCCAGCAGGTTGCGCACGCTTTGAATGGTTGGGTTCTTGATCGATGTGATCATGTTGCTCCTCCATATGCCTGCTCGAACGCGCTGCTGAAGCTATCCAGCGTGGCGTCGTCGAATAATACGATTTTAACGTTTTTTAGGCTGCTGCCGGGGTGGGCGCTGAAATATGCCGGGATGGCGTTCATAAAGATGGCCGCGGCCAGATGCTTGGGGAAACCGAAAATGCCGGTGGAGATCGCCGGAAAGGCGATCGAAACCAACCCCAATTCATCCGCCAGTGCCAGGCTGCCGTTGATGGCAGCGGTCAGTTTTTGGCCTTCGTCGCCCTCGCCCCATACCGGCCCGACCGCGTGGATCACGTGTTTGCAGGGCAGGCTGCCGCCGGAAGTGTAAGCCGGCTGCTCGTGCGTCACCGGCCCATGCTGCCGCACCCAGGCGTCGCTTTCGCGCTGGATGGCCGGCCCGCCTTTGCGCGCGATGGCAGCCGCCACGCCTCCGCCGTGCGCCAGGTGCGCGTTGGCGGCGTTCACGATCGCGTCCACCGCCAGCGCGGTGATATCACCGCGCCAGATTTCCAGTTCCTGCCCGGTTTCCAGTCTGCGTGTTTTTACCAACTCATCCATTGAACACCTCGCACCCTTATTGTAATAAAAAAGGCGGTCTTTTGGACCGCCCGGTTTGAAGATTTTCTTATCAGGTTTGGATGATC
>CAZDUN010000015.1:0-1671 GCA_964508615.1 uncultured Pelolinea sp. | reverse complement strand
CTATAACGCAGCCTTGGCTTTTTCCACCACGATGGTGAAAGCCTGCGGATCGCGCACAGCCAGGTCAGCCAGCATCTTGCGGTTGAGCTGGATATCGGCTTTCTTCATGCCGAAAATGAACTTGCTGTAACTCAATCCGTTGTTGCGGGCGCCGGCGTTGATGCGGGCGATCCATAATTTGCGCAGGTCGCGTTTGCGGTTGCGGCGGTCGCGGTAGGCGTACCATAAGCTTTTCAGCATGGTCTCGTTCGCGCGGCGGAACAAGCGGCTGCGAGTGCCGAAGTTCCCTTTATTCAGTTTGATAATTTTTTTGTGTCGCAGATGGGTTACGGTTCCACCTTTTACACGTGTCATGATTCACTCCTTTGCGTACCCCTGGGCGCCGGTCTTATACCTGTTGTGTGCACCCAACAGCCGCATTCACTAAAATGCTTTATCGATTTTTGTCCAGATAGGGCGCCAATCTTTCGACGCGCTGGGCGATGGACTCGCCTTTCACTGTCACCATTTCAGCCAGCAAAGCTTTGGTGCGGCGCGAACGGTTGCGGCGCAGATGGCTTTTTCCACCTTTGGTGCGGACCAGCAAACCGGAACCGGTGGTGCGGAACCGTTTGGCGGTGGCCTTGTGGGTTTTCAGCTTGAACTTTCCAGATGTCTGTTTCCTCGGCACGGTCAATCTCCTTTATAGAATACAAAAAAATTCGCCTGATAAGCGAAACGAAATTATACCAGATAAATAAAAAGAACACACTTGCGGTGTGTTCCTCCTGTTTTTATGAAATCCGAAGCTTTATTCTTTCGCCGCGCTTTTCGGGCTTTCGGCTTTTTCTTCCTTGACCGCTTTGGCTTCTTTTACTTCCTTGACTTCTTTAACTTCTTTGGCTTCCTTGGCTGGTTTGGCATCCTTTGGCTGGGCGGCTTCTTTTTCAACCGGTTTTTCAATCTTCTTGCCGGGGCCTTTGGTGGGGGCCAATACCAGCGTCATCGAACGGCCTTCCATGGATGGCGCCAATTCGATCGTTGAGACCTCCCGCAAATCCTCGGCGATTTCCTTCAGATCCTCCAGCGCGATTTCAGGGTAGGTGACCTCACGTCCGCGGAAGCGGATGGTCACTTTGACCTTCATGCCGTCTTCCAGCCAGCGGCGCGCGTCGCGCACCTTGAACATGCGGTGATGGTCGTTGGTCTTGGGGCGCAGGCGGATTTCTTTTACTTCGATCTTGGTTTGCGATTTTCGCGCCAGGCGTTCCTTCTTGTTTTGTTCGAAGAGATATTTGCCCAGGTCAAGGACTTTGCACACCGGCGGATCGGCTGTTGAGGCGATCTCCACCAGGTCGAGGTTGGCATCCCTGGCTACCTGCAGCGCTCTTTCGATTGGAACGACGCCCAGGTTTTCCCCGTTATGGTCAATTAGACGAACCTTGGCGGCGCGGATGTATTGATTGGCGTTTACTTGCGTTGTTGTACTAATGGCACACTCCTTATTTAACTAGGTCTTGTTGATATTACCATATGTATTAACCCTTCGTCAATAAAATAGACGCGGGTTCCCAAGCGCTGAGCGAGTTCCATTCACCGGAGATGGAAGGAACGATCCGGTGAAGTCACTCGCTCAGGTTACTTATTATAAACGACTCGCCGCGATAAAAAATGTCAGGCTTTGGCGGCGAT
>CAZDUN010000014.1:10751-25325 GCA_964508615.1 uncultured Pelolinea sp. | reverse complement strand
AATAATACAGATTCAACTAACAGAACCTCCCCCAACTCATACGACTGGTGTCGAGAAAAAATATTCGTATCCTGAGAAAATCGGGATTGGTATTGCGATTTGCGCTGCGCTCTTAACGTTTCCCAGTTTTCTGCTCCAAACATTGATTTACAATCACAACTCCGCCAAAGCTGCCTGGTGGCTGCCGCTTTTTAATCTGGACCAGGAGCTTTCGCTGCCCTCGATTTTTTCCGTGCTCCTGTTTTGGGTTTGTGCATTATTAACTTACTGCATCGGCTTGATCAAGAAAAATGAGCGAGCCGATTTCTTCCGGCATTGGATGGCAATCGGTTATATCTTTTTCTTGTTGGGATTTGACGAAGGCGCATCCATTCATGAAAAAGCGGTCAACCCTATCAAGCTGTTGGCGGGTGGTGAGCTGCCCGGATTTTTGAAATTTGCCTGGGTAATCCCCGCTACAGTTTTTGTCGTTTTATTGGCGATCACCTATTTACGATTTTTCCGGTCTTTGCCCCGTCGGATGAGGCTGCTGTTGATGATTTCTTTGACCTTGTTTCTGTGCGGCGTATTGGGTATGGAGATGATCGGGAGTAATTTTGCCTGCGATTGCGGGATAAAGAACCTGACCTATAACCTGATTGTGACGATCGAAGAAATCCTGGAGATGAGCGGATTGGTCATTGCGGTTTACGCGTTTCTTGACTATATGGCCAGGGAGTATCCCAAAATCACCCTTCGACTGGAATAAATAACCGTCAGTATTTCTCCGGAAAGATAAGGATATATTTTTGGCCATCAAATTCAACGATTTCGCCTTCGGTGAATTGGCTTGATTGCGGATCATTATATTTCAGAATAACCACATCCTGAATGGCTTTATTTTCATCCGGTAAACCTATCGATAAGTTCTCAATGCTGATGACATTGAAATCATCATTGTTGTTCATAGTGATGGTATTGAGCATCAAAGCCCGGTCGCGATCGCTGGTATCCGCGGGGGTCAATATACGAATGGTATCGCTCATGCGCTTGGTTCCATGCCTGTGCATTTGAATCAGTCGATCGGCCAGGAACTGAAAATCCTGATTGGCCATGAGGTCTTGATAATAAGGTGCCAGGCCGATTGAATAATACAGGAAGAAAATGCAGACATTGATTCTCAATAACAGCTTCATTTTTTCTTTCCAAATCAACCAAATATTGGCCGCATACAGAATCAAGAGCACCAGGAAGAAATAAATCCCCAGGTATTGAATATAGGCGCCGTCCACCGAACCCAGCACTTTGATCAGGTTGCCATCATGCAGGTGGAACAAATTGCCGAATAAAATCGCGTAAGACATCGCGATCAAACCTGATGGCAGAATGCCCATCCACATGATCTGGCTGCCGAATTTTGTGTGTTTGAGTGATTTTTGCTGCCGGATCAACAGCAGCGCGCTGATGATGAGCAGGGGCGTGAAATACAGGATGTACCTGCCCATGATGTGGTCGGGTATTTTGCTGTTATAAAGCGCGCGCCAGGAATGGCGCGCGGCGGCCGCCAGGAATCCCGCTAAAAGCGCAAAAATGAGGATGAACCAATGCCGGATTTCCGGCTCCCAGTCTCTGAAATGAAATTTCACTGGGATGAAGAAGAAAGGCAAAAAGGGGGATGCCATTAAAACCAGGCAGCATAAGTAAAATCCCGCCCAAATAAATAGGTTCTGGATCGTTAATTGAGCGCTGGTGGTCTCCGCGGTGATGCCAAAACCCAACAGCAGGTGCGCTGGAACGCCCGCTTTCATTCCGCTGGCGATCCAGGCGCTGAATCCGACGACGATGCCGAACAGCAATAAAGTGAAATGATAAAGATGAATCTGATGAGGCTTGCGGGTTCCGGATGGAAATGTTGTGGGATTCACTGGATGCATGCGAATATACCACCACGCGCCCAGGAAAGCCGGGATGATTGCCAGGCTGATATAACGCGTCAGGTAGAGCAGCCCGATGCTGATCCCTGCGCAGAAATGCCAGATCCAATGCAGGCGGGCATTCCGCGGTTCGTTCAATATAAAAAGGATTGCCCACAGCAGCAGCGGAAAATAGAGGTTTTCGCTCATCAGCATGCGCGGAAAGAGTAAATGGAAAGGCAGCAGGCAGGCGGACAGTGTGACCAGGATGGATGTTTTCAGTGAAAAATATTTCCGCGCGATGATGAATAATGGAAACAGGATGCTGGAAGAGTACAAAATATTCAGCCATTTCATGGCAGTGTAGGCCATATCGCCGAAAAGAAAAGAAACCGCGATCATGGCGGAATAAAAATAAGGGGAGTGATTGATGTTTTCTATATAAAATTCCCCCTGATAAAGGTACTTCGCCATATTGAAATAACGTAGTTCATCGCCTTGAATGACCGGCCCATAGGCCGTCTGAATTACAAACAGAATTTTCACGATCACCAGGATCACAAATATCCCGAAAACAATCACCAGTTCATCGCTGTTCTTCTCGCCTGGTTTTGCTTCCCGGCTCCCGGCGTATAGATGGCTGAACCATGCGGTTGAGAAAAAGCTTACCTGAAGGGCTGCCAGGAAGCCCCATGCCAGCATTGGTTTTAGATTGAGATAGAGTGCCTGCCAATCTCTTGTGAATTCCTTTTCAGCGCAGAGAAGAAATAGATCTACCGCGAACGCTAAAAACCCCGCCAACATCAATGTGAACATCCGCCGGTCATCGTAAATAAATGCTTTGAATAGATCTTTTTTTCGAAATGATTGGAGAAGCAGGAAGGATAATCCGAGGATCATGATGATCCCCGCGGCGGACACTAAACGGATCATTGAAAGATTAAAGAAGATTTGTTCTTCGGGTTGTGAGCCAGTCAGGAGGGTTTGGATCAGCAATCCAATGGTTTCAGCGATAAGCAAGCTGATACAAATGCGCCACCATTTCAAGGTCAAGACTCCTTCATTTAAGTAAGCTCGACGGCTTATCATCCTCGAGAAACCCCATTCTACGTTTCAAGAGAAATTGCGATGTAATTTCCGGGTAATATTTTTATGAGGGAATCGTAAGGCTGAGAGCTTGGCAGTGATGTGCCCTTGATTGAAAAAAGCCTTGCCTGGTTTTTGTAATTGATTAAATATTACTTATTTATGTAAAAATTACAAGTGCTGAAAAAGACAGACATTAAACAAGAATTATGGCACGTTCGGCATGCTATAATTTTTTCATGTTCTCTTTCAGAAATTCAGGTGATCAATGGCGGTGCCATTTGATAAGAATGTCGCGTATTTTTCTTTTCTTGTTAATAATTCTTTTATTTTCATTTCAAAGCGCATGTACTTCAATGGATTCAGGCGAAGCTGCGGCTTTCATCCCAATCTTGTCTGCTCCCATAGGCGAAATCTATAACAGCACCCCGGCTTATGCCTGGCTTCCCGTTGCTGAAGCGTTGGAATACCACATACAGGTACTTGAAGACGGGCAGTTGATTTTGGATAAAACCGTTGCCACTGAAAAAGTTTGCGTTGATGAAACCTGCGTTTTTCCGCCGGGTCAGGTATTGGGCGATCTCGCGTATCAATGGCGGGTGCGTGCCCGCGTGGGTGAGGAGTGGGGGGCATTCAGCGCTTACGCAGATTTCGCTTTTGCCCCGGAAAAAGACCTGTTGGAGGTCAATTCGTACAACCTGGAGGATTGCATTTCCTCCTGGTGGACCTTCCCTTTGGCCAAACGATACGTCGGTTTGCGCGATAAAACCTATCTGGGTTATACCGACAGCCAGGGTTTTTCAGGCGTGGCCAGCATCGATAACGACAGCGGGCAGATCATAAAAACGCGTCTGTATAAAAACAGCTCGCCTGATGACCATAACAGCGCGGCGGTGGATATCCTGCCGGATGGGCGCATCATCGCGGCATATTCCGGCGGGCATAACAAGACGAACTTGATGTACGTGCGCGTCTCCAGCAAGGCGGAGAACATTGAAGAATTCGAAGATCCGCTCGTGATCGAGGCTGGAAAACCAACGACCTACGCTCAATTGATCCAAAAAAGCGGCTTCATCTGGTTATTCTTCCGCGCAGGCCGCGAAGAGGAATCTTCCTGGGCGTATGTGTATAGCCAGGATGGTTCGGCCTGGAGCGAGCCGGTCGAAATCGTGGCAGGCGGAATGCAATACTACCTAAAAGTGGTCGATACTACCGATAGCGACCTGCTGCGGCTGGTGATGTATTCCAATCCAAACGCGGATGACACGAACATCCGGCTGGGTTTTTTCGACACAAGTACAAGGGAAATAACTCGACAAGATGGTACTTTTCTGGGTTCTGAATCCCTCAGCAAAGATTTATTCCCTGTGATCATTTCGAATGAAGAGGGGAAGAATTGCCGGCTGCTGGATGTGGCGGTCACTGAAAAGGATCGAACAGTCGTGGCATATGCGGTCTTTTCCAATGCCGGGGACGCGGAATACAAAATCGGCTATTTCACCGACCATCTGGTTTCTTTACCCATTATCCCTGCGGGTGAAGCTTTTTATACCAAGTCGGTATATGTGGGCGGATTGGTTTTTGGCGCAGATGAGAATATCTTGTATCTTTCAAGAGAAGAAAACGGCAGTTGGTTCATTGAAGAATGGCGTACCACCGATCGCCTGTCTTTTTCCAGGTCAGCCGCGCTCCATACCGGCCAGGCAGGCATGCTGGCGATCCGGCCGCTAGTCGAGCAGGATGGCGATAAGTTGATCTGGCAGGAAGGTTTCTACAACCCAGAGTCCTACTCAGATTTTTACACCGATTACCGCTACTTGGTCATTGGAAACTGAAATCATTTCTTAATTTTACACATTAGATCAATCATGTCCTTTCCGCGTTTTGTGGCATAAATATTGCATCATTCCATGCAAGCATAGATAAAAATTTCTTTCAGTTGGATTGAAGAAACAAGGAGTTGGATATGGCGAGTTATTATGATGTTCCCGGCGGGTTGACATGGGTAAAAAACAACCTGCATATTATCATCGGTAATAAATCTTTGGAAGAGATCATGGAGTTTGGCGATACTTGGCGCGACCGCGGTCACACGCCCCTGGTGCATGTGATCAGCCCCGCCATGGATGACGGGAAGATGTGGGATCAACATATTGACCCATCTGGATTGCTGGATAACATTCCCTCCCATATTGATATGTTTATCGTCGATTTTTATAACCTGGTAACGCCAGAATTGCCGGCAACCTGGTGGACGAACACCTGGCTGCTTTGGGAATACAAGAGCAGCAGCGTTTATTTCAACGGAACGCATGCCCAGTTTGTTTCAAAATTCAAGATCGATCCGGAGACCACCCAGGATGACTCATCCGGCGACGATGGTTCTAGCGGCGATTCATCCGGCGGCACCACCAATACCGTGACAATCACATCGACCACCTCGTTCACAGCCACAGGTGATGTCAATGTGCATATGGTCTGTCCGCATTGTGGTCAGCAAATTTTCTAAATATTGGTTATAACCCATTTTGGGAAAACACACCTCTTATCACGATGAATAAGAGGTGTGTTTGTTTAATCACTTTTTAAAAACTTCATCCAGCCAATCGTACGCGACCTGGTGTGCCCGTGAAAAATTATCCAGTTGACAGTGATCATTTGAGCCATCCACTTCGCGGGTGAAGGTGTGCAGCCGCTTGTTCTTTGAGGAAATGTGGTCATGGAAGAATTGCGCCTGCCGCACCATTTCTTCACCTTCATCTTTACCTACCAATGCCAGGGCCGGGCAGGTGATCGCGCGGATCTCTTCGCGGATGACATGCCGCTGGAAGGAATCAAGCGCAAATTCCTCCGAAAGGCTCTTTGCGCCCCAGGTCCAGGCTGAATAATCCAGCAGGGCTTTTGTGATGGGCGACTTTCGCAAGCGGTACGCGACTGTCTTATCCAATAATTTCGGTGGTACGCCTTTGATCAATGGCCCGAGGAAGCCGGTCAGCACCAAGGTGGGGATATCGATAACGGGTGAATCGGGGATGACTGCCTGGATACGTTTCTCAAAGCAAGCCACCCTGGCAGATACATATCCACCATAACTGAAACCCCCCAACGCGATGCGTTCATCCACGCCGGGCAGCTTTTCCAGGAAATCGATGGCAGCTTTGAACGGTACTTCGTAATCAGGCCGTTTAACGCAATCCGGAAAGAGATGCACCACGCCGCGGTGGCCGGGATATTCAAAGGTGAAGTAATTGAAGCCGCGCCGTACAGCTCCAAAGCCGGTAACGATGAACATTTCTTCACCGGAGGAATCGTTGCCGCCGACGCTGATCATGGTCGGCCGTTTGGCCGGACCGTCAGCCGGCCGCCAAAAATACCCGGGCAGGTATCTGCCCTCGAAAGGTATTTTCACGATCTGGATGGGCGGATCGAATAGCGGGCAGGCTGCCTGAAAAGCGTCCACGCTTTTCTGCCACAGCTCATGGAAACGCGCATGCGCAGGAGGGCAGCCGTATTCGGCTGTCCGGTAATAATTGCTGGCTCGCAGAAAACCATCCCGTGCGCTGATGATGTGGTTATTGGACAAAGAATCCTGCGCGTGAGCCAGTACCTGGTCGCCCAATTTTGCCCACGCGGCAATCCAGCTCTCCCCATCGCTTTCCGTGATCTGGCTGGCTGCGTATAGGCATTCGCCAATCTCGGCCGCTTTTTCGCTCATCTGTTCCAGCGTTCGCTTGAAGACCCAATCGGTTTCGTGGTCCTTGAAGACTCCCAGTCCATGCGGCGAGCGAGCAGCTCCTAAACCTTTTTCACTCATCATAAACCTCCTGAGGATACAGATTGTAATAAATGAACAGTATGTCATAGTTAAGATAAAATACAGTAATGCAGAAGTCAAGAGAATTTTCTGATGAAATGCGAGGATGCGTCATGATTGAACAGATGAACAGGAATGAGGGCGTTTTGGAAAGCAGGCACGCGCGCCGCCGGCAGCGCACCATCGCGCAGCTGAGGCAGGCAGCATTGGAGCTGTTGCTCGAAAAAGGTTATGATGCGGTTTCGATCCAGGATATCACCGATCGGGCGGACCTGGGCCGCGGGACTTTTTATATCTATTTCCGCAGCAAGGAAGATATCGTTTGGAGCATTATCGAGGAAGGATTCAAACGCACAACCGCGCAAGCCATCCAAATGGCAGAAGGAAAAATGCCCGAGCAGCCTGAATACTTCAGCTACGTGAACATGTTTCGTCACGCACAGCACAATAAAGACCTGTATATGGTCATGTTGGGAGGGCAGGGATCTTCGTTGTTGACCAAACGCGTTCAGGATTACCTGGCGGATGATTTCATTCAGGATTACCGTAAATATGGTATCTATGGCTCCGCAAACATCCCGCCTGAGATTTTTGCCCAAGTTTTGACAGGCGCTTTGTTCCGTCTTCTAATCTGGTGGCTGGAAACACCCAATCCATACAGCCCTGAACAGATGGCGGAAATGCTGCAGAGCAGCCTGCATCAACCCGCTTAGCTGTTCCGGGCTGCCTGGGCAGCGCGATTGCCTGCCAGCCAGCCTGTGGAAAAAGCCGCCTGCAAGTTATAACCGCCGGTGTCTGCCGCCAGGTCTAAAACTTCCCCGGCGAAATACAACCCCTTCACCAAACGGGATTCCATCGAACGCGGATCGACTTCTTTCAGTGAAACACCTCCCGCGGTTACCATGGCGGCATCCAGCGGCAGGTGGCCGCTGATCTCGATGCGGAAATCTCGTAACCAGTGCAACACCCGCAGCCGTTCCTCTGCGGTGATCTGGTGGCAAAGTTTTTCCAATGGCAGCGCGCAGACCTGCGCGAATACCGGCACCATTTTACGAGGGAGCAATCCTTCCAACAGGCTGCTCAACTGCTGTTTACCGTGCTCATTTATATCCCGCAGCAATCTGGCATCCAATTTCTTTTCATCCAACCCGGGTTTGAGGTTGATGGAAATTTCGACCTTGTCTTCGGCGCGCAGCGCGTCCACAATGCGGCCGCTCATGCTCAGGATCAGCGGGCCGGAAACGCCGAAGTGGGTGAAAAGCATCTCGCCCAAATCTTTCATTGAAAGTTTGCCGTTGATAAGTACGGCGGCTTCGACATTTCGCAGGGAAAGCCCTTGCATGCGCTGGCAAACATTACCGGCAGTCTTCAATGGCACCAGCGCCGGGCGGATGGGAAGGATGGTGTGGCCGGCTTCGGCCGCCATGCGAAAGCCGTCGCCGCTCGAGCCGGTATGACTGAAAGAAGCACCCCCCGCGGCCAGGATTACCCGGTCAGCCGGAATGACTTCGCCCGAATTTAATTCCACGCCTTTGACGGCCTGGTTTTCCTGCACAATACGCTGGACAGTTGCCCCGGTTTGGATGCTCACGCCTTGATCCACAGACCAGGCGCACATCTTACGGGTGACAAGGCTGGCGTCGCCTTCGGCCGGGAATACTCGTCCCCCGCGTTCCGTTACGGTTTCAACCCCCATACCATTCAGGAAATCCATCAGATCCTGATTGAAGAACCGGGCGAACGCCTGGCGTAAGAATTGACCCTCACGCCCAAAGTGGCTGATAAATTCCTCCTGCCCGATGATGTTGGTCAGATTGCAGCGTCCTTTACCGGTAATGCGTAATTTTGACCCGGGTTGATCCATTTTTTCCAGCAGTAAGGTGCGCGCGCCCAGGCCTGCGGACTGTCCGGCTGCCATCAAGCCGGCTGGACCTGCGCCAATCACAATGATCTGATAATCTCGTTTACCTTCCATGCAAAGATTAAATATAACCCAGAATGGATTATTTCCAGCCCCCAAAACAAATCTGCCGGGAGAATTGAGGATGCCCTTTGTGATAAAATCTTACACGGTTTTACACTCGAAAGAAGAACCTCCGTGAGGGAAGGGTATTTTTCACAAAAAAATCCATGACCAAACTTATCATTCAAATCCCATGTTTTAATGAGGAAAAATCGCTGCCTGTCACACTGAAGGAACTTCCCAGGAAACTGCCTGGAATTTCTAAAATTGAATGGTTGATCATCGATGACGGCAGCACAGACAGGACTGTTGAAGTCGCCAGGGAACTGGGGGTGGATCATATCGTGCGCTTGATCCGACACCAGGGATTGGCAAAAGGATTCATGGCCGGCATCCAGGCCTGCGTTGAACTGGGCGCGGACATCATCGTCAATACCGACGCGGATAACCAATATCATGCCGGCGATATTCCCAAATTGGTGCAGCCCATTCTGGACGGAAAAGCTGAAATCGTGGTTGGCGCCCGCCCGATCAGTGAGATCAAACATTTCTCCCCATTGAAGAAACTCTTTCAAAAATGGGGTTCGTGGATGGTGCGCAAGGTCAGCCAGACCGAGATTGAGGATGCGCCCAGCGGATTTCGCGCGATCAGCCGCGAGGCGGCCATGCGCATGCATGTTTTCTCTGAATATACCTACACCATCGAGACCATCATTCAGGCTGGCCAAAAAGGCATGGCGATTGTTTCGGTGCCCATCCGCACCAATGATTTCTTGCGCAAATCGCGCCTGATCCACAGCATTCCGGCCTATCTGGCCCGCTCAACCAATACCATCCTGCGGATTTTTATGACCTACCAACCGCTGGAATTTTTCCGCATACCCGGATTGATTTCATTCTCCGTCGGGACGATCCTGGGTTTACGCTTCCTGTATTTCGCGATCTTCACGGCCAATGGCTCCGGGCATATTCAATCCTTGATCCTGGCCGCGGTCCTGCTGATCCTGGGTGGAATTTTATTCGTCTTCGGATTGTTAGCTGATTTGATTTCGGTAAACCGGAAATTATTGGAGAACGTGGAATATAAGATCCAGCGTCTCGGTGAAAAAGTCGAGAAACTTGACAAGAAATAAGTTCCCATGGAACACTTACTGAGATTTTTCAGGGTCGTGTGCGCCGATTGGTTTGCGCGATTGTCTTCGTGCGACCTGATTGAATTTCTTTCCATGAATGGGAAAGATGAAATCGTTTGATAAAAACCAATGATGCATTTTTGGATGCATAAGCTGAAAGGACCGAAAAGCCAATGAAATCACAAAACCCCGTCATTTCAATAATCGGCGGTACGGTTTGGGGAAATCGCGGCGCGGAGTCGATGTTGACAACCACCATCGGTATAATTCGCAAGGACTTTCCCGAATCGAAATTCTATATTTACAGCTATCTTCCCAAAAAAGACCGCGAATTGATCAGCGACCAGAAGATTATTGTCTTGAGCGGCAAACCGGTTTCACTGGTTACCAGGCATTTCTTCGGCGCGCTGCTGGCTGCTCTCCTTAAACTGATACGTATAAAAATACCGAAATCCGGTTTTTTCAAGATCGCATATGCTCTGAATGAATCCGATTTGCTTCTCGATGTGGGCGGGATCACTTTTTCAGACGGACGCGAGAAATATTTGCCGTTTAACATCCTCTCCATTTGGCCGGCGATGATCCTAGGCGTCCCAGTGATCAAACTGGCGCAGGCTGTCGGCCCTTTTCATCATTTCCTGAACCGCATCAGCGCTAAATTATTCCTGATGCCTTGCAGGCATATCTTCGCGCGCGGCGAAAAAACAGCTGAATTTCTCGATGAATTAAGTTATCCGAAAGAGAAAACAGATACCGTAGCGGATGTGGCATTTTTGTATTCCCCCGCTTTTTCGCTTTCATCTGAAAATGAACAGCGGGTTACCGAGCTTATTGAAAAAGTAAAAATGTCAAAGAAAGAAGTGGTGGTGATCACCCCTAGCATTTTGGTTGAGAGCCAGTCTGCCAGGAAGGGTCTCGATTACGCCGGCAAGTTCTTTGATCTGATCAAGAAGATGGGTACGGGGCGTTTCCATTATGTCTTCATGCCCAACGCCACCCGGGAAGGCTCAGAAAAGACTCATAACAACGATCTGGTCACGTTACAGCGTATGCGCGCGCAGGCGGAGAGCGGCGCCTTGCCTGCTGACGCACTGCCAGCGGTTGACTGGGTGGGCTATGATATCAACACCTCGTCGATCCGCGCGATCATCTCGGCTGCGGATGTTTTGGTTACATCGCGTTACCACGCCATGATTTCCGGCTTGTGCCTGGCAGTCCCGACGGTTGTCATCGGTTGGGGGCATAAATATAAAGAAACCATGGATTATTTTGGGTTGGGTAAATACTCTCTGGATTTTGGCGACAGCCAAATGGACCTGACCGCGATAGTGCGCGACGCACTTGAAAATCAAAGCGCCATACACAAACAAATCCTCCAGAATGTTGCGACAGTAAATCGAAAAGCACAGATCCAATTCAGATTCATCAAACAAGAGCTTTCCGAATGAAAAAGAGAATTCTCGATATAGTCAAATGGATTTGGATCGTCGGCGTAATTGGCGTTGCTGGTTACTATTTCTATAAAAACTACCAGGATATCTCTGGTTATCTTGAATCAATTTCTATTATCCGCTTGCTGGGCAGTTTTGCCATGTTGATGCTTGGCAAACTGGCGCTATCTGAAATGACGCGGTACTCGCTGAAGAAGATTGATGTCGAAATCACCTATACCGACGCCCTCACTATCACCTCCGTAACCCAATTGGGCAAGTACCTTCCCGGCGGCATTTGGCATATCGCAGGAAAATTCGGAATTTACAAAGCGCGCCAGATTTCATTGAAGAAATCCACCCAGGCGATTGTATTTGAGAACATTTGGCTGCTGTCTTCTGCGCTGGTCATTGGAGCGGTTCTATTGCTGCTATCCAGCCGCGCTGTCGTCTGCGCAGTGATGCCCTATTTTTGCCGGTCAGAGATTCAGAACGCATTCCTGGTTCTTTTTCCAATTCTTTGGGTAGTGGGGTTGTACGTTTTCGAAAAGATTTTTTTTAAAAATAATCCTGTCATCCTTAAGGATTTCCTGGTGAAGTTCCTGCTGATGATCGCCATATGGTTTTCATTTGGGGTCAGTTTTTGGCTGGTTTTCCCATTGCAGAGCGGCTTTCTGGTTGCCATCACCGGTGCATTCAGCCTGAGTTGGGTGGCTGGCTATGTGGCGTTTTTCGCGCCCGGCGGAATTGGCGTTCGCGAATATCTGTTAACCCTTTTGTTGACCTCTTTCTTCTCCAGCAGCGAGGTTGCCATCTATGCCACCATTCATCGGCTGATTTGGGTTTTGGAAGAGATCCTGTTAGGTGCCGGCACAGCCCTGATCTTTGGAGTTCCCCTGACTTCCGGGGAAGAAGTAGAAGTCAAGTAAAAATATAAGAAATAGCTTCATGGTTTAGGGGAAAAATGGTTTACACCTTTTGCTAATCAGACAGTTTCTGATGGTAAAAAACCTGTCTGGTATAATCCCTTGAATGTTCCCTATTGTCGCCCTGGATATCGAAACCACCGGATTGGATCCCCTGCGGGATGCCATTATTGAAATAGGCGCTGTAAAGTATGACGGCGACCAAATCGCAGGTAAATGGCAGTCGCTGATCAACCCGCAGCGTATGATCCCCGCGCCGATCACTCAACTGACTGGCATTACCAACTAAATGGTGCGTGACGCGCCGCCCATCAAAGCGGTTATCCAGGAATTTGCCGATTTCGTCGGTGATTTTCCAGTTGTGGGCCATAATGTCAATTTCGACCTTGGTTTTTTAAAAATTCAACATGCCTTTGATCGCAACCCGGTCAATGACACTTTTGAAATCGCAGCAGTGTTGCTGCCCAGCGCGCCGCGCTACAGCCTGAGTGCGCTCGTGGATACTTTGCAGGTATCCAATCTGCAACCCCACCGTGCCCAGGAAGATGCAGAAGCAACCTTGGCGGTGCTCCTGCAGCTTTTCGAAAAAGCGCGCACGCTGCCCATTCACTTGCTGGCGGAGATTGTCCAGGATGCCCAAAGCATTGAATGGGATGCACGCTGGTTCTTTACCCAAGTGCTCAAAATACGCTCTCAAGAAACACCCCAGGCTCGCCAGGCAAAGCAGCAGGATTACGGTGTTCTGTTCAGCGAACCGTCGGAACTGTTGGCACAGCCTTTAAAACCCAATCCAACGATTCTGCCTTTGGATGTTGAGGAAGCCACTGCGCTGCTCAGCCCCGGCGGACCGTTCTCCAAATTTATGCAGAATTTCGAGAGCCGCAATGAACAATTGGAGATGCTGCAAGCCATCACCAATGCGCTTTCCAGCAGCCAGCATCTGATGGTGGAAGCCGGGACCGGGATTGGTAAATCATATGCGTATCTGGTGCCCTCGGCTTTGTGGTCCATGCGGAATAATGCGCGTGTGGTCATCTCCACCAATACCCTGAATTTGCAGGATCAACTCATTAAGAAAGATATTCCGGACCTTAAAAATGCGCTGGGTATTGATTTACGGGTGGGAGTATTGAAAGGCCGGGTTAACTATCTCTGCCCGCGGCGCCTGGAGGCGTTGCGTCACCGTAAACCCAGGGATGCCAGTGAGATGCGCCTGTTGGCAAAGATCCTGGTTTGGCTAGAAAACGGCGGCAATGGGCAGCTAAGTGAATTGAACCTGACCGGACCGGCGGAAAATGAAGCCTGGAAGCGGATTTCTGCCCAAGATGAGGCTTGCACTGCCGAAGTCTGCCTGAACCGTATGGGGGGTGTCTGCCCATATTTCCGCGCCCGTCAGGCCGCCCTGGCCGCGCATATCATCATTGTTAACCACGCCTTGCTGCTCTCGGATGTGGTGGCGAACAACCGTGTCCTGCCGGAATATAAATACCTGATTGTGGATGAAGCCCATCACCTGGAGGACGCTTCCACCAGCGCGCTCAGCTACCGGGTCACGCAGAGTGATATCCAACGCATGTTTGATGAGCTGGGAAGTTCCAATAGCGGCAATCTGGGTCAGCTCCTTACTGCGCTTTCAAACCAGGTCAAACCGGCTGAATATTCCGCGATTGCGCGCGTGGTGGAAAAAGCTACGGATTTGGCATATCGCGCGCAAGCGCGATTCAACGACTTCTTCAGGAGCATTGAGCAGTTTCTGGACCAGGAACGCAACGGAAATGAAGTGGGTGATTACGGCCAACAAGTTCGCGTGATCGCTTCCACGCAGCATCAGCCGATCTGGGATGATGTCATGATTGCCTGGGATGAAGTGGCTGAGCCATTGGACGCCCTGCAGCGTTCTTTGACCGCAATGATCAATGGCTTATCCGATGCAGAAGCGGCGAGCACCGAACAGATAGAAAACCTCTTGGGTGAATTGCTTTCGATTGTCCACGTGATGCAGGAAATACACAACAATATTCATGCCATGGTTTCCGAGCTGGATAGCAACACGATCTATTGGATTGAACTGGACAGTAAATACAACCGCTTGTCATTGAACTTTGCCCCGTTGGAGATTGGCCCTTTGATGGAAAAGTATCTCTGGCATACAAAGGAAAGCGTGGTGATCACCTCCGCGACTTTGACGGCCAATAATTCCTTCGATTACATCCGCGCGCGCTTGAACGCTGATGAAGCAGATGAACTGATCCTGGGTTCTCCTTTCGATTATGAAAACTCGGCCATGCTTTTCCTGCGGAGGGAAAATCCAACTCGTTTCTTGAAAAAAC
>CAZDUN010000014.1:0-10741 GCA_964508615.1 uncultured Pelolinea sp. | reverse complement strand
CGGCCATGCTTTTCCTGCCTACGGATATGCCCGAGCCGATCGATTATTTAAATCATCAAAGGTCGATTGAAAGAGCGATTCTGCGCACGGCGCGCGCCACAGGCGGCCGTATGCTGGTGCTGTTCACTTCGTATCGGCAGTTGAAAGCCACCTCCCATGTTATTTCACCATTGCTTGCCAAGGATAATATCCAGGTTTATGAGCAGGGAGAAGGCGCATCCACCAGCGCGCTGCTGGATTCATTCCGCTCAACCGACCGCGCAGTTTTGTTGGGGACCAAATCGTTTTGGGAAGGCGTGGATGTACCCGGCGAAGCCTTGTCGATCCTGATGATCGTCAAACTGCCATTCGACGTTCCCAGCGATCCGGTGATTGCCGCGCGCGCGGAGACTTTTGAGAATCCCTTTAGTGAATACATGCTACCGGAAGCCATTCTCCGATTTCGCCAGGGGTTTGGCCGCCTGATCCGCACGCAATCTGATCGTGGTGTGGTGGCGGTTCTGGATCGCCGCGTGCGTTCCAAGCAATATGGCCAGTTATTCCTGCAATCGCTGCCAGGCTGCCATTTGGTGGAAAGCTCGATTGAGAACCTGCCGGATGAGTCAACCCGTTGGTTGAATATATGAAAAAGAGACTGAAGGGAAATATGAAATTAACCGTGCTGGTTGATAATAACACCTTTATCGACCTTTACCTGATCGGCGAACCGGCTGTTTCCTTTTATATCGAGACAGAAGGCCGCAAGATCCTGTTTGATGCGGGTTATTCCGACGCATTCCTGACCAATGCCCAACGGCTGGGTATCGACCTGGCTGATATCGACATGGTGGTTCTCTCGCATGGACATTTGGATCATACCTGGGGGCTGGAATACCTTGTGAGAATGTTGGCTGAAAAGCGTTCTCTGGCCAGGGATGTGAAAACACCTACACTCGTGGCCCACCCGGATGTTTTTGCCAGCCGATACTATAAAAATAATCCCGAGATCGGGTCCTTATTAAAAATTGAAACCTTAAGTTTGTTTTTCAACCTGCAGCTGACCTCCCTTCCGGCGTATTTGACCTCAAGATTGATTTTTCTGGGGGAGATCGAACGATTAAACGATTTTGAAGCTCAGCGCAATATTGGCATGCTGCGTTTGAAAGATGGCACTGAAACCCCGGATAGAATTCTGGATGACAGCGCTTTGGTCTACCAGGCGGATTCAGGATTGGTGATCATCACAGGCTGCTCGCACGCGGGTATTTGCAACATCATCGAATACGCAAAAAAGGTCACTGGCGAAACACGCGTTTTGGATGTCATCGGCGGTTTTCATCTGTTGAATCCAACCGCGCAGCAAATGCAAGGTACGCTGGAATATTTTCAGAAAATCATGCCGGAACAGCTCCATGCGTGTCATTGCACTGATTTACACTCGAAAATCCAGTTAGCCGCTGTCGCAAACATCAAAGAAGTGGGTTCAGGTTTGCTTCTGAATTATTAAAATTCTATTGGTTCAGATCAGCAGTACGTCGTTAATTACTTGTTTGATCGCGGCCAGATCCAGGTTTTTCTTGTCCAGGAATGCCACCGCGCCGGATTCCAACGCTTGCCGATGAAACTCGCGGTCCGGGTAGGCGCTGATCAGCACAATGCGGGTTTGCGGATTAATATTTTTAATTTTCCTGGCGCACTGAATACCATCCTCTTCTCCCAGGATTACATCAATCAATACCAATTGAAAGACGACGTTTCTTGCCAATTGCAAGGAACTCTGGATGTTATCTGTCTCATAGATCAATGCCCCAGGATGGGCGATACCGATCATTTTCAGAAGTTGCTTCCGATAACGCGCATTATCATCCACTACCAGAATAGCAGAGGAATTCTCCGATTCTCGTTTGGTCGGGATGATTAATTCCGCCGCTTTATTGCCAGGCGTCGCCAGGATTTCTGGATGGCGGGTGACAAAATTGACTGCTTCCAGGCGGCTTTGTACATCTAGCTGCTGGTATAAACGCGTCAGGTGGTTCTCGATAGTTTTAACGCTCAGGTCAATTTCTTTTGCAATGGATTTGTTATCCAAACCTTCATGCAGCAAGCGCAGGATTGTACGCTGTCTTTCGGTTAAATCGGGTATCGCTGGTTTTCTGGATGGGGGTTCGGTTAATTTACTGATCAATGAACTGGAAATCCAACGTTCCCCCGCCAAGACTTGCTGTATGGCCAATTTCAGATCGTTCAGTGACTGGTCTTTCATATGATAACCATTCACCCCGGCGTTCAGCAGGCCTTTGACATAAATATCATCGTCATAAGCGCTGACGACCAATATTTTCATTTCTGGATAGAGAGACCGAATTTTATGAATCGCCTGAATTGGTTGGAATTCTGGCATGGTGACATCCATGATCAGGCAATCAACTTTGTTATTTTTCAGCGAACTTAATAATTCTGAACCGTTCCCGATTTCCCCCACAACCTCCAGGTCTGGCAGTTGCTCGATCATTCGCCGGATTCCGGCGCGCACAATCGCATGATCATCTGCCAGAAGAATGCGAGTTTTGGTCATATGTCATTTATACCACTGAACACTTTCCTGATGAGTGAGCGCCATTGTCGTAATGAAAATGAAATCATGTATAATTTTTCTACCAGCCGGCTTGATTCCGTGGTGGTGCGGCGCTCATACCGTTGGGAAGCGAGGGTGTATAAAATATCGATGGAAACCCGCGAAATAGTTTAGCTGGGATGCAGCCTATGCAAACACTCTTGCAGGTTAAAAACCTCACCAAATCTTTTGGTACTTTACCTGTGATTCAGCAGGTAAGTTTTGATATTCCCTCTGGTGAAGTGATCGGGTTGACCGGCAGCACCGGTTCGGGTAAATCAGTTTTGATCATGCTATTAGCCGGGCTTTATATCCCTGACGAGGGCGATATATTCTACCTGGGGAAAAAACTGACCTATCCTTTTATTGCACAGAATTTGGGGATCGGCGTCATCCATCAACGGCCGCCGCTTGAGGATCACCTGGATATTGTCAGTAATATATTTCTGGGTAGTGAGATCGGATCCATGAATTGGCTGGGTTGGCTGCGCAAGTTGGATAATGACCGCATGCGCCAGAAAGCATTGCAGCTTCTGGAAAAATTGGGGATTCAGTTTGATTCGCTCAATGAAGAAGCATATAACTTGTCCGGCGAACAGCGCCAGATGATCGCGATTGCCAGAGTCTTGACCAAACCCGTTAAATTGATCATCATCGACGAACCTACCGTTTCTCTAAGTTATCCCTACCAGCAGCGATTGCTGGGGCTGATCCAGGAATGGCGTCAGGAGGGTGTCTCGGTCTTATTCAGCAGTAATAATCTCGATCATTTGTTTGCAGTCACTGACCGCATCATCATCCTCAACCAGGGCAGGAAAGTAGCCAACCTTTTTACCGACAAAACTAGCAGGGAAGAAGTTGTCAGTACCTTGTTGGGAATGAGAAATCCCTCTGAACCTGAGCCGACGTATTGGGATTACGATAGTTATGACCAGATTCGCGAGAATGCAGAGAAATTGCGTTACCATCAGATGCTGCTGGAAAAAGATTTGGCTGCTGAAGGTACGCTTAACCGGCAGTTAACCGAACAACTCGCAGAACAATTGCATGCCTTGGATCAAGCCAACCTGGCGCTGCGAGATGCGCAGCGGCGGCTGCTTTCCGAGAGAGAAGAAGAGCGCAAGTACCTGGCGCGTGAATTGCACGATGATATCATCCAGGATCTGCTCAGCGTAAATTATGAATTGGAGAGCCTCGAAGCGGATGGCAGGCAAGTTTCTCATTTGCAAGAAAACCTGGCTAATACTCGCAAAGGAATTCGCGATCTGATCGATAGCTTACGTAATATTTGCCGAAATTTACGGCCGCCGACTATTGATAATCTCGGTTTGGGCGCGGCGCTGCAATCTTATACTCAGGATTGGTCGGTACGCACCGGCATCCGGGTGGAATTGAATCTCGATACCAAACTGGGACGTTTACCTGAAGAAACAGAATTATCCATCTTCCGCATTATCCAGGAGGGGTTAAATAATGTTTGGCGCCACGCCCAGGCAAAGCATGTTCAACTGACCTTGCGGCATTCCACACCGCGCTCATTGATGGTATCACTCAGCGATGATGGCCTGGGTTTGGATGAAGATTTCGACCTTGTGGCTTTGGCCAACAACGGACATTATGGTTTGCTTGGCATCAGTGAACGCGTGGCTTTAATGAGCGGCAGATTTCACTTACAGCGTTTGCCGGAAGGTGGATCTTTGCTGTTGGTCGAGATCCCACATCCACGCGTCAACGCGGGCAGCTCGACGGATTAGGTACTTTGCCAGCTAGGGGATTTCCCCTAATGTTATGGGGGGAAAAAAGCCAAATTGAGGGTTCAGGTTTTTGCTATTCTATACCTACGCCGTCATATGAATAAAACATTCTTACAATTTATCAGAGATTAAGAAAATTTTTGAATTCAGCTCAGAGGATAAAACTTACTCAGAGTTGATTTTTGCTGATGATGCACTTATCCAATCTCAAGACACAGGAGGTGGTTTACCTAAATAAAGAAAATAAAATAAATGCAAATGTAGAAAACAAATCAAAACTCATTCTACCAAGGAGGAATGAAAATGCTTAAAAAAGTATCACTGTACGTATTACTCGCGGCACTGATGATTGCTGCCTCTGTTTTAACAGCATGCCAACCGGCAGCAGTTGAAGAAGCTGCACCAGCCGCTGAGGAAGCCGCTCCCGCAGAGGAAGCAGCTCCTGCTGAAGAAGCGACATTGGCTGTCGGCATCGTTCTCCCCACCAAGGACGAACCCCGCTGGATCCAGGACGAGACCAGGTTCAAGGATGCTTTGACCGAAGCAGGTTATGATGTTGAAATCCTCTTCAGCCAGGGTGATTCCGCGAAAGAGAAGACCAATGTTGAATCGCTGATTTCCAAGGGCGTTAAAGTGATTATCATTTGCCCGCAGGATGGAACCGCTGCCGCTGCCGCTGCAGAGGAAGCCGCCGCTGCAGGCGTGAAAGTCATTTCCTATGACCGCCTGATCCGCGATACCGAAGCAGTGGATTACTATGTTACCTTCGATAGCATTGCGGTTGGCGCCCAGCAGGGCCAGTACCTGATCGACAACGCCACCGGCACCGGCAACCCGTTATACCTGTATGCCGGCGCAGCTTCCGATAACAATGCGTTCCTCTTCTTCGAAGGCGCCTGGAGCGTTTTGCAGCCCAAGATTGCTGATGGCACATTCGTCATCAAAAATTCGAGCGAAGCTGTTGCGCTGCAGGATAAGGCTGAACTAACCCGCGATGAGATGAGCAAGATCATCGGCCAGGTTACCACGGATTGGCTGTTCGATGTGGCCAAGAACAAAGCTGAGGCTCACTTGACCTCCGCGACTGCCGCCGATAAGGGCAAGGTCTTTATCCTGGCTCCCAATGATGGCACCGCGCGCGCGATTGCAGATGCATTCGGCGCTGACAAGGATGTGACTGAGTACTTCGTTACCGGGCAGGATGCTGAAATCGCTTCCGTCCAGTACATCATCGATGGCAAACAGTCCATGACGGTTTGGAAAGATGTCCGCACGCTGGTGAGCGACGCGATTGCAGCCGCTATTGCACTGCTTGAGGGCAGCGAACCTGCTTCCAAGGGCAGCTACGACAATGGCGCCAAGGAAGTTCCCGCCATTCAGTCCGCAGTGGTCACGGTTGACAAGAACAACGTGAAATCCGCTTTGATCGATAGTGGTTATTACACCGCCGATCAATTCACCGGGCTTGAGTAAGTAAGCGAGATTGGTAAAAAGAATAGTGATGGTAGCAATGCCATCACTATTCTTCCACAAAATTTTTACAAACCGCTTTAACTGATACGGAGTGGATTGATCAATGAATAACCATATCTTGGAAATGAAATACATCACCAAAGAATTTCCGGGTGTCAGGGCGCTGGACGAGGTCAGTTTTTCCGTAACCAGGGGCGAGATCCATTGCCTGGTGGGTGAAAACGGCGCAGGTAAATCCACACTGATGAAAGTTTTAAGCGGGGTTTATCCATTTGGTGAATATACCGGCGAGATATTTTTCAATGGTGTAGAACAAAAATTTTCGGGAATAAACGATAGTAAAAATGCCGGTATTGCGATTATTTACCAGGAACTGGCGCTTGTTCCCGAAATGTCGGTATATGAAAATATCTTTTTAGGCCACGAAATTCACAAGGGGGGTATTGTCGATTGGAACGAGACCATCAAACAAGCCGTGGAAATGCTGAAAAAGGTCAGGCTGGATGTCAATCCAGCCACGAAGGTCAGGGACCTGGGGGTCGGAAAGCAGCAATTAATTGAGATTGCCAAGGCATTGAGCCAGGATGTAAAACTGTTGATCCTGGATGAACCTACTTCGGCATTGAACGAGGATGACTGTGAAAATCTGTTTGATTTATTAAGGGAATTGAAAAAACACGCTGTCACCTCCATTTTGATTTCGCATAAACTGAAAGAAGTCATCGGTATTGCTGATACGGTTACGGTGCTGCGTGATGGAAAAACCATTTGCACGCTCAATGCGAAGAATGGCGAAGTATCGGAAGGTGTCCTCATTAAACACATGGTGGGGCGCGAGATTAACAACGTTTACCCTCCCCGTCAAAGGGTTCGCTCTAACGATGTGGTTTTTGAAGTTCGTGGGTTGAATGCATACGATCCGAAGATCGGGCGGTCGATTTTGAAGGATATCAATTTCAACGTAAGGAAAGGTGAAATCGTTGGTTTCGCCGGGTTGATGGGTTCAGGTAGAACTGAATTGGCTTTGAGCCTTTTTGGCAACCCTACCGGTTTTGCAATCAATGGCGAGATCATTGTTCAGGGTAAAAAACACAATTTTAAGAATCCGAGACAAGCGATTAATTCCGGCCTCGCTTATGTAACCGAAGATCGCAAGGGAAATGGATTGATCCTGATCCAGGATGTGAAACAGAACATCACATTGGCCAATTTGAATAAAATTGCCAGGCACGGGGTGGTTAATGAGAATAACGAAGTTAAAGAGGCAACCGAATACAGGAAAAATCTTGATATCCGCACGCCATCCATTGAACAGATCGTGCTCAATCTGAGCGGAGGGAATCAACAGAAAGTATCGCTGGCCAAGTGGCTGTTTGTCGGCCCTGAAATTCTTATTCTGGATGAACCCACGCGCGGCATCGATGTTGGCGCGAAATATGAGATATATACCATTATGAACCGGCTGGTCGCGGAGGGCAAGAGCATTATTATGATTTCATCGGAATTGCCTGAAATCCTGGGCATGAGTGATCGGGTTTATATTGTTTCATCGGGAAGAATTGCCGGGGAAATGCCAATTGAAGACGCCACCCAGGAAAAAATCATGCGCATGGCTACGAATTAAGGAGACCGGATATGTCATTTATTAAAAATATTCAAAAAATACTGAAACAAAATGTCCGTGAATACGGTATGTATATTGCACTGGTGGCAATTATTCTCTTTTTCACTGCGACTACAAATGGTATATTTATATCTTCCCGAAATATCAGTAATTTGCTTAACCAAACTGGTTATATCGCCGTCCTGGCTGTGGGTATGACACTGGTGATTGTGATTCGCCACATCGATCTCTCGGTTGGGTTCCTGGCCGGATTTTTAGGCGCAATGGCAGCAATTGCGATGGTTTCCTGGCATCTACCCGTGGGAATTGTCATTCCACTGGTTATGGCAATGGGTATAGTCGCAGGTCTGATCACTGCCTTCCCCGTCGCGCAGTTGGGAATCCCGGCGTTTGTGGCTTCGCTGGCAGGCTGGTTGATCTACCGGGGGTTTTTATTACTGGTAACCCTGAAAACGGGTACTATCATTATCCCCAATGCTACCTACAACGCGATCGGCAATGGCTTCATCCCCGATTTTCCGGAAATGAGCCTGCTGCCGGATATGCACAAATTGACCCTCCTGTTAGGAATTATTGCAGTGATTCTTAATATTTATAATGAAATCAGGAGCCGCCAAAATAAATTGGCCTATAACTTCGAAGTATTAACAATGGATATGTTCATCATGAAGCTCATCTTCACCTCGGCTGTAATCCTGGGGATTACCTGGGTGCTGGCGGGTTATAACGGATTGTCCTGGACGGTTGTGATCATGCTGGTGGTTGTTGCGCTGTATCACTACATTACGACCAAGACAGTTTTAGGCCGTTACATCTACGCCATCGGCGGTAACCCGGAAGCGGCCGAACTGAGCGGTATTGACGTTAAAAAGTTGACATTCATCGTCTTCGGTTCGATGGGAATGTTAGCCGCGCTTTCGGGCATCCTGTACTCCTCCCGTCTGCAATCCGCTACCACAGTGGCCGGGCAGCTTTTCGAGATGGATGCAATTGCCGCGGCTTACGTGGGCGGCGTTTCAGCGGCGGGTGGCGTTGGCAAAGTAACCGGATCGCTGATTGGCGCGCTGGTCATGACTTCGCTGACCAGCGGCATGAACCTGATGGGCATTGATATCTCTTCGCAGTACATCGTGCGCGGGATGGTTTTGTTGTTGGCTGTGATCTTTGATGTAACCACTCGCCGTAGAGGAAGGTAATCGCGGAGTCTCTCCCCTTTTACTGTGGTGCAGATCTTCCTGAATAATCATGGGGATGCAATTATCGGAGATCTGCACCTCTTTTTTCTAATTACACGGACAGTTCTAAAGAATCGTGATTTTCAGGTCAATGGGCGCGATTTTGGTGAACATGGCCTGGGCGGGGCAATATTTCTCCGCTGAAAGCTGCACAGCTCTCTCCACTGCTTCGCGCGCGATATCCTTGCCGCCCAACACATATTCAATGGTCAGGTGAGTGAACACCTTGGGGTGTTCCTCCTGCCGGTCGGCATGAACGAGAACTTCAAAACTGGTCACTTCCTGGCGTTTCTTTGACAGAATCGAGATCACATCCATGGCGGTGCAGCCTGCCAGGCCGATCGCAAGTAATTCCATTGGGCGGAAACCATCGTTGTCACCACCCACTTCGGGTGTGGTTCCCAGGGGAAGCTTGAATCCCGAATCCGAGCTTCCTTCGAAACTCATGCGATTTTTCCAGATCACTTTTGCGTCCATCGATCTCCTTCCAATCATCTCTCCGAGATTGAATTGTATAGATTATCAGGTAAAGCTGGCAGTCGATTCCCAACCGCATTTGTCGCATACCAGGTTGAGCAGACTATTGTAATCCAGCCTGCCTTTTTTACATACTGGGCAGAGCGCGCCTGCGCCGAAACCCGCACAGGTGTGCTTATTTGTCCCTTTTTCTTCAGACTTGGATTGAATATCTCCTTTGATCTGATTTTCCATAAGGCTTGGTGAAATGGTTTTATGCTAATGGCCAATTCGGGAATACGTCCATGCTGAGATCGTCAAAATAGCCATTAATGTAGCGCTGGTAGCCAGCTGCCGCCACCATGGCGGCGTTATCCGTACAATACTTTAAAGGAGGAATATGAGTCGTGAAGCGTTTTTCTTCAGTCAACGTTTTACGCAGCGCGCGGTTGGCTGAAACTCCTCCCGCGACGACGATATGCTGGGCTTTGAATTGTTCTGCAGCCTGAAACGTCTTTTCAGTCAGTACGTCCACAACGGCTTCCTGAAAACTGGCTGCCATATCTTCAACCGGAACGACCGTGCCTTGTTCCTGCAGGGTGCGTACTTCACGCAATACCGCGGTTTTCAATCCGCTGAATGAAAAGTTCCAACTGCCTTCCAGCCTGGAGCGAGGAAAATTAAAAGCGGAGGGATTACCTTTTTCGGCCGCTTTCTGCACAGATGGCCCGCCGGGATAGGGCAGGTTTAGCAATCGGGCTACTTTATCGAATGCTTCGCCGGCTGCGTCGTCCAGCGTATTGCCGAGCAATTCATACTGCAAATGATCTTTCATCAACAAAAGGGAGGTATGGCCTCCGGAAACGATTAACGCGATCAATGGAAATTCAGGGGGTTTACTGGATTCATCCGCTTCCGCCTGGATCCAGGCGGAATACAAATGGCCCTCCAGGTGGTTAATGCCGATCAATGGCAGCTGGCTGCCCATGGACAGTGCCTTGGCCATATTCATACCGACCACCAGCGACCCAGCCAGTCCCGGCCCACGCGTTACAGCTATGGCGTCGAGCTCGGACAAGCTCAAATGCGCCTGCTGCAGGGCTTCATCGACTACTGGGTAGATGGTCAGGATGTGCTGGCGGGATGCCATCTCCGGGAAGACTCCCCCAAATTTGGCGTGCAAGTCAATTTGCGAGGCAACCACATTGGAAAGGATATAGCGGCCGTCCACCAGGATTGCCGCGGCGGTCTCATCGCAGGAAGTCTCTACAGCGAGAATGCGGGTGTTTTTTTTGGTCGGTTTTTTCGGATTCATTTTAAGATTTCATCGGCAGAACCAGGTCATAGGGATAATCCGCCATGATTTCAAATTCTTCTTCAGTATTTAAATATACCGTATCTTCGATGCGAATGCCGATGTTTTGAGAAGGATAATACAAACCCGGCTCAACGGTAAAGACCGAACCTGGCGACAGGAAATCTTTTTCCGTGGCAGTAATTCCGCTGAAGGGGTTTTCGTGCACGTCCAGCCCCAGCCCGTGGCCGATGCTATGCGTATAGCCTTCATTCAGGTTGGGTTGCTGGCGAATTGTTGCGTGTCCCATTT
>CAZDUN010000013.1:13802-25382 GCA_964508615.1 uncultured Pelolinea sp. | reverse complement strand
AAGCCCTTCAGCCCGCGCGAGTTGATGGCGCGCGTGAAAGCCGCCCTGCGTCGCCTGCAGAAACCCGCTGCTGAAAGCGGCCGCAAGGTGATCGCGCTTCCGCATGTGCGCATCGACGGCGGCAGCCGGCGGGCTTGGGTACGCGAGCAAGAGATCGAACTGACCGCGCTCGAATTCGATCTGCTGTCCATATTGGCTGAGCATCACGGCATGGTGCTTTCAAGGGAAAAATTGCTTGAATTGGCCTGGGGCTATGATTATTTCGGCGACCTGCGCGTGGTGGACGTGCACATCGGGCATCTGCGCCAGAAAATCGGCAGCGAGTTCATCGAAACCGTGCGCGGGGCAGGCTACCGCTTCGAAGATAAACACAAACAGGATGAGCATGCTTAAGACAATTAAAAGCCGCTGGATGTTCAAGATCCTGGCTGCTTTCATCGCGGTCGTGCTTCTGGCGGGCGCCATTCACGCCCTGGCCATGAACCTGTCCATTGCCGCCGCCTTCGATCGGCATGTGGGCCGCATGGGTGAAAACATGCAAAGCATGATGGGCGGCAGCGGCGCACGAGGTATGAGCTTGTATGAAAATTTCCAGGCAGCCGTGAATGAATCGATGTGGATATCCGCCCTGGCGGCATTTGTGATCTCATTGATTGCAGCGCTGTTGATCAGCCGCCTGATCACCCGCCCGATCCAAAGGCTGGCGCACGCCAGCAAGCAGATTGCCAAAGGCGATTACACCCATCGCATCCCCGCCGAGGAGATTCCGCAGGACGAGTTGGGTTTACTGGGTGATCAATTCAACCAGATGGCCGAGAAGTTGGAAAACATCGAATCCATGCGCAAGCAGTTGATTGGTGATATCAGCCATGAACTGCGCACGCCATTGACGGCCATCAAGGGTTCGATGGAAGCGCTGATGGACGGCGTGCTGCCGGCTGAAAAAAGCACCTACCAGCAGATCTACCGCGAAGCCGACCGCCTGCAGCGCCTGGTGGAGGACCTGCAGGAACTCAGCCGTGTGGATAGCAGCTCGCTGCGTCTCGAAAAGAAAAACGTTCGGGTCCCGGGTCTGGTGAAATCGGCCGTCACCCCCCTGGAAAATACGTTCACCATGAAAGGCGTCACTTTGAAAACCCGGGTTGAGGGCAGCCTGCCCGATCTCAACGTGGATATCGACCGCATCCAGCAAGTGCTGCATAACCTGCTGATCAACGCCTTGCATTTCACCCCCGCGGATGGCCATGTCCTGCTCGAAGTGAAGCAGGTTGAAAATGCCATCCAGTTTTCCATCCAGGATGACGGCATCGGGATTTCTCCGCAGCATCTGGCGCACATCTTTGAACGCTTTTACCGGGCCGATAAGTCCCGCTCGCGCGCCAACGGCGGCGGCAGCGGCATCGGCCTGACCATCGCCAGATCGCTGGTGGAAGCGCACGGCGGCAAGATTTGGGCAGAAAGCGCCGGGAAAAATCAGGGCAGCACATTCACATTCACGATCCCGTTAGAATGATATAATTTGTTTACAGATTTCGATCCGTGAGTAGGTATCAAGCCGCCAGATCCAATGATCTGGCGGTATTTCATTTTCAACCAGTAAAGGAAAAATATGGAAACAAAATTGTACGTTGGCAACCTGCCTTTTGACACAAGTGAAGAGGACATCAAAACTCTTTTTTCAGAAGCGGGAGAAGTGAAATCGGTCGTTTTGATCAAGGATAAATTCTCCGGTCAGTCAAAAGGATTTGGTTTTGTTGAGATGGGTAACCAGGAAGCCATGCAGAATGCGCTGAAGATTTTCAGCTCATACAATTACAAGGATCGTCCATTGAAAGTGGATATGGCTCGCCCGAAAGAGGATTATCGCCCGCAATTCGATAACCGCAACCGGCGCGGCGGTGGCGGGGGCAGCCGGCGTGGCGGTGGCGGCAACCGCGGCGGTGGCCGTTCGGATTATGGCGGTCGTTATTGATTCCAAAAACTCCCCTGGTTGAACAGGGGAGTTTTTTATATCTGCCGCATATTCATGCCCCTATGGGGCGATCATTTTTCCAAGCCTTTCAATCCCGACTCTCAATTGTGTGGTTGTCAGCGCGCAAAACGGCAGGCGGATGAATTGTTCGCCGCCGTCGATGAAAAAGCCCCGGCTATCGCTCAACAGCAGCCCGCCGGCCAGCGCCCGTTCCTTATCCGGTACCTGAAAGGCGCTTGACAGGTTCATTCCCACAAAAAAACCACCCTGTGGTTTGATCCAGTCAGCTTTCCCGCTGAATTGCTCATCCAGGCTTTGCAGCAGGGAATCCAGCCGCGGCCGGTAGAGTTCTTTTAACACGGTCAAATTTTGCGTCAGCCAACCGCGTTCGATGAAGGCATGCGCGATCGCCTGGTTGAGATAGCTGGCATTGATGTAGGTGTCCTCGGCGAATTTGCGCACATCCTGGAAGAGCTGCGCGGGCAGGATCATGAAACCCACCCTCAATCCGGGACTGATCAACTTGCTGAATGAGGAAGTGAAAATGACATGCTCGGGTGCCAGTTCGAACAGGGTCGGCAGGTCTTCTCCATAGTAACGCAAATGGCGGTATGGGCCGTCCTCGATCAGGAAAAAATCATAAGCCCGCGCCAGTTCGACCAGCCGCCGGCGGTCTTCCAGCGGCATCAGCGCCCCGCTGGGGTTCTGAAAATCCGGGATGAGATAGAAATAGCGCGGGGTTGCGCCATCTTTCAGTTTGCGTTCCAGCTGCTCAAAGTCAAGCAATCCGTTAAGCAAGTCAATGCCAGCCAGTTCACAGCCGCAGCGTCCGAAAATGGTCAGCACCCGGTCGTAGGTGGGCTGCTCCAGGAAGACGCGATCATCCTTTTTTAGAGAAACGCGCGCCATCGTGTCGATCAATTGCAGCGAACCCTGCCCGACCAGGATCTGATCCACGGATACGTGGTATTCACCCGCAATCCATTCCCGCAGGGGCAAGTATCCCGCGGCCGCGCCGTATTGCAGCACGTTCCCGGCGTCGCGTTCCAGCACCGCTTTGGCGCATTCTTCCAACTTCTTCACGGGAAAGCTTTCCACCGGCGGCACGCCGCGCGTAAACGCAATCACTTCATCCATTCGGTCTGCCTTGTTCAGTCAATTCATGAATTTATTGGAGATTTTAACCCACTACCGGTCAGGGCGGCAACGATTTTGGCTTTTTCGCCGAGAATTTGCCGCACCTGCCCCAGGGCAGCCGCGGCCGCCGCGCTGGTCGGTTCGGCATACAGGCCGATGTGCGCCAACTGCTGGTGGGCATTGCGGATTTCCGCCTCGCTGACGGTCAACGCCCCGCCGCTGCTCTCGCGCAAGGCCTGCAGGATACGCCGCCCGCGCACCGGTTTGACGATCGCCAATCCTTCCGCCAGGCTCTTCTCTTTCGGGGCGATTTCTTCTACTTCTTCTTTTCCGGCAGCCAGCGCTTGCAGGATGGGCGCCAGCACTTCCGGCTGGACCGCGAACAGGCGCGGGATGCGCTTTACCAATCCCGCTTGCCGTAAACGGCTGAAACCCAGCCAGGCGCCCAGCAGCAAGCCGCCCTGCCCAACCGGGATGACCAGCGCGTCCGGCAATTTCCCGCCGCTCTGCTCCCAGATTTCCCAGGCAAAGGTTTGCTGGCCCAGTAAATAGACCGGGTTGTATGCGTGCGACGCATACACCACCCCCGTCTCGTTGATAGCTTGCAACACTGCCTGGCTGGAGGCGCTGCGCGGCCCGGGGATCAGGCGCAGCTGCGCCCCGTATACGGTTATCTGCGCCAGCTTGGCCGGCGAAGCACTCTCCGGCGCGTAAATGGCTGCGTGCAATCCGCAGCGCGCGGCATAGGCTGCCAGCGACGCGCCCGCGTTGCCCGAGGAATCTTCCACCACTTCCTTGACGCCCATTGCTTTTAGATAATTGATTTCCACTTCCGTGCCGCGGTCTTTAAAGGAACCGCTGGGTGCCATGTACTCCAGCTTGAATGCCACCGGCTGACCTGACCACACGGTTTCCATGATCGGCGTCCAGCCTGCCCCCAGGGATTGCGGCCTGCTGATCTCTTCCAACCCCATGATGCTGCGGTAGCGCCACACTGTGCTATCGGAAGTCAGAATGGACTGCCTGTCGAAATCGGAACGCTCCAACGGTTCCCAGGCGCCGCCGCATTCGCAGCAAAAGATGTGTGGATTGAATTCCCCCGTTTTTTGGCAGCGATCGCAAAAAACCTGCATGGCTTCCTCCTTTAAACGCTATCTTTATTGTAATAAAAATCCCCCGGTATGGGGGATTTAGATTGGTCAGGCAGGCGCGATGCCGAGTTGCTGTTCGAGCACCGCCAGGGTGAGCGACTGCGGACGCTCGATCGGCGTGAACAGCGCCCGCGACCACACCAGGTTGGCGGTGATGCCGATCACGCGCCCCACGCCGAATAACACTGTATAGAAGTCGTATTCATGCAGCCCGCAGTGGTATTGCATGGCGCCGCTGATGGCGTCCACGTTCGGCCAGGGATCGCTCACCTTGCCGTACTCCTGCAGCACGCGCGGGGCGACCTTGTAAACCAGTTCGACCAATTGGAACAGGCTGTCTTCGCCCATGCGTTTGCGTCCGAATTCCAATTGCGCCAGGAAGCGCGGATCAGTCTTGCGCAGCACCGAGTGGCCATAGCCGGGGATGATCTTGCCGCGGTTAATCGTGTCCCAAATGTATTCTTCCAGCAGCTTCTCGCTGGGGCATTCGCCGAACTTGTGCAAAATGCCCAGCAGCCATTCCAGGCTGTCCTGGTTGGCGCGCCCGTGCAGCGGGCCGGCCAGGCCGTTCATGGCGGCGGAACAGGCAAAGTAAACGTCGGAAAGAGCCGAGCTGACCAGCCAGGCGGTATGTTCGCACACGTTGCCGATGCCCTGCTCGGAATGCACCACGAAAAACAGGCGGCACAGGTCCATGTACTCGTTATCCCATTCCTTGTTGATCATGTAGGCGAAATTGGCGCTCCAGTCCAGCGTTTGACTGGGCGGCACCAATCCCTGGTTGTGATACTTGATATTGTAGATGGCCGCCGCAATCGCCGGCGCCTTGGCCACCAGGTTGAGGCTGTCCTCCAGGGTGGGCTGCCAGTAATCCGTTTTCTGCAAGCCGTTGACGTAATGGCGGGTAAATTCGGAACGCGATTGCAGCGCCAGGATGGCCTGCGAGAACATGGTCATGGGGTGTGTGTCGCGCGGCATGGCGCGCAGCATATCCGCCACGTGGTAGGGCAGGTCGCTGCGCCGGCGCCATTCCTCTTCCACCGCCAAAGCCTGTTCGCGCGTGGGAATATCGCCGGTCAATAATAAATAATACATGCCGCCCCCCAGGGGCAGCTCGCTGTTATCAGCCCTGGGCAGCAATTCCAGCACCTGGTCAACGGAATAGTTGTAGAATTGAACGCCTTCCTGTGGATCGACGTGCGAAATCTGGCTGATCAGCAGGTCCGCGCCGCGCAATCCATTGAAAAGGTGCTTGACCTTTACTTCGCTGACGGTTTGGTCGCTGTACTCCTGTTTGATCCGCTGCAGGCGCTCTCTCGCGTTATCGATTTTATCTTTCAGGATTTCATGCAGCCACATCTTTTCGTTCTCCTTTTCAATGAAATCTACCGGACTCTGGCAGCCGGGTAGTAGCCCAACTCGGCTGAAATTTCAGCCGCGCTTTCCTTTACCATATGCGCCATTTCCTGCATTTTCTCGGCGCTGAAACGCTGCGAAGGGCCGCTGATGGTCAATGCCGCCACGATCTGGCCCCTTTGGTCGAAAATCGGCGCTGCCGCGCCGGCTGCTTCCAACACCCATTCTCCGCGGCTGACCGCGTAGCCCTGTTTTTGGATTTTTTGCAGGTTGGCACGCAGCTCGTCCAGGCTGGTGATGGTTTTTTCGGTCAACGGCACCAGCTTGGTTTTCTTCAAAATCTGCTCGCGGCGCGCCTCGGGCAGATACGCCAGGAAGATCTTGCCAGCCGAACCGGCATACAAAGGGATGCGCCGCCCTACCCGCGCCACAATCCGCACGGTTTCCGGACTTTCCAGTCGCTCCACACACACCCGTTCGTCGCCTTCCAGCACGTACAGGCTGATGGTTTCGCGCGTTTTTTCCTGCAGTTTGACCATGATCGGCAGCGCCAGGCTGCGCACGTCGCTGGTGACGGTGTAGATGCCCGCCCAGGCCAGCGGCTTGGAACCCATCATGTAAGACAGGGTCTCCGGATCCTGGTTTAGAATACCCAGGTCTTTCAGGTAGGACATGATGCGCCCAACCGTGCTGGAGGAAAGCCCGGTCCTGCGCGCCACGTCGCGCACGCCCTGCACCGGCTGGTCGAGCGAAAAGCTGTCCAGGATGGCTACCGTGCGGTCGAGCATCTGTATCTTATCTGTCGTCATTTGTCTCATTCTATGGGACAGTGTCCCAAAAACAATGTTATTATTTTACCCGCTTTAGTTTGATTGTCAAGCAAAATCCGAGGTATATATGAGCACATCCGCTTCCATCACCATCCCCTTCATCCCGGGCGACGGCATCGGCCCCGAGATTATGGCCGCTGCCAGGCAGATCATTGACCAGGCTGTGAAAAAAGCTTATCAAGGCCGGCGGAAAATCGACTGGCTGGAGTGCCTGGCCGGTAAAGAAGCCTTTGAAAAAACCGGCGAGTGGCTGCCGGCTGAAACGCTGCGGGTGCTCAAGAGCCATTCCGCCAGCATCAAAGGACCTCTCACCACGCCGGTGGGCGGCGGCATCCGCTCGCTGAATGTCGCCATGCGCCAGGAGCTGGACCTGTACGTCTGCCAGCGCCCGGTGCGCTGGTACGAAGGCCTGCCCTCGCCTCTGCGCGATCCGGCCGGCCTGGACGTGGTCACATTCCGCGAGAACACCGAGGATATCTACGCCGGCATCGAATATCCCGCCGGCAGCCCGCAGGCGCAAACCTTCCTGGAGAACTTTCGCGCCGCCTTGCCGCAGGATTACGCCCGCATCGCCTACCCCGCGCAATGCGGCATCGGCATCAAACCCATCTCCCGGCCCAACAGCCAGCGCCTGGTGCGCGCGGCTATCCGTTGGGCGCTCGCCAACGGCCGTCAGCGCCTTTCGCTGGTGCACAAGGGCAACATTATGAAATACACCGAAGGGGCTTTCCGTTCCTGGGGTTACGAGGTCGCCGATGTCGAATTCACAGATGAAACTTTCAGCCGGCAGCGCTACCAGGCCATTCTTAAAGCCGATAGCCTCGCCGCCGCCGAAGCCGCCAAGGCCCAGGTTCAAGCCGAAGGTAAACTATGGGTGGATGACGTCATCGCGGATGTGACCTTCGAGCAGCTCATCACCCGCCCGCAGCAATTCGACGTGATCGCCACCACCAACCTGAACGGCGACTATATCTCCGACGCCATCGCCGCGCTGGCCGGCGGCGTGGGCATCTCCCCCGGCGCCAACATCAACTATGAAAGCGGCGTGGCGGTCTTCGAAGCCAACCACGGCTCGGCGGACGGGCTGGCCGGCCAGAACAAGGCCAATCCCAGCTCGCTGATCCTCTCGGCGGAAATGATGCTGCGTTTCCTGGATTGGGGCGAAGCGGCTGACCTGATCCAGCATGCCCTGGCGGATGCCATCCGCGCCAAACAGGTCACCTTCGACCTGGCCGCGCAAATCCCCGGCGCGCAAACGTTGGGAACGCGCGAGTTCGCCGCGGCCATTATCCAACATATGGAATAGCAGCACATGGTATTGAGAGAAATCAGGTGAAGCATGCAGAACAAACCAAATGAACATTATCAGCAGACCCTGTTTTGCGGGGATGCCTTTTACCGCTTCTACAGCCTGCCCAAACTGGCGGAGGATTTGGGCATTGAACTGGAAAAGCTGCCCTATTCTATCCGCATCCTGCTGGAAAGCTGCCTGCGCCACCAGGGCGGCGGCGGTTACCACGCCGATCAACTGCGCTGGCTGGCCAGCTGGCAGCCGCGCGTGGAAAACGAACGCCCGGCCGTGGCTTTTCTGCCGGCCCGCATCCTGATGCAGGATTTCACCGGCCTGCCGGTGGTGAATGATTTCAGCGCGCTGCGCGCGTTCCTGCAGAAAGCCGGCAAAGACCCCGCTGCAGCCAACCCGCGCATCCCGGCTGACCTGGTCATCGACCATTCCGTGACGGTGGAAGCCTTTGGCAGCCCTGAAGCGCGCCGCATCAACGAGGAGCGCGAATTCGAGCTCAACCGGGAACGCTATCAATTCCTCAAGTGGAGCCAGAAAGCCTTCCGCGGCTTGCGCGTGCTGCCGCCCGGCCTGGGTATCTGCCACCAGGTCAACCTCGAATATCTCGGGCAGGTTGCCTTTGTCGAAAAGGCGCAAGATGAAGCCTGGATTTATCCCGATAGTGTGATGGGCACCGATTCGCATACCACCATGATCAACGGGCTGGGCGTGGCCGGCTGGGGCGTGGGCGGCATCGAAGCCTTGGCCGCCATGCTGGGCTACCCGAGCGAATTTCCCGTCCCGGACGTGATCGGCCTGGAGTTGAGCGGCGAACTGCCCGCCGGCGCCACGCCCACCGATCTGACCCTCGCCATCACCAGCCGCCTGCGTGAGCTGGGCGTGGTCAACAAATTTGTGGAATTGTTCGGCCCGGGTTATGCCGGGCTGCCCGTGGAAACGCGCGCCATGATTGCCAATATGTCGCCCGAATCCGGCGCGACCATGACCTACTGCCCGGTGGACGCGCAAACGCTGCGTTACCTGCAGCGCACCGGCCGCCCGGATAAACAGGTCGAACTGGTAGAAACCTATTTCCAGGCGCAGGGCTTGTTCCTGGAAAATCGCAGCGCGTTACCGCAGTATTCACAAATCTTGCGCATCGACCTGGGTGCCATCGAGCCCCTGTTGGCCGGTCCCAAGCGCCCGCAGGATATCTTCCCGCTCTCGAAAGCCGCGCAGGTCTTTCAATCATCACTCACTGCTCCCGTTGAGTTGCGCGGTTTCGGTTTGAGTGATGAGCAGGCCGCCAAAACCGCCCCGCTCGAACTGGGCGGTCAGGCCTGCCGGCTGCCGCAGGGCGCGGTGGTCATCGCCGCCATCACCTCCTGCACCAACACCTCCGATCCCGGCGTGATCGTGGCGGCCGCCCTGCTGGCGCGCAACGCCGCCCGCCTGGGTTTGAAGAGCAAGCCCTGGGTGAAAACCAGTTTTGCGCCCGGTTCACGCGCCGTGACCGCTTACCTTGAAAAGATGGGGCTTCTTACCGGTCTGGAGAGCCTGGGTTTCAACGTGGTCGGCTATGGCTGCACCACCTGCATCGGCAACTCCGGCCCGCTGCCGCCAGCCGTCTCCAGCGCGCTGCGCGACCATCAACTGGTCGGCGCGGCGGTGCTCTCCGGCAATCGCAATTTTGAAGGCCGCATCCACCCGGAGGTGCGCGCCAGTTTTCTGGCTTCCCCGCCGCTGGTGGTTGCCTATGCCCTGGCTGGCAGCTTGAACTTCGATTTCGAGCAGGATGCCTTGGGGCTGGATCAGGCAGGTCATCCGCTTTACCTGCGGGATATTTACCCATCCCGCGCGGAAATCGAACAAGCCGCGCAGGCAGCCAGTGACAGCCGCATGTATTCGGAAAATTACAGCCGAATTTTCGAGGGCAATCCGCGCTGGAACGAGATGGAAATTCCCGAATCAGCCTTGTATGACTGGCGCGCAGATTCCAGCCTGATCCGCGAACCGGCCTTCTTATTGGGGGAAGATGAACGCGCCGGGCGCGGGGATATCCGCGAGGCGTATGCGCTGGCGCTGCTGGGTGATTCCATCACCACCGATCACATCTCGCCCGCCGGGCGCATTGCCCCGGATGGTCCAGCCGGGCAGTACCTGCAATCCCTGGGCGTGCAGCCGCAGGATTTCATCTCCTTCGGCGCGCGGCGCGGCAACCATGAGGTCATGGCGCGCGGCACCTTCAGCAACGCGCGCCTGCGCAATGCGCTGGCTGGTGGCCGCGAGGGCGGTTTCACCCGCCATCAGCCGGATGGCGAGCTCATGACCATTTACGCAGCTGCCCAGCGCTACAAAGCCGAAAAACGGGACCTGATCGTATTGGCCGGCAAGGCTTACGGCAGCGGCTCCAGCCGCGATTGGGCCGCCAAGGGCGCCTACCTGCTGGGCGTGCGCGCGGTGATCGCCGAATCCTATGAGCGCATTCACCGCACCAACCTGGTCTGCCTGGGCGTGCTGCCTTTGCAATTCCTGCCCGGCCAGAGCATCGAGAGCCTGGGCCTCAAAGGTGATGAGTTGTTCAGCATCCCTGCTTCCGTGTCCATCGCTCAACTAAAGCCGCTGCTGACCGTCGCAGCCCGCCGCCCGGATGGCAGCTGCCTGGAATTCCAGGCGCTCGCGCGCATCGATACGCCCCTGGATTTGGCTTATTACCAGTCCGGCGGGCTGATGCGCAAAGTGGCTTCCGATTTATAATCATGGCATGCCTGAAAAAATACATTTTTCTATCCTGACCTGCCTGGTCTTGCTGGCCGGGCTGTCCGCCTGCGCGCCGGATCAAACCGAACCGGTTGTGGAACTCACGCCTGAACTGCCCGGCGCCGCCGCAACCCCCGCCGTGCTGCATACCCCCACGCTCCTGCCGGGCTTGCTGCCGGTGGATATTTTCTCCGTGGGCAGCGCTTTTTGTCTGCCCGAAACCGAGCGAAGTTCTTTCGACTTGAATTGCAGTCAGGATACGCTGACCGTGACGCAAGCCGCCGACCGCCTGAAAATCGACGGGCTGCTGACCCGCGGCGCGCAAATCGAAGCCGGGCAATTCAACCTGGAAGTCGATACTTTTTCGCTGGCCTCCGCTGAGGTAAAAACCGACCAGAACGCCTATGGTTTCTATTTTGTGGATCAGGACGGTGTTTATAAAGCCATGCGCGTGCAGGGGCAATATTTCAATTTTGAAACCTGGAGCCTGGAGGTCGAACCGCAAATTCAAACGCAGCTCTGTCCGGCCTATTCGCCATTTATCAAACCCGCCGGGCAGGTAAACCATTGGCGCCTGGCATGTTCGTCGGAGTATTGCGACCTGTATGCCAACGAGGAATTGGTCGGCCGTTCAACCAATGGCATCAACGCGCCGGTGAATACCGTCGGTATCTTTGCCTCCGCGGCCTGGGATGAGCTCTTCGGCCAGGTGGACTTTAGCGCGCTGGACGTTCACAACCAGGATGAGCGCATGCCCGTCTTTGAACCCTATGAATTATCTGACAGCCTGCGCAGCTATAGCGGCAAATTCTCGCTGATCGTCCTGAGGGGCGCTTTGAGCGATTATCAGGATGATGGCTTTCATTTTTCGCCCGTGATCGCCTATGGCTATTACGGCGCCAAGGCCGGCGCGGCTCTGGAAAATGTGGAGGTCAGCGCCAAAGTGCGCATGCAAGTCGATCCGGAAAAACCCGGCAGCCAGTACGGCGGCCTGATCTGCCGCTCCAGCAAGGAAGGCATGTACATGGCCGTGATCGGCGTGGACGGCACCTACACCATCTACCGCGACACGCCCCAGAAACCCTTCACGCT
>CAZDUN010000013.1:12878-13792 GCA_964508615.1 uncultured Pelolinea sp. | reverse complement strand
GATTTCTATGTCAATGGTCAGCAGGTGGAAGCGCTGACCGACACGCGCTACAACCTGAATTACGGCCGCGCCGGGATTTACACCAAGGCTGGCGGTGAACCAAACGAAGACGCCATCGTCTTCAGCGACCTGAGCATCAAGGAAATCAAGTAGGGCGCGTTTCAATACGCGCCGCTCATTTGTACCTGCAAAAGAGATTGTTTTCCCGAGCCGCAATAGTTGTAGGCTGGGTTGGAAAAACACCAACCCAGCAGGTAGGTCACACATTCTTATGTGACCACATCACACGGCTGCCAAGCAATGTAGCCCACGCTTTCAAGCGTGGGTGTTTTTTGACAGTAGCCTACTCATTCCTGCGTAGGTCTACATTATAAAAATATCTGTGAACATCATTTCTTAAAATCTGCGTTGATCTGTGGAAAAACTTTTACCTGATCGCAGGCATTTATGCCTACACTACGGCTGAGGACAGGTGGCGTGGCGATCTTATGGCGCGAGATTGCTTCACCCCGCTGGCGCGGGGTTCGCAAAGACAACCTGAAGGAATTGTTTTCGCGAGCCGCAATAGTTGTATTTGTAGGCTGGGTTGGTGTTTTTCCAACCCAGCGTTCTACTGTTCCGATAGCTGAGCACCTGCCTTCACATAGGCCCACGCACAAATGCGTGGGCCTATATTATTGAAACATCTGTGAGCATCATTTCTTAAATCTGTGTTGATTTGTGGAAAAATATTTACCTGATCGCAGGCATGAATGCCTACGCTGCGGCGTTCCCGGATAGTTTGTCAAAGCCTTGCGGCTGAGCACCTGCTTTCACATCGGCCCACGCGCAAATGCGTGGGCTTATATTATTGAAATATCTGTGAGCATCATTTCAAAAAATCTGTGTTGATCTGTGGAAAATTTTTTTACCTG
>CAZDUN010000013.1:0-12868 GCA_964508615.1 uncultured Pelolinea sp. | reverse complement strand
TGCTTGCGCTATAAAAGGTCTGAGCAATCGCAGGCATGAATGCCTGCGCTACAATAATCCCGGATGGCTTGATGATTCAAATCTCTATTGAATATCCTTCAACCCCTTCCACAAATGGTCCAGCGTCTGCAGAAAAGTTTTGCTGCGCACGTTCCAGGCCGCCACGCTGATGTGAAAACCATCCCGGTATGGGTCGATGCCGTGGTCGCCCAGCGGCTGTGCCGCCGCCCACCAGTTCCACAACGGCAGATCATACTCGTAAGCCAGCCTGGCTGTCGTCAAGTTCAGCGAATGGTCCTCCTCGATATTGTCCGCCTTGGTGGAAAGGATCGGCACCGCCCCCTGCGAAATGGTGTACTCGATGATCTGGCGCATATAGCGCTCATACGTTTCCGGCGTGCGGCCCTCGAACCAGAACTCCAGGCTGATCAGCACGAAGGTGGGGCGCGTGATGCGCAGCTCGCATTCCAGCGGATTCTCGTCCGGCAGGCACACCTCAGGGTCCGCCCATAAAGGTGATAGCACCGCCGCCGCGTTGAATCCGTACTGGGTGGCCTGCCCGTCGCGGTCGAAATATCCCTCGAAATTGTTGATGGTATCTTGCATATCGCCGATACCGGTCATATCTTTATATTGGCCGGGATGGTCGAAAAATCCCAAAAAAGACTGGCGCACGTTCTGGCAATCACCCACTTTCGAGAAAGCTTTGGGATTGTTGCCCATGGCGATGCCCTTGCGGTAGATTTCGCGCGCGGTATCCGTCACCTCCGGGATAACCGGCCAGTCCATCCAGTCCTCGGGCGCCAGGCGGTTTTCAGCGGTCGGCGTCTCTTCAGACGTTGCGGTCGTCATGGCTTGCGCCGCTGCCGCGGTTTGGGTCGCGCGCATGTAAGGTTCGCTCTGCTCTTCTTCAACAACCGGCGTGGCGAACTCCAGCGCGGGCTCGGCCGCGCAGGCGCTCATGAACAGGATCAGGAAAAGGCTGGGAAGTATTCGTGATTTCATAATCGTAATTTTACCAGTCAGCCTGGTTGCACAGGGATTGTTATGGATTTCACACCTGCTCCGATAAACCAGTTAAAATCATTGAAAGGTTTGTCATTGTCAAGAGAATCAACCGCTTGGGAAAGCTGGCCCGCAAACCGCATGCTGACCGCCTATTTCGGATGAAAAAGAGAGATAAATAAATGGACGCATATGCAAGCATCAAAAAAGAGTTGTTGGAAATCAAAGATGACCTATACGCCAAGGGATTGATCACTCCCTTTGGCGGCAACATTTCCGTGCGCTGCCCCGATGATCCCTCACGGGTGCTGGTCACGCCAGGCAGCGTGTATAAAAAACATCTCAAACCTGGGCACCTCCTCTGCCTGGATCTGCAAGGGAATATCCTCGAGAAAACCCCCTACAAACCGACCTCCGAAACCCCCATTCACCTGGCCATCATGCGCGCCCGCCCGGATGTCAACGCCGTGGTGCACACCCATCCCGTTTTTGCCACCGCCTTCGCCCTCGCCGGCCTGGAATTCTTGCCCATCACTGCCGACGCGGCCATGATCGGCAGCCTGCCGATCGTGGAATGGACAGTGACCGGCTCGCAAGAATCAGGCGAGGTCATCTCCAGGGCGTTGGCAGGTCATCAAAACCACGTGCTCATTCGCAATCACGGCTTGTTTGTGTGCGGAAGCAGCCTGCAGTACGCCGCCGGCGTGACCGATATGATCGAGGCCATCTGCAAAGGCCTGGTGCTGTGCAAGATGATGGGAGTCGATCCGCGCGTGCTGCCGCCCGAAAAAGTCGCCCTCATTCAGGAACTGATGAAATCACACCTGGTCTAGGGCATAATAAGCGCAGTCATGCAATAAAATATTAAAAAGGGTTATACAAGGGAGAAGAAATGGACTATCAGGAAATTATCGAGCGCAAACGCGCCATCATCGCCGCCCCGCTCAGGCGCATCCCTCCGGAAAAGTTGCAGCAAGTCGTGATGGAATTCCACCAGCGCGCGCCCGAATCACGCGAGCACTACGAGCGCATGAAACAAGTGGTGCCGGGCGGCTTGCAGCACAACCTGGGTTCCAGCCAACCCTTCGCGCTCACTTATCGCATGGCCGCTGGCGATCGCATCTACGACATTGACGGCAATGAATACATCGACCACCTGCTGGATGGCGGCCCGATCCTTTTGGGTCACCATTTCGAACCGCTCGACGCCCAGGTGATCCAGCTCATCTCCGAGAACGGCCCGGCGGTCGGCTTGACGCACGAATACGAACTGCGTTTCGCTGAGGAGATTGCCCGCCTGGTGCCCAGCGTCGAGATGGTGCGCTTCGTGGCCTCCGGCACCGAAGCCGACACGCTGGCCATCCGCCTGGCGCGTGTGTACACCGGCAAAAAGAAGATCATCAAGATCTCCGGCAACTATCACGGCTGGTCTGATCAGCTTACGCTTTCCATCAATTTCCCCGGCACTGGCACAATGGACGCCGAGGGTATTCCACCGGGCTGCTATGAACACACGCTGGAGGTCTTCCAGAACGATTTCGACGGTCTGGCGCGTGCTTTTGAAACACACAAGGATGATATTGCCGCGCTGCTGGTCGAACCCACCGGCGGGCATGCCGGCACCTTCCTGGCCCACCCGGATTGGAACCGCGCCATCCGCGAGCTGTGCGACCGATATTCCTCGTTACTGATCTTCGATGAAGTGGTCAGCGGCTTCCGCCTGGCACTGGGCTGCGCAGAGGAGTATTACGGCGTGCGCCCCGACCTGACCGTCTTCGGCAAGATCATCAGCCACGGTTACGCCGGCGCCGGCGCGGTGGGCGGCCCGCGCGAGATCATGCGCTACTGCCACCCCGGCAGCGTGGACGGCCATAAAGCCTTCGTGGCCGGCACCATGTCTGCCAACGCCGTGATGGTCACAGCCGGTTACCATGCCCTGGAATGCATCCAGGAATACCGCGCCATCGAAAAAGCCGCCGATTACGCCGCTCGCCTGACCCGGGCGCTCAATGACCTCTTCGCCGCCCGCCCCGACCTGCCGTTCTTTGCCTACAACATCCAGTCCATCGTGCACGTCGAAACCGCCTGCTATAACGGCATATCCGTGGCGGATAACCCCGCCTCCCGCCTGCCGGAAGCCATGGAGCGCTACACTGTGCTGCAAACCTACGCGCTGACCCTCATGACCCGCGGAGTCCTGCCGCTGGGTGATCGCTTCTATTGCTGCCTGCAGCACAATGACGACTCGCTGCGCCGGACACTTTCCGCCTGGGAGTACCTGCTTTCGCTCATCCCGCCCGTTTGAGCGCAGCCTGCTTGCGGCAGAATTTCAGAATCAAATCATCCTGACCTGCCGGAAAAATCGGCAGGCCTTTTGCACGGCAAGCAAATAATGCTTTGCTCGGGAACTTATTGGTCGAAAAATCGTTATATGAAATACATCTTTTATTAACCCGCTCAAAAGGATAAAATAGAACTGGTAAGCGTTGAGGAGGTACCATCATGAATAAAAGAATCTCGATCGCTGTGCTCGTAACCGCCTTGCTGGTGGCTACCGCTTGCACATTCCCGCTGTTTTCCTCGCAAGACGAGGATGATGTAGCCAACGCGGTTGAGGAAACCGTGCAGGCCGCGCTGGAGCAGACCCGCGCCGCGGCCACCTACACCCCGCTGCCCACCCTGACTCCCTACCCGACCTACACGCCGGGTTCGCAGCCGAAACCGCCCGCCCCAAAGCCGAGCGTGGCGCCCAAGCCTTGTAACGCCGCGCAATTCGTCAGCGAAACCGTGCCGGATGGCACCAATTTCGAGCCGGGTGAGGAATTCACCAAGACCTGGCGCCTGAAAAACACCGGCACCTGCACCTGGAACCCGAATTACGAGTTTGTCTTTTACAGCGGCGACCGCATGGGCGGCGCCAAGACCACCGACCTCGATACGTATGTTGAACCTGGCGAGTCCATCGACCTGGCGGTCAACCTGGAAGCGCCCGCCGAGCCGGATGATTACACCGGTTACTGGAAGCTGCGTTCCGACGACGGCGAATATTTCGCCCAGGTTTACGTGCAGATCGATGTTGAGGAAGACTTCGTCGTGACCAGCGTTATCCTGGATGCCGAGCCGAACGATTACAGCGGCGTTTGTCCGGATACCATCACCATCGACGTCGAAGCCGATATCACTGTCGCTGGCGACGGCCGGGTGTATTACCGTTGGGAAGCCAGCAACGGCGTCACTTCGAGCACGCAATCGGTGTTGTTCAGCGAGTCAGGCACCAAGACAGTCTATTTCGACTGGGATATTGATATCAGCGCCGACGATACCTTCACCATCGAACTCTACGTTGATGATCCCAACCATCAATATTTCGGACCCTCTGAAGTTGATGTGGTCTGCACGCCCTGATGCTTTCACATACTGTGGGCTGCTCATTGATTAGATGATACGCATGTGCCAATACCCTTCCCGAAAAGAAGGGTATTGGTTTTATTCAGGCGTCTGACCGGCAGCAAAACCGGAAAACTGTACCAGGAGCGAAAGATGGCAGAAAAAATCATCAAGGTGGTGCTGGTATGCGCGGCGGGCATGTCCTCCAGCCTGCTGGAGGAGAAGATCCGCCAGGCGGCCCAAAAAGCCGGGCGGGAAATGCAGTTGAAAGCAGTCGATTCCTCGCGCATCGGCCTGTGGGATTATGAAAAGGAAAGCATGGATATCATCCTGGTCGCCCCGCAGGTGCGTTTCCTGAAACGTGGCATCGCCAAACGCGCCGAACCGCTCGGCGTGATCGTGCAGGATATCGACACCATCGCCTACGGTATGGTGGACGGGGAAATGATCTTCAAGCAAGTCATGGAAGCTTTGGGCAGCGCCTGATCGCCAACCTCCGGTAGATTCTTCCTCACCAAATCCCCGACAACAGGCGAAAGCACGTCTGGCGCGCGTATTCCTGGTAACCTTCCTGTTCAGCCTCCAAGGTCTCATCCTCCCAGTACGTGCGCAGGATGAAAGCTGCCGTCCCGCAGCCGGCCAGGATTAGCGCCGGTTGTGAATCCGCGCCGGATCAAATACCAGTCCCACTTCCAGGCAGGATCCCCCGCCAGCCAGAAGAAAATGACCGTAAAATTTTAAAGAACAAGGCTGTCTGCCAGATCCAATCCCCGATCAATTTGCGCTGGCGTTCTGAAACTTGATTCATATTTCCCTCAGCTATCCTTAAAAGTGCAATATTCGTATAGGCTGACGCTTGCCGCCATTCAAGCCATTTATAATGGATTAAACTTAAAGCATTCAAAAGATACAGGATGGAAATGCATGGAACCCAATGAGAAAAACCCCAAAGTAACCGAACCGCCCCAACTCTGGAAGGTCATCGGCATGTTCGCGCTGTTGTTCCTGGCGGTGCAGGTGGCGGTGGCCGTTTTCGGCCTGGGCGTCAACGCGCTCATGCGCGCCGTCGGCGCGGGCGAGAACCTGCGCGTGTTCCTCGGCAGCACCATTTCTCGCGCGGGCATGATCGCGGCCGCCCTGCTGCTCACTATTCCCGTCCTCACCAGCGTCCTGAACAAACCGGGCAACGCCATCCTTTACCCCATTCAACCTGGCTGGAGTAAAGCCCTGCTGGCCGGCCTAGGCATCGGCGCGGCCGCCATGCTGCTGGTTTTTCTGCTCGAACTCGCTTTGGGCTGGCTCAAGGTCGAAAATCTCGCGCTTACCGGTTTAACTTGGGATGCCTGCCTGCGCGCCGCCTGGCTGGCGCTGCTGGTCAATGCCACCGCCGCGGTCGGTGAGGAGGTGCTCTTCCGCGGCTTCCTGCTGACCGGCCTGAAAGACGCCTGGGACGCCAGCGGCGCTTTGCTGATCTCTTCGCTGATCTTCGGCGGCGCGCATATCCTGGCTGCCGGCGCGCAGGAAACCAACTGGGCGCAGTTCATCCCCCTGCTGGCACTGCCCGGCCTGCTGCTGGGCTGGGCTTACCTGCGCAGCGGCAATCTGTGGCTGGCCAGCGGGCTGCACTTCGCCTGGAATTTCTTCCAGGACGACATCTTCAATCTCAGCGCCCGCAGCACCAGCGACACGCTGCTGGGTTTTGACACCTCCCTCAGCGGGCCCAAATGGTTCGTGGGTAGTTCTTTCGGCATCGAGGTCGGCGCGGCCGGCATCCTGGCTTTGCTGGCCGCCGCGCTTGGCGTCTGGTTGTTCACCCGTCCATCCGCGAACAAATGAAATAATCTTGCCCTCCGCGCCCGCTGTTGCGGGGTTACGTAAACCAACCTATAATTGGCAGACTTGAGGTGAACATGCCGCCGCTCGAACGTTTTCTGCAACAATTTCCCGCCTACTCCCAAACCGCCGCGCTTGACGAGCTGCGCCAGTCGGATTACAACATCCTCGACCGGCAGGGACATGTCTATCTGGATTACACCGGCGGCGGTCTGTTCGCCGCTTCGCAATTGCAAGCGCACCACGGCCTGCTATCCTCGCTGGTCTTTGGCAATCCGCATTCCTACAACCCCACCTCGGCCAGGACCACCGAGCTGGTCGAGCAAGCCCGCCGTTACGTCCTGCGTTTCTTCAACGCCAACGAAGACGAATACGTGTGCATCTTCACCCAGAACGCCAGCGCCGCGCTCAAGATCGTGGGCGAGTCCTACCCCTTCTGCGCGGGCTGCCGCTACCTGCTGACCTTCGACAACCATAACTCGGTCAACGGCATCCGCGAATACGCGCGCGCCAAAGGCGCTTCGGTCACCTACGTCCCGGTCATCCTGCCCGACTTGCGCATCGATGAGAGCCAGCTGCTGCGTGCCCTGCAGGAGCAGCAAAATGGCTGTTTCAACCTGCTGGCCTATCCCGCCCAGTCCAACTTCTCCGGCGTGCAGCATCCGCTGGAATGGATCGCGCAAGCCCAGGCGCTGGGCTGGGACGTGCTGCTTGACGCGGCTGCTTTCGTGCCCGCCAACCGGCTGGATCTTTCGCTCTGGAAGCCCGATTACGTTCCGCTGTCATTCTACAAAATGTTCGGCTACCCGACCGGCATCGGCGCGCTGCTGGCGCGCAAGGAAGCCGTGCGCAAACTGAGCCGCCACTGGTTCGCCGGCGGCACCACCACCGTGGCCTCCGTGCGCGGGAACAAGTATTACCCGGCCGAAGCGCCCGCGCGCTTCGAGGATGGCACGCTGGATTACCTCAACATCCCGGCGGTCGAGATCGGCTTGAAACACCTGGAAAAGATCGGCTACGATCTGATCCATGAGCGCGTCAGCTGCCTGACTGGCTGGCTCCTGCAGGAGCTGGCCGCGCTTAAACACGCCAACGGCCGCGAGCTGGCGCAGATCTACGGTCCGCTCGCCACCCAGGCGCGCGGCGGCACCATCGCCCTGAATTTCATCGACGCGCAGGGCAGGTTGATCGAAAAAAAGCGCCTGGAAGATGCAGCCAACCAGCGCAGCATCTCCATCCGCATGGGTTTCTTCTGTAACCCCGGCGCGGGCGAAGTGGCCTTGGATATCTCCAGCGACGAGCTTTCGTCCTGTTTCTCGCGCCCCAGCTACGAGCAGCGCATCTCCGACCTGGATTTCCAGCGCTGCATCGACCCCAAAGCCACCGGCGCGGTGCGCGTGTCGGTCGGATTGGTCAGCAATTTCAATGATATCCAGGCATTTCTGCAATTCGCGGCTTCTTTCCTGGAATAAAATAAAATTGGCATATAATAGCCGCTGGAAAATTTAAAACTGAATAGATTGAAGGAACAACACATGAGAATTTACATCACCGGCATCAGCGGATTTTTAAGCATCAACCTGGTGCGCTACCTGCTGGCGCATGGCTATACCGATCTTGCCGGTATCGACCTGGTGGATTTCGATTATCCCGAACGTGACAAGATCGATTTCCTGCAGGGCGACATCCGCAACGTGGATGATCTAAAAAAAAGTATGCAGGGCGCCGATATCGTGGTGCACACCGCCGCCGCCCTGCCGCTCTACACCCCTGAGGAAATCTACACCACCGACATCGTCGGCACGCGCAACGTCCTGCAGCAAGCCATGGAATACGGCGCGAAACGCTTCATCCACATCTCATCCACCGCTGTTTACGGCGTGCCTGACCACCATCCCCTCTACGAAACCGACAAGGTTTTTGGCGTCGGCCCTTACGGCGAAGCCAAGGTCGAGGCGGAAGCCATCTGCGGCGAGTTCCGCGAGAAAGGTTTATGCGTGCCCATCCTGCGCCCCAAGTCCTTCGTCGGACCGGAGCGCTTGGGCGTGTTTGCTATCTTCTACGAATGGGCCAGTGAGGGGCGCGGCTTTCCCATGATCGGATCCGGCAAAAACCGCTACCAGTTGATGGACGTGGAAGACTTGTGCCAGGCCATCCTGGCCTGCGTCACGATGGATAAGGGAAAGGTGAATGACACCTTCAACATCGGCGCGGCGCAATACACCACCATGAAAGAAGATTATCAAGCCGTGCTGGATAAGGCCGGTTTTGGTAAAAAGATCGTCACATTTCCGGCCGGGCTGGTCATCCCGGTGTTGAAGCTCCTGGAAGCGCTTAAACTCTCACCGCTCTACCCCTGGATCTACGAAACAGCCTCCAAGGATTCATTTGTTTCCATCGAAAAAGCACAAAAGACATTGAATTATCAACCCCGCTATTCCAACAAAGACGCCCTGCTGCGCAACTACGAATGGTACCTGCAAAACAAAGACCGCCTGAACGGCGCGCAAGGCGTCACTCACCGGGTACCCTGGAAGCAGAAAGCCCTTAAGCTGGTAAAGATATTCTTTTAGGAAGCGCTAAACTAACACTGCGATCATCAAACCCAGGCAAATCAATATAAGAACCGGGATCAGCACACCCGCCCAGCGCAGCCGTATCGAGCGGCTGCCCTCCGGCAGGGTTGGCGCCCGGTTTTTGTATTGGTTGATTAAAAACTGGACGGTTGGTGTGAACTCTCCGGACTGTTCCACAAGCTGCATAAACTCGTCATCCAACTGCATGATCTCGTCTCGGATCACTTCGGCGTGGCGCACCATGGCCACCTCCATGCGCGGGTTGGCGATCAATTTTCCCATTAAAGCGACAACGATCGGTTCGGGGATGAACAGGAATTTGTTAAAAGCGGCCGGCGTGACCGGATAGCCCAATTTTTTCAATACGCGGAATCCCTCCCTGATTCCCCGCCAGGCCAACACCAGCGCGTCGCGCGTGCGCGCCATACGGTTATTGTCGTTCCCGCACAGGTAGAGTGCGGGCGCCAACGACGGGAACAGCAGCGCCACGTGGTATTTCGACCAGGCGTCCATGTGCGCTTCAATCTGCGGCTGAATATACCGTCCCCGTGCAAGCAGCGCGGCGGTTTCCTCCAGGCGCGGCGTGCTGCCCCCTCCCGGTTCACCCAGGTAGATCACGCCCGGCCGTTCCGGCTCGGCGTTGATGTAAACGATGCGCCCTCCGTCGCGGTAACCGGCCATGCCGGCAAAACCGATCAACACGCGCTCCCCGCCCAACGCGTCCATCAAAGCCTGCGGACCGGCGGCGTTGTTCATCAGGAACAGTACCTGCCGCGAGCGGTTGGCCGCCAGGCTGGGCAGCGCTTTCAGCGCGCTGTTCTTGCGCATCACCACCAGCACCAGGTCGTAGATGTCATGCGGGTCTAGCTGATCGATCAGGGGCACCGAAACAGCTTCTTCCTCTCCGCTGCTCCAGCTTTTCAGCGTGATGCCATGCTGTTTGAGGTCTTCCAGCCGCTGCCCGCGCGCCAGCAGCGTAACGTCCAGCCCGCCCTGCTGCAAGCGCGCCGCGAGCAGGCTGCCCAGCGGGCCGGCTCCAAATACCAGGATACGCATATCTCCTCCTAATTGCTTATTAGACAATTAAACCATATCCAAATCGGCCGTCCAGACAATAGACCGGCGGCGGGTTGCACATTACGATGAGTATATTGGAAAAATAAGGCGGCTTCGATGTTGAAATGGGAATACAAGACCATCGCGCGCTCGCGCAGCTACAAAACGCTCAACGATCCCAACCAGTGGTCGCGCGAGATCCAGGACACGCTCACCGACCTGGGCGACCAGGGCTGGGAACTGGTCACGGTGGTAACCCGTTCGGCTTTCACCGGCATGACTCATGCCGGTTTCAGCACAGACGAGATGTGGGTGCTGAAGCGGCCCTGCGAGGAAACGCAATGAAAAAAGAGATGCGCGCGAACATTGCCTGGGTATGCGGCATTGTGCTGCTGCTGCTGGCCGCCGCGCTGTTTATCCTGGATGGCGAGCGCTTCGCCATCTTGCCGGGTATGCGCGTCAGCCCGCAGCTGGCTGCCCTGGCCATGACCATCATCGGCGTGATCCTGGTCGGCGCGGGCAGCCGCAAGTGATCGCGATCACAGGGCTTCTACTCCCAAGCGGGGTACTGTCCACATTTTAATAGAGTGGCTTTCCATCCCCGTCACTTTTTTATACGTCATTGAGAACCCGCTTTAGCGGGCGAAGCAATTCTCGCAGCCTGCCGCAGGAGCGGCAGGCGGAGATACTCCTTCCGAGACAGCCTCAAGCTGTCATCGGAAGGGGTACAAGTAGCTCACTGCAGGAGCAGTGAGCGGAGATACCCCGCCGGTAGCGGCGTCAAGCCGCATAACGGTGGGGTACGTACCTTGCCGCAGGAGCGGCAGGCGGAGATACTCCTTCCGAGACAGCCTCAAGCTGTCATCGAAAGGGGTACAAGTAGCCCTCTGTTGGAGCTGAGGTTCGAGATACACCTTCCACATCAGCGTCTAGCTCTATTAAAGCTGAATACCATCAACAGTAGTAATAGTGTAGCTTTCCATCCCCGCCTCTCAATTATCTGTCATTGCGAGCCCGCTTTAGCGGGCGAAGCAATCCCGACCTAATAAGAACCCCGCCCTTTACAGGTCATTCTGAATCCCCGCAGGGGATGATCGCGTAGCATTCCCTCGGGGAAAGAATCCCGGCCAATATTCATGGGTTGCTGGTCAGCCGGGATTCTACATGCCAAAGAATAGTGAACCTGATAACAGATTAATCTATTCCAATTTCGGGCCTTTACACATCCACGCCCAGCCAGGCGCTGATGACGTTGCCGATCAGGAAGGAAACCAGCGCCACGCCCAGGCTGATGCCGGCCATCTCAAAGAAGCGCTGCCGAAAATCGTAGCCGCGCGCCACCGAAATGTAATAATTGAACAGCGCGATCACCAGGATGGCGTTCACGATCGTCCAGCCCAGACTGAGGATGTAGTTGCTGGTCACCAGGTACGGGAAGATCAGGATGATCACCGTGACGATGTATGCCAGACCGGTGTAAATGGCCGAGCGCAGCGGGTTCTTGCCGTCCTCGTCTGCCTTGGTGGACAGGTAATCCGAAGCTGCCATGGAAAAGGAGGCCGAGATGCCCGTGATCAGCCCCGCCAGCGCCGTCAACCTCGAATTCTGGAAGGCGAAGGTCAAACCCGCCAGCGCGCCGGTCAGTTCCACCAGCGCGTCGTTCAAGCCCAGCACCACCGAGCCGGCATAGCGCAGCCCTTCTTCGTCCAGCATCTCCATTAATTCATCCTCATGTTTTTCTTCATCCGCCAGCACTTGCGCGGCTTCCGGGATGCTTTTGATCAGCTTGCTGTAAATCCCCTGCACCTTTTCCTCGCCCAGCTCCATCAGGCGGATGCCGAAGGTCAGCCCCAAAATTTTGGAAATCCAGAAGAAAAAGCGTATCTTGAAGCGGTTGGGGTGCACGTCCTGCTGGGTGTATTTCTTCCAGATGTTGTAGTGCTTCATTTCCTCGCCGGAGATGCGCTCGATCACCTTACTGTTGTTGGCGTCTTTCACCACTTTGGCCAATTGCGCGTAAGTGTAATGCCCGTTGATCTCCTCCCGCTGCAGGATCAACAATTGTTGTTTTTGTTCAAGTGAGATGTCTTTCATTTCTATAACCCTTTCGGAAAAATCTTGTTATGAATCAGTGGTTTCCCGCTCTTTTTCCTTGGGTGAAGCCAGATATGCCGAGAAAACGCTGAGCAGATATAGTACGATCAGCGGCGCCATCAGCAGCGCCATGTTGACCGGGTCAATAGTGGGGGTGATCATGGCCGCCACCACCGCGATCAGCACCACCCCGTAACGCCAGCCCTTCAACAGCGCCGCCGCTGAAACCACGTTCAGCTTTGCCAATGCGAACATGATCAGCGGAAACTGGAAGCCGGCGCCCATCCAGAAGATCAGGCTGGTGATGAAATTGATATAAGAAGATAAACGCGGCTTGGTTTCAACCGCCAGGAACTCGACCAAAAAAGTCAGCGAGGAAGGCAGCATCACGAAATACGCGAACGCCGCCCCCGCCAGGAAGAGCAATGTGCCGAATACGATCGCCAGGTAAACCCAGCGCTTCTCGCCGCGCTTCAGCCCCGGCAGGATGAACGCCAGCAGCTCATACAGGATCACCGGCATGGCAATGGCCACCCCGCACAGCAGGGCCACCCTCATGAACACGGCGATGTTTTCGGTCACCTCGATCGATTGCAGCGCCTCAATCGAGCCGATCGGCTCGGCCAGCAGGTAGATCACCTGTTCGGCGAAAGCGAAACTGACCAGCGTGGCGGCCGCCAGCGCGATCAGCGCCGCCAGCAAGCGCCGGCGCAGTTCCTCCGCATGTTCCCAGAAGGTCATCAGCTGCTGGGATTCTGCGTTATCCTGGGTTTGTGAATCGTGGGTGTTCATGGCTCGCGCTTCTCTTGTTTATCCGGGGGCGGTTCATGCGGTTTTATCGCTTTCGGCAGTTCGCTGGAACCGCTCTGTTTTATTTCCGAAATCGTACCTCGCGTGGAGCGTTTGAGGTCTTCCAG
>CAZDUN010000012.1:20374-25449 GCA_964508615.1 uncultured Pelolinea sp. | reverse complement strand
TCTCACTACCCTAAGTCTGCACCCCAACTGTCTCATATGTATTGAACCTATACAGCGGCTTGCATGAATCTGCAACTTGTGATATAAAATAATTACCAAACGCTTGGGTGCCCCCCTCACCCAGGCGTTTGGCTTTAATCTCTTGATTATTTATTGAACTTAACGTATATTGTTAGCATAATTCACGCCATCTTATTAAAATTCGCTATACGGAGGAATGAAATGAAAAAACGCTTTGGTGTACTGAGAACACTTTCCGCCATCCTGAAAATCCTGGGGATCATCGCGGCTGTCGGCGCTGTGCTGGGCGGCTTGATCGCCCTGGTGATGTCCTTCGCCGGGGGCGATATGTTCGCATCCATGGGATTGGATGAAGTCAGCGGCGTATTCGTCGGCTTGTTCGGTTCGATCATGATGATCGTCGTTGGACTGCTTTATGCCGCGCTGTTATACGGATACGGCGAGTTTTTGATGCTGATGATTTCCATCGAAGAGAACACTCTGCGCACCGTCACGCTCCTGGAAGATGTAACCAAGGAAGAAAGCAAATAAGGCCAACTCGATATTCATTAACAAGCCGCGCCTTGCACGCGGCTTGTTTTTTTTATTTTTTCTTTTTCGAACTACAACCAGCCAATCATCATGCGGGGTCAGGATAAAGCTCTGTTGACAGTCAGGCAGTTGATTTGATATTGTATAACTGGTATGACCTCTTATCAGTGTGCATTATGAAACCGAATTCCTGGCAGCCGCCCCTGAAACCCGGTGAGATCACCGAATCGCGTTTGATCCGGGCTATCCTGGATGGCACTTTTCCGGTCAATTCGTTCCTGCCGGCCGAGCGCGACCTGGCCGCGCTGCTGGGCGTCACCCGCCCCACCCTGAGAGAGGTCATGCAGCGCCTAGAACGCGACGGCTGGCTGGAAATCCAGCACGGTAAAGCCACGCGCGTGCGCGATTTCTGGCTGGAAGGCGGGTTGGGGGTTTCCATCGCGCTGGCGCAATACCAGACTCCGCTGCCGGACGATTTCGTGGCTAACCTGCTGCAGGTGCGCACCCTGCTGGCCCCCACTTACACCAGCCTGGCAGTCAGCCGCTCCCCACGAGAGATCGCTGAATTCCTGGCATCCGCCCCCGTATTGGAAGACCAGCCGAAAAGCTACGCGGATTACGATTGGCAATTGCACTGGCTGCTGACCGTTCATTCAGGCAACACATTCTTCACTCATTTCGCCAACAGCGTCCGGCGTTTATACGAAATCATGGGCATTCCTTATTTCGCACATGAGGAAACTCGCCAACATTCGCATTCATTCTACGAAAAGCTGCGGGGTTTTTGCATTTCCGGCGACAGTCAGGCTGCGGGGGAATTGGCCGGCCGCGTGATGGCGGAAAGCTGCGAATTATGGCGCCGCCTGATCGGCCCCGACATTACAGAGCATAAAAGCAAAGGTTGAACATGTGGAAAAAGGGTTGGCGGGAAGAAATCTGGAAGCGGATCGACCAGGAATGGGACCTGCTCATCATCGGCGGCGGGATCACCGGCGCGGGCGTGGCCCGTCTGGCAGCCGTAAACGGGCTGAGAACGCTGCTGGTGGAAGCGCGCGATTTCGCCTTTGGCACTTCCAGCCGCTCTTCAAAATTGGCGCACGGCGGCTTTAGATATTTATATAACCGCCAATACCAGGTCACTTACGAATCGGTGCAGCAGCGCGAGGATTTGCTGCGCGAAGCGCCCAATCTGATCACCCCGCTGTTCTTCAACCTGCCCAACTACGATCACTACCATTTCCCCACCTGGATGCTGCATTGCGGCGTGGTCATCTATGATCTGATGGCCCCAAAATGGGAACACCAAAAACTGACCCCAAAAGAGCTGGGGCAAAAATATCCGAACCTGAAAACCGCGGGCATGCTGGCTGGTTTCCGCTACCAGGACGCCGAACTGGATGACGCCCGGCTGGTGCTGCGGGTGATTCGTGAAGCCGCGGCAGCCGGCGCTGACGCCATAAATTACGCGTGCGTCGAGCAGCTCCTGCGCGACCGCTCAGGCAGGGTGCGCGGCGCGGCGCTGCGCGACACTTCCAGGCCCGATGGAAAGACATATGAAGTAAAGGCAAAAGTAGTGGTAAACGCCAGCGGCCCCTGGACGGATGAGATCCGTTCGAGTTTGCAGTTGCCCGCGCGCCTGCGCAAGCTGCGCGGCAGCCACCTGATCTTCGACCGCCAAAGGCTGCCCATCCCGGAAGCGCTGACCATCTTCCATCCCTCCGACGGGCGCGCCATGTTCGCCCTGCCCTGGGAAGGCGCCAGCCTGGTGGGCACCACCGACGTGGATCACGCGCCTGAGTTGGAAAGCGGCTACCAGGAGCCTTTCGCCAGCGCGGCGGAGAGCGACTACATCCTGGGCGCGCTGGATTTTCTCTTTCCCAGCCTGAGCCTGGGAGAAGCGGATATCGTTTCGTCCTTCGCCGGGCTGCGCCCGATCATCAATACCGGAGCGGCTACGCCCTCCAAGGAATCGCGCGCCCACCAGGTCTGGAATGAACAAGGCCTGATCACCATCACCGGCGGCAAGCTGACCACCTTCCGCCTGATGGCACGCCAAACGCTGCGGGCCGCGTTGGCCGAGATTGGACTGCCCGTTAAACCGAACAAGCGAACGCGCTTCATCGATCAGGTTGATCTGCCCGCCGCGGATGGCGTAGCGCCGGGTGCGCTTCATTATCTGCTCGGCCGGCATGGGGCGGAAACCGGCCAATTGTTGGCGTGCGCCCAGGCAGGCGAACTGGAAAGCATCCAGCCGCTGCCCAATTTCTGGGCAGAATTGCGTTATGCCGCGCGCAGCGAGGGCGTCGTTCACCTGGATGATTTGCTGCTGCGGCGCGTGCGGCTGGGAATGCTGCTGCCGCAAGGTGGAGAGGCCTGGCTGGCGCGCGTCCGAAAGATTGTCCAGCCTGAACTGGGTTGGAGCGACCCACGTTGGGCGCAAGAGGAGAAGGAATACCGGGGCATCTGGCAGAATTACTACAGCCCCCAACCGGGAAGTATTCGCTAAACCCGCGGCTGATGAACAGGAGGAAGAATGGCAAAAAATGACAGTTTCACACCCAACTGGTACGAGGGCGAGACACCGCCCGGCAGCTACCGCTCCCTATTCAAATGGAATTACCCGGGCTCTTTTAAACATCCCAACCAGGGCTTTTACCAACTGCTGCGGGATACCTTCCGCCTGAGCGACGCGGATTTCCGCCAACCCAAGCTGGACCTCGATCCGCTGGATAGCGAGGTCCCCTGCCAATTACCGCTCGAACACCTGCGTGAATTTTCGCAGATGGTCGGGGATGAGAATATCAAAACCGATACCTGCAGCCGGGTCAGGGCATCCTACGGCATGGGCATGCTGGACGCGCTGCGCCTGCGCGAGAAGATCATCGAAAACATCTGCGACGTGGTGCTGCTGCCGCGCAGCCGCGAAGACATCGAAAAGATCATCCAGTACTGCAACCGGCATCTCATTCCGGTTTCAATTTACGGAGGCGGTTCAACTGTAACGCGCGGCATGGAAGCGCCCTTACGCGGCATCTGCCTGGATATGAGCGCGCACATGAAAAAGGTGCTGGCGTTCAGTGAAATCAACCACACCATCACGGTGCAGCCCGGCATCTGGGGCCCGGAGCTGGAAGATATCCTGAACCACGCGCCGGAGAAATTAGGCGGTCATGACCGCTACACCTGCGGCCATTTCCCGCAATCCTTCGAACACTCCAGCGTGGGCGGCTGGGTGGTCACGCGCGGCGCCGGCCAGAATTCCACCTATTATGGCAAGATCGAAGACCTGGTCATCTCGCAGGAATACGTCACGCCAGTCGGCATCCTGCAAACCCAGGATTTTCCGCGCGCCGCCACCGGGCCGGACTACGACCAGATCATGATCGGCAGCGAGGGCGCCTTCGGCGTGCTGACGGCTGTAACGCTGCGGATTTTCAAATACCGGCCGGAAAATAAACGCCGTTTCAGCTTCCTGTTCAAAACCTGGCAAGACGCCTATAACGCCTACCGCGAGATCATGCAGGGCGAATTTGGCTACCCTTCCGTATTCCGCCTGTCCGACCCCGAGGAAACCGACGCGGCCATGCGCATCTACCACATCCACGCTTCCCCGGCTGACGCGCTGCTGAAAACGCTCGGCTACCAACCCATGCAGCGCTGCCTGCTGCTGGGATACGCCGACGGCGAACGCGATTTCACCCGCCTGGTTAAGAAGAAAGTGAACGCCATCTGCCGGCGCCAGCATGCCTTCAAACTAACGCCATTCAAGGTGACTGAAAAATGGGAGCACAGCCGCTTCACCGACCCATACATGCGCGAAGACCTGATGGATTACGGCATGCTGATCGACACGCTGGAGTGCGCGGTCAATTGGGAGCAGCTGCCGAGGGTGCATCAGCAGGTGCGCGAGATGGTTAAAAAACGCCCTCAAACGATCTGCATGACGCACATTTCGCATGCCTATCCGCAGGGCGCCAACCTGTATTTCATATTCGTGATAAAGTATAAAAACATCAACGATTACCTGGACCTTCAATACGGCATTCTGGATGCCATGTGCAAAGCTGGCGCAGCCATGAGCCACCACCACGGCATCGGCAAGCAAACCGCCCCCTGGCTGGAGGAACAGGTCGGGAAGGCGTGCATGGATGTGTTGAGGGTTTTGAAAGAACATTTCGACCCGCACCACATCATGAACCCGGGCGGCACGCTGGGACTGGATATGAGCAGGGAACAGGCTGCAAGGCGCTGGGGTTACCGCCCGGAAAAATAAAGGGAAACGAGGGATTCTTATGGCGGAAAATTTATTGGCAATCGACTGCGGCACCCAATCCATCCGGGCCCTGGTTTTCGACCCGAACGGCAACCTGTTGGTAAAAAGCCGCGTGCCGATCGAACCCTATTATTCGACCGCGCCGGGTTTGGCCGAACAAGAGCCGAAGGTTTTTTGGGAGGCGCTGTGCCGCGCCTGCCAGGAAATCTGGCAGTCTGGCGTGATCCAAAAAGACAGCATCGCGGCAGTA
>CAZDUN010000012.1:6914-20364 GCA_964508615.1 uncultured Pelolinea sp. | reverse complement strand
GGCCGAAAAATTGCCGTTGTTTTTTTGGGGGGGGGGTGGCGGGGCTTGCAAGTAAAATGGGATTTTTGGGTGTTACAAAAATAAATCATAGCGGCAGTAGCCCTGACCACGCAGCGTTCGACCGTGGTCAACCTGGATAAAGACGGTCAGCCGCTGCGCCCGGCCATTGTGTGGCTCGACCAGCGCCACGCGCAAAAAATTCCGCCAGTGAAGGGGATGTGGGGCACGATCTTCAAGCTGATCGGCATGCAGCCAACTGTGCAATACCTGCAGCGCGAGTGCGAAGCCAACTGGATCAGCGACCAGCAGCCGGAAATCTGGGAGAAAACCGATAAATTCGTGTATCTTTCCGGATACCTGACTTATTTATTGACCGGCCGTTTTGTGGATTCCGTGGGCAGCCAGGTCGGTTACATGCCCTTCGACTATAAAACCCAAACCTGGGCGGCCAAAAGCCACTGGTACTGGCAGGCGCTCACCATCCAGCGCGAAAAATTGGTTGACTTGATCCCGGTCGGCCAACCGTTGGGCGCCATCAGCGCCGAGGCAGCCAAAGCCAGCGGCATCCCCGCAGGACTGCCGTTGATCGCCGCTGCGGCGGATAAAGCCTGCGAGGTGCTGGGCGCGGGCAGCCTGGAGCCGAACGTGGCCTGCCTGAGCTACGGAACTACCGCCACCATCAACACCACGCACGCCAAATACCTGGAGATGATCCCGCTCATCCCGCCCTACCCGGCAGCCGTGCCGCATTACTACAACCTGGAATTGCAGATCTACCGCGGTTACTGGATGGTGAGTTGGTTCAAGCAAGAATTCGGTTTGCGCGAAGAAAGGCTGGCTGACGAACGGGGATTGGAACCGGAGAACCTGTTCGATGAACTGGTGCGAAGCGTGCCGGCCGGATCGCAGGGGCTGGTGCTGCAGCCGTACTGGTCGCCCGGGCTGCGCTACCCCGGGCCGGAAGCGCGCGGGGCCGTGATCGGGTTCAGCGATGTGCACACCCGCGCCCATCTTTACCGCGCCATCCTGGAGGGACTGGCCTATGCCCTGCGCGACGGCAAGGAACGCACAGAAAAGCGCTCGGGGGTGGTCATCGACCAGATCCGCGTGGCGGGCGGCGGCAGCCAGAGCGACGCCGCCATGCAGCTCACCGCCGACATCTTCAACCTGCCGGTCTCCCGGCCGCATTTATATGAAGCTTCCGGGTTGGGGGCAGCTATCAACGCCGCGGTCGGCGCGGGCTTGCACACGGATTACGCCTCCGCCCTGAAGGCCATGACGCGCCTGGGTGAGACGTTCATGCCCGACCGCCAGGCCAGCGAAATATACGATCAACTGTACAAAGAGGTATATCTGCACATGTATGGCCGCCTGCAGCCATTCTACAAGGCCATGCAGAACATCACCCCGCCGAAATAAGATCAGCAGCAGGTATGCAAATTCCCGCTTGCCTTGACGGTTCTCTTACGCTGCGGTATATTATTTATTCACGCCCTCGTAGCTCAATTGGATAGAGCGTTTGCTTGCGGAGCAAAAGGCTGCAGATTCGAGTTCTGCCGGGGGCACACAAAAAAGGAGTGATTCAAATCACTCCTTTTTTATATCAACCGTAAGGCAGCTTATTTGTTCGTCACCCATTTATCCTTATACATCAATTCTGAAAAAGCCCGGATGAACACCGGCTTATCCATGGACAAACGATCCGGGTGGCCGCCCCGCCCCAATAAACCGAAAGAATAAGCAGTTTGCCAGAGCGGGACCATGTAAATCACTGGTGTGAGCAATTCAGGAATATCTCCGGGCAACTCAATACGCACATCCGCGGAAAAATCGGTCTCCGTGTTCTGCGGAAGCACCAATGCCACCTTCGCGCCGACGATTTGAGCCGCCTTGGCTACTTTTAAAATGCGCTCCTGCTGCGGGCCGGGCGCAGCGATGGCAAACAGTCCCATTTTATTGGTGAGCGTCTGCATGGGGCCATGCACAAAATTATCCACCTCGAAACTTTGAGCGGGCACACCCGCGCATTGGCTGAGCGCCAGGGCGCATTCATCCGCCGTTGAAAGGTTAGGCCCTGATGCGATGCAGAAGAAAGAGGCAACATCCAGCAAACGCGCAACGTTATTTGCAGATTCATTTTCATAAGCGCGCATTAACGCCGCGGTCAAGCCAGGCAGAGCCCGCAGATCTTGATTCAGTTTTTCCACGCCGCGTTCATTCCCCGTCAATTTCGCGATTTCGATCCCCAACAGCATCATTCGAAACAAGGCGGTGGCGTATGTTCTGGAAGCCGGCATTTCATGCTTGGGGCCTCCCGGGCCGATGAAGGTCAGATCGACAACCCCGGCCAGGGGGGATGTTTCAATGTCGGTCACGCCGATGGTAATTGCGCCTTTTGATTGCGCAAACTTGACCGCTTCATCATCTCCTTCGGTTTTCCCGGAATGGGAATGAAAAAACACGGCGGTTTTGGCATCGATGAACTTTGGGGGATATTTTCGAAAGACGCTGGTGACGTATGAAAAAGACGCAAACGGCGTTGTTTCCTCAAAAAAATATTTTTCCGCAAGCGATGCGAAATAGGATGAGCCGGTCCCCAGAAAAACCAATTTGTCAATTCCCCTGGTCAGAATCTCATTCGCGATTCTTGCAGCTTGTGCTTGCACATTCTGCTCCAGGCATTGCTGCAGAACATCCGGGATCATTTGAATAGATTCCCAAACCCAATATGGGTGCGCGGTCCTGATTGAGGCGCTTTGCATCAATTGGGCCGATTTATTTTCAGCCATTTATGACTCTCCTTATTAATAAAAATATGTCGATAGCACATCCAAACTCATAGGGGAATGGATATATTTATAAGCAAAAAGATGCCGATAGAAAGATACTATTTCAAAGCGCGCGATGTTCCGGTTATCCAGCCAGGATCACGGAAGCGCCCAGCTTTTCGATTTCATCCACAAAATCAGCGGGGCAGTTTTTATCGGTAACAATCGTATCCACTTCATTGATTTGCGCAATGTGAAGCAGGCAAACCTTGCCGAATTTGGTTGAATCGCAAACCACAATCGTCTTCCTGCTGACTGCGATCATTTTTCTTTTCAAAGGGGCAATGGTTGGTTCTGTCGTGGTGAACCCTTTGCTGATCGAAACGCCGTCAATACCCATGATGGCGATATCCGGCGCAAATCTGCCAATGGAATCCAAGGAGATATCTCCGATTAAATCTTCCATTTCCCTGTGAATCAAACCGCCGGTCAGATAAATTTTCGCATCCGGAATGTCAAGCAGAATGGGCAGCAAGTGAATGGAAGTCGTGATGATCGTCAATCCGCGTTTTGTTTTGAGATTCTTGGCAACGGCAAAAGCCGTGCTTCCGCCGTCTATAACAATAGAATCGCCATCATGGATGAGGTCAACGGTCGCCAGTCCGATTTTGGCTTTCGCCTCAGCGTTGGTTTCTTCGCGCAATTCGAGAAAGTTCTTTTCAACAATGAGGTCTTCTTTGGGGTTTTCCGGAAGGATTGCCCCGCCATGCGTGCGCCGGATGAGTTCGCGTTTTTCCAGTTCCGCAAGGTCCATGCGGATGAGCGACGGACTCACATCGAAATAACTCACGAGATCCGATACTACGACCTTTTTCTCATGAATCAGCTTTTCAAGAATGATCTGGAGTCGTTCTTCTCTGAAAATTTTGTCTTTGTGGTCCATCGTATCCAAATCCTCAACAGTATTCTACAATGAAAGCAGCTCCCTAAAAACAGTGGTTTTTTATCGCGCATTCATTGGAGAATCGTATGCCATTTCGGATATAATTTTTTTGTGTTGATGCAGCTGGAAGTGATTCCAGCTGCATCGATACGCCCTTGTTAGCAGAAGCTAAAGCTAAAGATCCAAACCTGCTTTGGCTTCGCCTTTTTTCTTGCGCTGTTCTTCCTTCAATGTGGGTTTCAGGAGCAGCAGCATTGCCGCGCCTGCAATTGCGCCAATGATGATGCTGACGATCCACATCAGGGGCTTGTTTGCCAGCGCGAATATGAACAGACCGCCATGGGGAGCCATCAATGAGACACCCGACAAATAGCTGACCAGCGCGCCGACAGCGGAACCAACCATGATGGAGGGAATCACGCGCAGGGGATCAGCGGCTGCATATGGAATGGCGAATTCTGTGATGAACGTGGCAGCGCCGATAAAGCAGCCGGGCAAACCACCCTGCTCATCTTCAGTGAATTTATTCTTCGCCACCAGCATGGCAAAAGCCACCGCCAAAGGCGGAACCATGCCGCCGACCATCACAGCAGCCATGGGTACCCAGTTGTTGTTTTCGGATGCCGCCAACGCGAACGCATAAGCAGCCTTGTTCACCGGACCGCCCATATCGAAAGCCATCATGGCGCCCAATGCCACTGAAATGATAACCGTTCCGGAAACGCTCAGGTTATTCAGCATATTCGCGAAAGCGGTGTTCAGCCAGGTAGCCGGCGGGCCAATGATGTAGAAGGTGGCCAAACCGACAATCAATGTACCCAAAACCGGTATGAATAGCACGGGCATCAATGAGCGGATAGCCTGGGGCAGGTTGATTTTCTTCATATACAGAACAACGTAACCCGCCAGGAAACCGGCCAACAGACCGCCGATGAATCCAGCGCCAATCCGGTTCGCGACCATGCCGGCGACAAAACCTACCGCAATGGCCGGGCGATCAGCGATGGAATACGCAATGTATGCGGCCAACACGCCGACCATCACACCGAAAGCGTCCTTACCAATCCAGAAAATTTGGGCTGCCAGGTTGGAATCCTCATAGACATAAATTCCACCGAAAAGGAAACCCAGGGCAATCAAAATGCCACCGGCAACGACAAATGGAATAAAGTAGGAAACGCCAGTCAACAAATGCCTTTGTAAATCTCGTCCTTTCATTTTCTTACTCCTTTTCTATTCTTGTTTTAAGAACTTGAATCAAAATAATAATCAGATGCCGTTTATTCCTCCTTTCCAGAACAAATTTTTACTCCTACGCTTGAGACGCGGCCTGTTTTTTCGCTTTTTCCAATGCTTTTTCACCATTACCAACAAATTCACCTGGATCGATGACGATGGGGTGCTTCTCCTCAAAACGATCCGTGTCTCGGACGCCGATATTCACCGCAAAAATGACCAGTTCTGCTTCCTCAATATCCTGCTCCGATAACCTGTTTTCGATACCCATTGCGCCCTGGATTTCGATCTTGATGTCATCACCCGCCAAACGGGCCGCTTTTTTCACAGCCTCGGCTGCCATATAGGTGTGGGCGATGCCACCAGCACATGCAGTAATTGCCACAATCTTCATTTCGTTCCTCCTACGATTTCGAGTTTGAGAGATCTTCCAGCAAATCCTCACCTCTCAGTATCGCATGGTAAATATCTTGATAGGAATTGGCCTTGTATAGATCTTCGCAGAACTCCTCATGCACCAGCAGGCGGGCAAGCCGTGCCAGCACCGCCATATACGCATCCGCGGACATACGATTAGGAATTGCCAGCAGGAAGATCAATTTTACGATTCCGCTTCCCAATTCGGTATCGTACTGAACGCCTTTCACAGAACGCCCAAACGCCACACCCGCTTCGATCACCGCGTCGCTCTTCCCGTGCGGTATCGCGATGAAATTTCCCATATATGTCGGGCCCAATTTTTCTCGTTCGTAAACGGATTTGATGTATTCTTCTTTGTCACTCAGGTGCCCAGCCTGAAAGAGCAGATCGGCCAAATAATTGATGACCTCGTCCTTTTTTCCCAAACCTGCCAGATTCAAATCCACGGTTTCCGGTTGGATCACTTCACTGATTTTCAAGTATTGGTTAGCCATCGCATCTATCTCTCTTGAAGAAGCCGATTGATCATCGGCTCGGATAATATTTCGATTGTCCACATGGAGGCTTTCCCGGTGATATCAGTACAGCCTTTTCCTTGTTCATGAGCGCCGGCCGATTCAAAAGTTTCACGCTCTTCTTTATCCAGTAAATCAAAAGACCGGCCATATTTTTTTTCGTGAAGCTGCGCGCAGCGGTTGGTTCCGAATTCATCCACAAATTTACTTCGCAATTGCTGCGCCAATTCGAAATTCAGGTATTTGTTTTCCCGGTCACCGTCAAAATTCTTGCGCTCGCGCGGGAAAACCAACCCAACCGCCATCACACCCCCGATATAAGCGGAACAAGTTGAATCGTTGACCAGTCCAATCCCGCCGCATAAACCGGTGGCAGATTTAAAAACCTGTTCATCGAATATCCCCAGCGTTTCCGTAACAGCGGCGACCACACTCTGCCCGCAGCCATGATATTTCTTTTCATAATCCATGCCAAGTTGATAAGCCTGCCGGGATTTCTTCACCCATTCGATTTCCAGGGGGAGCCGATGGTACGCCGCGGCGATTTCCTGCAGCAATGTACCTTCCGAAGCACTCAACCCGCAAAATTGCGTCACCGTATCCAAGATACCATGCTGCTCAATCGATTTCCGGGTTTCCTGCGAACCAGCGTCGTTCGCATCGAAATAATGAAAAGCTGCGGCAATACCTTTGATCAAGTGGTGAGGGTGAATACCGTTTTTTAAGCACAATAGGGCTGGCCCAATCAGCCGATCATCCTTCGCCAGTTTTCTTAGCGGGTCAGCGGCTGATCGAATGACCGTATCTCCGATGGTCGGATTATCGGTATGCTCCAGGACATTCTTGATCCATTGCTGCATATCCGCGGCCTGAAAACCGTATTCCATTTGCAGCGCAGCGCTGACCTCGGATAAAGCGCCGTGCGCTTCCGCGCGGACATAGGGATCTTTCAAGCAATCCACCAGCAAAGGGTAGTCGAAAAATTTGCCGAGATATGAAAGCACTGCGTGGCACATATTGTAGGTGTAGATCTTGCGTATTTCTTCCGCCCGCATATCTTCCACCAGGCGCAGGGCTTTCAGCGCGGGAATTTGACCTTTGAATCCATTTTTATCCACGGGTAATTCCGGGAAGCCGTTGGTCCAAACAACCAGGGGATCTTTCCCGATTGCTTCCGCGGGAGGAACGGGGGCAATGCGAATCACCAATGCCTCAACGACTCCCACGTTTTCCTTGAAAAAAGCCTTTTGTTTGTCATCCAGGCCCTGATAAAGGAAATCCTCGAATTTGGGACCGGCGTGGATCAGATTCGTGCACAGGATAATGTTGAATTCACGCGCCGGATTTGAAGAAAACCGGTTCAGGATAAATCTCTGTAATTGGCTGGCTACTTTCTCGAAATCCTTTGGAAATACTGCCAATGCCATCAGGTCAACCGAATTAAATTGAGCCTGTAAATCTTTTTCTTGTCCAATATGAAAGGCTTGATAGCCCTTGATATCAATATAATCAATCTGATTATTGGAAGCATGAACAACCGTATAGTGTGCCTGCCGGGTCAGCAAATCAACCAATTCTTGCGATTCATCCACCAGGCAAACTTCATATCCCTCATTTTGAAAGATATCGGCAATGAACCCGCGGCCGATTTTTCCGGCGCCCCAGATCAGAATACGTTTATTCATCATTCAGTTCCCGATCCAGGAAAACCTGCTCGGCTTCCAGGGTCCAGGTCTTACCCTCACCCAGGTATTTGGCAATTTCGGGGACGCGTTTTTCGAGTTCATTAATCGCGGTCAGCGGAAAATCGATCACGTGCGGATAGATCACGATCTTCCCCGGGAAAACCCATTCCTTCATGGCTTTGATTCCATCGGCAATCTGGTTGATGCCGCCAACCGCCGCGACAGACAATTCGGGTTTCAACTGCCCGGAGATAACACGCTTAACCACGGCTTTCTGGTCATCCAGTCCCGAACCGCTGTGCCCCACCAGGCGGAGCTGCCGCGGCCCGCTGAACAGCCAGGCATCCAGACTGCCCATTTCACCGCGCTTCAACCCGGCAAACAAATCAATAACAGCGCTTCTGCCGGCGTATTCAAGGGAGGAAATAATCACCGGCGGTATGGCAACCATGACCTGGATATCATCAAAACCGCCTTCGGCTTTCACGCGCTCCATGATCTCCTGATACGCCTCAGGTTCCTTTACAGAATTAACGATCTTCAAATCTTTTTTATACTTTTTCGCAAAAGGAACAAAAAAATCGACCAAGGCCTGGTAGCGGGATTCGGTCACTTCGCTGGCAACAATCAGATCCGGCCCATCCTTGCTTTCAATCGCGCGCTGCAAATGCAGGCGTCCCATCGGGCCGCCGGCGCCCAGGATCCAGGTTTTTCCATGAGGCTTCAAAGAGACGCGAGGCGTGGTTTGGCGATAGCCCGCATCGAGATTAAGATGTGTCGATCCGACGAAATAAATCGAGTCATAATGCAACCGGCCGAGGTCGATCTCAACCGGCTTCTCAAGCGCCTTTTCAGCCATCCAGGCCAATACGCCAAAGTTGGCAAGCATTCGACCAGCCTGATTAAATTCTTCCGCGTTCCCATCCAGTAAAACGATATCATCGAAAGAATTTGCGGCATTTATTAAATTTTGGCGATCGAGCTCCTCATACGCAATACCGGCATCAATGCATAATGAAACAACCAAACGTTTGAGGTCTTCGGGTACAGCGCACAGCGTGACATGCGCGGGTTTTTGGTTTGCCAGCCATTGCTTATCCAGCGTAAAGCCTCGCCGCGCATTGCGCCCGCCCCAGATCAGCACTGTTCCACCCATCTTGAACGCATCCCGATAAGGCATGCGATAGGCCGCCTCTACACAAGCCCAGGGTTCGGTGATCGCGCTGGAGGCATAAGGCATATCCTGCGGAATGGGAATCAGATAATTGCCGGCATCACCATTAAGAATCTCTTTACCAATCCTGGCGTATTGGCGATACCCGCCATCCATGCCAAAACAAAACGGGATGCTTTTTCCATCCACCCAAACATCCGGCTGCAGCGTAAAGCGCTCGCCAAGCTTGTATTCATCTTTCAGGTTCTTCCCCACCCCAACCACCGTAAAGGATATCTCATGGCCGGGAATGATCGGGTTCTCTTTCAGGTTTCTGCCAGTCAAACGCGGGTGGGCGTCACCCGAATCAATTTCCTTGACATCCGTGTAGCACAAACTGACCGCGTCAATACGCATCAGCAATTCATCATCGGAAAAGCCAGGCACATCACCCAAAACCGGCTTGCCATCCCTGCCCAGGTTTTCAAGCCCCGCACCGAATAACGGCCAGGTCCATTGTTTGGTTTTATAGCCGCCCTGTGCATTGAAATATTTCTGATAACGGTTCAGGTTCATGGAAGTTTCCTTCGAAACAAAGATTACTCTTTTACAAGCTTGAATCTATAATACCAACATTCGCCAACATTTGTCAAGTTATTTATGACGTTATCTATCATTTATTGTTATTTTCTGTTATTGCTGTCTTTTAAACGTTAAGGCTTGCTGTGTTTTTATTGGTACAATGTAGGTTCATTTCTCTACTGCGAGATTTTTCAATGACCCTGGAAAAAAAACAAATATTACTATCCAATGACGATGGCATCGATTCGCCCGGCTTATGGGCCGCGGCTGAAGCCCTGTCCGAACTCGGCTATGTCACGGTAGCCGCTCCGCGCGACCATATGTCAGCCACCGGGCGCGGCCACCAAAGAGGATCCGACGGCACGATAACAAAAAAAGTATTGAATATCAAAGGCCAGAACTGGGACGTTTACGCGGTGGGCGGCTCTCCCTCGCAATCGGTGACGCACGGCGTGATCGAACTGGTGCCCAAGAAACCCGACTTGGTGGTATCCGGCATCAATTTCGGCGAGAATTTTGGCACCGACGTCACCTATTCCGGTACGGTGGGCGCGGCGTTGGAGGCTGCCTCGCTCGGCATTCCGGCTTTGGCCGTTTCGCGGCAATTGACCAGCGAGGAATGGGACGGTTTTTCGCCCGAGGTCGATTTCTCAGTCTCGGCTTACTTTACAAAATTATTCGCGCGAATTCTTTTAGAGAAAAAACTACCGGAAGACGTGGATGTATTGAATATCGTGGTGCCGGAAGATGCCACCCGGGAAACGCCCTGGCAGGTCACCAAATTGGCCAAAACGCGCTACTATAAACCTTTCATTGTCCGTGAAGGAGACCAGGGCCGCATCAGTTCGCACATGCTGGCCACTGATGAAATCCCGCCCGACAGCGATATGTACACGGTGCGGGTCGAAAAAAGAGTGGCAGTGGTGCCGATCAGCCTGGATCTCACCTCGCGCATCGCGCCAGGCACCCTGGAAGAAATGCTGCGGAAATAGTCCGCAGCTTTTTTTTACCCCCTTGACTCTCCTGTAAGGGCAGAGTGTATACTGGGCATACTGAAGGCCTTCAGGAAAACTTTCAAGGAGAGACGGGATGCTCATCAAGATCGGCGACTTTGCCAGGCAGACGGGCGCAACCATCAAAGCCCTGCGCCATTACGAGCAATTACGCCTGCTGAAACCAGCCTGGATCAACCGCTTCAACGGTTACCGCTATTACGCGCCGGAACAGCAAGACCAGTTGGGTAAGCTGCTGGCATACAAGGAACTGGGGTTCTCTCTTACCCAGATCAGCGGTCTGTTGGACGAGCGGCTCAGCGACGCGGAATTCCAACGCATGCTTGAGGAGCGCGTGAAGGAGTTGGAGGAGCACATCCGCCGGGAAAGCAGCCGGCTGGAAAAGGCCGGGGCATGCCTGGCGCGCGCACGCCGGGGCGGCCGCCGGGAAGCCGAAAGCAGCCTGTTCATCCCCAGAAAAATACCAACCAAAGAGCGACTGGAGGAAAAAATGGAAATACAGATCAAAGATTTGCCGGCGCTGAAGCTGGTGGGGCTGCGCTACCAGGGCAGGAATGAACACAACGAGATCGCCATCACCTGGTCAGCCTTTAACCGCAAAGCGGAGCAGATCAAGCACTACACCGGCGAGGCAGCTTACGGCGTTTGCAGCCTGCCGGCCGGGCTGCCGGATGGAGAATTCGCCTACCTGTGCGCGTTCCCGGTGGAAGCAATCGAGGCTATCCCGGCAGGCATGACCAGCCTGGAGCTGCCAGCCATGCGCGCGGCGGTGTTTGAACACCGCGGTTCCTACGAAACGCTGGGGAAAACCTACACCAACATCTATCAAAAATGGCTGCCAGCGGCGGGTTTACAGCCATTGGAGAAAGGCCTGGACCTGGAAGTCTATACGGACGCTTTCAAAGACTTCGCGCCCGATTCGGTGATGTTCATCTACGTTCCGATCAAAGCCTGATCAGAGCCCATAAAAAAACACCCCGTCAAAAAATAGATGGGGTGTTTTTCATTTAAGGGGTCTTGAATCAATTATTGAAGCGGATATTCAGGATGTCGCCATCCTGGACGATATAGGTCTTGCCTTCCAGGCGCAGCTTGGCTTTGGCGCGCGCTTCCGCCAGACCGCCGACATCGATCAGGTCCTGGTAGGCTACCACCTCGGCGCGGATAAAGCCTTTCAGCATATCGGTATGGATTTCGCCGGCCGCCTCCGGGGCGCTCGCGCCGCGCCGCACGGTCCAGGCGCGCACCTCGTCCTCGCCGACCGTGAAAAAGGATTGCAATCCCAGCAGGTCGTAGGAATCACTGATCACGCGGCTCAGCCCCAATTCCACGATGCCGTATTCATCCATGAACATTTTGGCATCCTCTTCAGGAAGCTGTACGATATCCATCTCCAGCTTGCCCTTCAGGCTGGCCACGCTACTGCGCTGGTGAGCGTAAGCGATAGTGGGGGCGGACTGGTTATCGCCCAGGTTGAGCAGAATCATCATGGGCTTGCGGCTGAGAAAACCGAAGCCGCTCAGGATCCTTTCTTCATCTTCGTTGATCTCCAGGTCGCGCAGCGGTTTTCCGTCTGCCAGACACTGGTTCAATTTTTCGAACAGGGCGATTTCGCGCTCGATGAGCGCCTTATCGCGCCCACCGCCTTTTTTATGCTCCTCGGACAGTTTTTCTTGTTTGCGCTCGACCATGATCTGGTCGTTCAACATCAGCTCTTCGTCCATCAGGCGGATGTCGCGCAGCGGGTCGATGCTTTCATGCACGTGCGCGACGGAAGGATCCTCGAAGCAGCGCACCACATGGATGTAGCCCTCCATCTGCGCCAACTGGTTGAGCAGCTGCCCACTGATCTCGCCCTTATCGGAGGCGCTGCCCAGGCCGGCAATATCCGAATAGGTCACTTTTGCGTAGATAGTCTTGCGCGGATGGAACATCTCCGTCAAACGATCGACGCGCTCGTCCGGCACATCCACGACCGCGTTGTGGATCTCCATGCGGCTGATGCCCTCCCCGACCGGTTGGTTTCCGCGCGTGAGCGCATTGAAAATGGTTGTTTTTCCAGATTGAGGTAAACCGATAATTCCCAAACGCATATGAATTCCTGATCTTTTTTCTCAATTATATGCGCTTTACCGATGATGACCATCTTGACCTTGAATTTAAACTTGGATATACTTGCTACACATTGGCCGGAGTGGCGGAATTGGCAGACGCGCACGACTCAAAATCGTGTTCCCTCGGGAATGTGGGTTCGATTCCCACCTTCGGCATCTAAAAAGCCGCTTTGAAAGCGGCTTTTTTCTTTAGTGCTTCTTTTGTTTCTTCTTCACAGTTTTGTTTTTGCGCAGCGCCACCCCCAGGGCATAGGAACCTGTAAACACCATGACGGCAGCGATAATCCACCACTGACTGGGGGTATTCTTGCTTTGCGCCTCAGTCTCCAGCGATACGGTTGTGCCGGAAAGATCAAGGCTGAATTTTTCGGACGGATCCGGGCAGCCGGAGGCCAGGCAATTTTCCACAGCAGTACGAATGGCCGCTTCGTCCTCAGCGCCGAAACCAACCCAGACCTGCTCGCCGATAACCGTCACCGGCACGCCGGTGGTCTCAAAGCCCAGCGCTTCACCCAACGCGTAAAGATACTCGCGATTGGCGTTGTCGTAATACACTTCGTAGGCTTTCAGGTTGATTTGGGGATTTTGCGTAGCGAGCTCCTGCAAGACAGGCTTTTCGGCCGCGCAATGCGAACAGCCTTCCCGCCAAAAGAAAGTGATCACCACTTCCGGCTGCGTGGGTTCCTGCTGGGCCAGCACCGGTTGGGAACAGGAAAATATCCACACAAATGTCAATAACAAAGTCAGCAAAATTCGTTTCATAAAATCCATATTCCTCATCGTGAACACGCTACAAACTATTATAAATTACATCACGACCGGATTCATATTGAAAATCGCCAACCTGAACAATGGTTAGGTTTGTATGCTTAATTCGTTACAAACCACTTGACTTTCGATTTTTGAAATGCTATTATGTAAACGGTTACATTAATGATGTTTGGGAATTATTTTTATACGTGAAGATGAAGGCAAAGCCCTCAATTACGATCCGGGATGTTGCGAAACGAGCGGGGGTCTC
>CAZDUN010000012.1:4633-6904 GCA_964508615.1 uncultured Pelolinea sp. | reverse complement strand
AGGTTTAATTATTTTTTTTTTGTTATTTTTTTTTTACTTTAAATTTAAGCCAAACCCACAATTTACATTCGGGATGTTGCCAAAAGAGCGGGGGTGTCCATCGCGACCGTCAGCCGCTATATTAATAAAACCGCGCCCGTTTCCCAAGAGGTGGGGGAAGTCATCCAGATTTCCATGCAGGAGCTGCAATTCATCCCCAACTCAGCTGCAGTCAAGCTGGCAAAAAAGGAATACTACACCATCGGCCTTTTGCTTTCGGATATCAAAGGCGATTATTTTTCCGTGCTGGTGAGCGAGATTGAAAGGGAGGCACGCAAAGCCGGATTCGATACACTGATTTCGATCAACCGGGAAACAAACAAGACCACCACGCACGCCTTTCCAATCGGCCCGCAGAACACAGACGGCATCATCATATTTGCGGATAGCGCCAGCGATAACGAATTGAAGTATTTTTATTTCAACAGCTATCCGGTGGTGTTGATCTGCCGCTCATCCCCGCCCGAGATCAGCATCCCCAGCGTGATGATCGAAAATTTATCTGCCACCAAGAACATCCTGCGGCACTTGATCGAGGTTCACCAGCGCAGAAAGATTGTATATTTGCGCGGCAGCCCCATGCACGAAGATTCCTTAGCGCGCGAAAAGGGTTATCGCATGGTTTTGGCTGAAAAGAACATTCCGTACAATTCCAGCCTGGTGGTGGATGGCGACTTCGACCGGGATACGGCGTATGCATCCATGAAAAAATTGATCAAAAGAAATGTCCCATTTGACGCCGTTTTTGCCAGCGATGATGAGGCAGCAGTGGGCGCTATGGCGGCGCTAAATGAAGAAGGGTTCGATATTCCCAAACAGGTTTCCGTGGTCGGATTCGACGATCAATCCACCGCTCGATTCCTCAATCCACCCTTAACCACTGTGCATGCCCCATTCCAGGAAGTCAGTCAAAAAGCAGTAGAAATCTTACTCAAACAGATCAACCATCAATCAGTGGAACTATCAACGATTCTTCCCTCCGAATTGATCATTCGGCACTCATGTGGTTGTTAAATTTATAGAAACAGGAGGTGAAACTTATCGGAAAAATTGCATTGAGTCTCATTATTAGAAAATAAAAATCAATTAATTAACCGAAAGGAGTTTTATCCATGTCACCTGAAAAGAAAAAGAAAAATTGGGTAGATAGCCTGACCGACATGATGGAGAAAATGGCGCCTATTTTTGATCAGCCCATTCTCGCATCCGTCCGCGATGGTTTTGTCGCCCTGATGCCGCTCATCATCGTGGGTGCGCTCGTGTTGATCATCTTGCAATTCCCGCTGTGCTTCGTTGATTCTCCGGAGTGCTACCTGGAATCCAGATTGCCGGAAAATATCGCAGGCAGCCTGTGGAACGTATTTAACGTTACCTTTGGTCTGTTATCCCTCTACGTGGTGTTCTCGGTTTCCTACGCATTATCACGCCGCCGCGGGGTAGATCCGTTGATGCCCGTCATTTTCTCATTCCTGTCCTACATCCTAGTTGCGAGCCCGCAGTTGGCTGGCGGTGAGGCTGGTACGTATCTGGATAACACCGGCTTGTTTACGGCAATTGTTGTCTCCGTGATCACAGTCGAGATATATCGTTTCTTCATCCAGAAGAACATCGTCATCAAGATGCCCGAAGGGGTTCCGCCCGCGATCTCCAACGCTTTTGCGGCTTTGATCCCCGGCGCAGTACTGGCATTTGGTTGGTGGTTGGTGCGCTTCGTGCTCAACTTCGACCTGGCCGGCGGATTGTTCCAGGTTCTGAGCGCAGTTGTCCCGGCGGCTTCCACCTATGCCGCGGCTGCCATCGCGGAAACCCTGCATGCCTTCCTATGGACCATGGGTATTCACGGCGACCTGACCATCGGTATCGCCCTGGAACCCGTTTGGCAGGTTAACCTGGCTGCCAACGCCGAGGCTGTGGCCGCTGGTTTGGCCCCCACCGCCATCTACACCAGCATCTTCCGCTCGTTCGTGGTGCCTGGCGGTTCCGGCGCCACCCTGCCGTTGGCTTTCTACTTCACCCGCTCGAAATCCGCCCGCCTGCGCAGAGTCGGCTGGCTCGGCATCTGGCCTGGCATTTTCAACATCAATGAGCCGATCACCTTCGGCGCCCCGGTCATCTTCAACCCCATCCTAGCCATCCCGTTCATCATCATCACTTTCCTGAACGTTACGGTTGCTTACTTGGCAACCTCGGCCGGATTGGTCACCCCGACCTACATCCAGGCGCCCTGGACGC
>CAZDUN010000012.1:0-4623 GCA_964508615.1 uncultured Pelolinea sp. | reverse complement strand
CTCCGTTGCTGATGTTCCTGGCGACCGGCTACGAGTGGCGCGCCATCATCGTGGCGATCCTGACCGAGTTCGTGATCCCGGGCATCATCTGGTTCCCCGCCTTCAAGGCATGGGAAACCGAGGTGATGAAGAAAGAAGAAGCGGCTGTGAAAGCATAGTCCGCGTAGATAATCAGATCCGAAAGGGGATGAGGAATCTCATCCCCTTTCAAAACTGCGAGCAAACATGAAACTGACATTTATCGGCGCGGGGGGCGTGCGCACCCCCCTGGTCATCCAAAGCATCCTCAATTTCCAGGAGCGGCTGCCCCTGGATACCGTCTGCATGATGGATATCGACCCGGAACGCCTGGAACTGATCAAACTGGCTTGCAAGCCGCGCCTGGCGAAAGGCGCCAAGTTCAACATCGAATGGACCACCGACGCGCGCAAAGCGATCAAAGGCGCGGATTACATTGTCACCACTTTCCGCGAGGGGTCGCTGGAATCCAGAGTGATCGATGAACAAGTCCCGTTGAAATACGGCGTGCTGGGCCAGGAAACCACCGGCCCCGGCGGTTTTGCCATGGCGCTGCGCACCGTTCCGGTGATCCTGAAATACGTCGAATTGATCAAAGAACTGGCGCCGGATGCCTGGCTGCTGAATTTCACCAACCCGGCCGGCATTCTGACTGAAGCCATCACGCGCGTGGGGGGATTCGAGCACGCGGTGGGCATTTGCGACAACCCCGGAGCCATGATGCGGGCTGCCGCAGCATTTTTGAAAGTACAACCCGAGCAATTATTCCCCGAATATTACGGGCTCAATCATCTGGGCTGGATGCGCTCCATTTATCTGGACGGGAAGGATTTGGTGCCCGAAATGCTCCAGGCGATGAAAAAAACCGGGCAAGCGGTTGAACATTTGCCCTTCAACATCGACGAAATGGCCATTCTCGGCACCATCCCCAATGAGTACATATATTTCTTTTATTACCCGCGCAAGTCCGTGGAGAACCTGTTGAAATCCGGCCAAAGCCGCGCGCTGCAGATCTTGCCCTTCAACCAGGAATTGTATGCCGGCTTGCGGCGCATCCGCGATGAAGAAGACGATCCGGAAAAAGTTCAGGAAATCTACCTGCGCTACCTGGAGCAGCGCGGCAGCACCTACATGTCATTGGAAACCGGCAAGGACGTCCAAGCCGCCGCCCAACCGGAGAAGAAGCAGGACGCCCAGCAGGCTATGGATGAATCCGCCGAGGGTTATTCGGCGGTGGCTTTGAACGTGATCGAGGGTTTAACCCGTCAGCAGAAAATCATGATCCTGAACGTACCCAACCGCGGCGCCATCCCGGGTATGGCGGAGGATGACGTGGTCGAAACCACCTGCCTGGTGGGCAACGGCGTGGTGCGGCCCTTCGCCATGGGTAGCATCCCGGATGCCGATTTGGGGCTGATGAAATCGGTCAAAGCCTACGAGCGCCTGACCATCCAGGCAGCCGTGGAAGATTCCTATGCCACCGCCCTGGAAGCGCTCACGCTGCACCCGCTGGTGCCGGGCTATGAGATCGCCAAGCAAATCCTGGATGACTACCTGGCGCAGCACGGGGATTATTTTCCGAAATTAAAGAATGACCGTGTGTAAAATGAAATTATCTGTATGAGGTGAGATATGTCAGAAGAGAAGAAAATACGCGTTTTAATGGTGTGCGCCATGGGCATGTCCTCCAGCCTGATCGAAGCGAAAACCGCCAAGGCAGCCGAAGCCGCCGGTGTCCCTTTCGAGTTGAAAGCGATCGAGACGGCTGAGATGGGGCGCTGGAACTTCGCCGAGAATCCAATGGACGTTGTACTGGTTGCTCCGCAGGTGCGCTTCAAAAAGAGAAGCATCGAAGAAGCCGCCGGCCCATATGGCAGCATCGTCCTGAACATCGACTCGATCGCCTACGGCATGGTAGATGGCGAAGCCATCTTCAACCAGATCATGGAAGCGATCAAAGAACGCGACGCAAAATAGAGCGCCGCGTATTAGAAACTGATTTAATCAGGAAAGCAGGGTCACATGGTATTGAAAGGTCTGCTGGTGCTTGCCAGCGGGTTTATCTTCATTTTTTCCTCAGGCATTCCCATGCGCATGATCAGCCGGTTCCGGCCGGATTATAAAAAAGAAGGCATGTACTGGGGCATCGGTATCTGGATCATCACATTTTTCGTCAGCACATTCCTGCAGAATTTCTTCCGCCAAATCGCAACCGGCGGGCAAAACACTTCGACCACCAGCATCCTGCCTTACTTACTGGGAGCCGTTCTCACCACCCTGCTCCTGCAGGCGGGTATGTTGATCTATCTCAGGAGTGAGAAGAAAAAAGGCGGCGACGTCTCCAGCACCGGCCTGGCGTTGGGTTTCGGTATCGGTTTGATCGCGCAAGTTTTCACCGGCATGACCCTGATCGGCGCCGGCGGCGGGATGATCTTCCAGGGCGCAGGCATGAAACTGGCTGAAGGCACTGTGCAAGCCGGCACCATCGCGCTGATCTCGAGCGCCAGTTTTTTTGGTTTGTTGGCCGCGCTGATCTCTATGATCCTATACCGTGTGGCTTTGCTGACCATCAGTTCGGTGCAGGGCTACCTGGTGGCGGACGCGCTGCTGGGTAAAGCTTCGCGTTTCTGGTTGGGGGCGCTGGTTTCGATCGCGTTCACCTGGATCATTTTCCTGCTGCAGCTCGTGCTGGGAACTGAGAATCCCGGCCAGATTTTGGGGATCACCTCTCCATTCATTTCAATCATTTCCATTATCTATTATGCACTTGCCTTCTTCCTGGGATACCGGTGGCTTGCGCGTGAATTGCAGGCAGCCGGCGGGAAGAAATCCAAATAAGGAGAAAACAACTATGGCAGAAAATAAGATCCCTCTGTTTGTCTGCGGTAAAGACAATCGTCCCATGGTCAAGATACCGGCGGGAAAATTCCTGTTCGGCGAAGATAAAGAAGAAACAGAGACTGGGGAATATTTCATCGACTTGCATCCGGTCACCAACGCGGATTACAAAAAATTCATCGAAGCGACGGGGCACCCCGAACCAGCCTCCTGGCGCAACGGCACCTGGCCTGCCGGCAAAGAAAATCACCCGGTTGTTGAAGTCAACTGGGCCAGCGCGGCCGCTTACGCCGCGTGGGCCGGCAAACGCCTGCCCACCCACGAGGAATGGGAGAAAGCCGCGCGCGGCACGGATGGGCGCACCTGGCCGTGGGGCAATACATTCGACCCCAAGAAATGCAACACGTTTTCGGACGGCACCACGCCGGTCGGCCAATACTCGCCGCAGGGAGACAGCCCTTACGGCTGCCAGGATATGGCCGGCAATGTGTGGGAATGGATCGGCGGGGGTAATCCTTCGCAGCTGCGCGCCCCGCTGCGCGGCGGCGACTGGCTGGACGGCGCTGAAGAAGCCCAGACCTTTTACGTGCGCATGCACACACCGCACCGCAAGAACCCTTTCGTTGGTTTTCGCTGCGCGGCAGATCACGCCGAAGCGCTGAAATAGCCAGCACGATTATTTTTGGGTTATCCATGGAAAAAACAACGCAGCTTATATTGGTTAGGCACGCAACCACCACCATGATCGACGATCAGCGCATCCACGGGCACCTGGATGCCCCGCTTTCGCAATCCGGCCTGCGCGATAGCCGCAAAACAGCCGAAAAATTGAGCGATCAACATTTCGATGCGCTGTATTCCAGCTCGCTTGGCCGGGCAATGCGCACCGCGGAAATCATCGGGGAAGCCATCCAGCTCAAACCGACTCCCGTGGACGGGTTGCGCGAACGCTATTACGGCATTTTGGAAGGCAAGTCAATGAAGCTATTCGAGCCGGACGGCAGCGGTCCGTGGTATATGCGCCCCTACGTTCACCTGGCGCTGCAGCTGACCGGAGAAAGCGAAAAGCACGTCGCCCGACGCGCCGTGCGCAGCATGGAGGAAATCATCTCACAGCATCCAGGCGAACGCGTGATCGCGGTTGTCCATTGGGGCATCCTGGGAATCATGTCACAGTATTTTCAAAATAAAGATATCAACGCGTGGAGAACGGTCGGCCCATGGACGGCCTGCGGGATTTCTGAATTTCATTTGACGAATGGCTGCTGGAAAATCGTGCGCATGAACGACGGCAGTCATCTTGAACCTTCAAAAACATAAATAACCACAGAAAGAAGAATAAAAAAAATATGACCGATTTTAATGAATGGGAACAAACACTCTTCCAGCTCATCCTGCATGCCGGCAGCGCGCGCAGTTTCGCCAAGGAAGCCGCGGAAAATGCGGAAGAAGGAAAATGGGAAGAGGCTGAAAAAGTCCTGCAGCAAGCCAACGATGAACAAACCCAGGCGCACAAAATCAACACCGGCATCATCACCAAAGCCGCGCGCGGCGAGAACCCCGAGTTTTCGGTGCTGCTGGTGCACGCGCTGGACCTGTTGATGCTTGCATGGAGTGAGATCGATTACACCGAGCAGTTCATCCGCATGAGCAAGCGCATCGCTGCCCTGGAAAAAGAGGTAAGCAAATGAGCAAACCAAAAATCGACAAAATCACGGTCATCGGGGGCGGCAGCACCTATACCCCTGAACTGATCGAAGGATTCAT
>CAZDUN010000011.1:1018-25813 GCA_964508615.1 uncultured Pelolinea sp. | reverse complement strand
AGATGGCAAGGAAGAATAGCAATATGTATTGAAATGACAGCCATGCAAAAGAAGATCCTGCTGGTTTACAAGTTCAATCACCCGGATGTGGAAAGCATGCGGGCGGCCCTGGCCGCCCGCTTCGCCGGCCACCCGGTGGAATTGCTGAATATCAAGCGCATGATCCGCGCGCACCCCGGGATCTTACTGGTCAATCTCTTCTTCCTGATCAAAGAATACCCCTTGCGCCAATTATTGGGATATTGGAAGGTTTGGCGCAGGTTTTGGACAACCACTTACATGCATAAGCAGGTCAAACAGCTGGCGGCGCGCCACGCGGCGCGCGGCAATTATTTGTTCACCTTCCAGACGCATGCCGATTTCGACGCCGCCTGCCCGGATTTGCCGAATTTCATCTACACCGATACAACCAACCTGGCCAACCTGTACACACCCGGCTATACGGAAGACAAACTCTACTCGTCCGCCTGGCGGGAGTTGGAAAAAAAGACCTATCACAACGCGCGCGTGACCTTTGTGCGCAGCAGCCACATCCGCCGCTCGCTGCTGGAGCAATACAACCTGCCGCCTAAAAAAGCGGTGGTGGCCTATGCCGGCTGCAACACGCCGCTGGCGGATATCGACCTGAAGCGCAAAGATTACCGCACGCAAAACATCCTGTTCGTGGGCGTGGCCTGGGAACGCAAAGGCGGCCCGGAACTGGCGGTAGCTTTCCAGCAAGTGCTGCAAAAGCACCCGCAGGCCAGCTTGACGGTGGTGGGCTGCACCCCGAAGCTCGATCTGCCCAACACGCAAATTTTGGGCAAACTGACGCTGGAGCAAGTGGCGGAACAATACCGCAAAGCGGCCATCTTCTGCCTGCCGACGCGCCTGGAGCCTTTTGGGATCGTGTTCGTGGAAGCGATGGCTTACGGGCTGCCGCTGGTGGCACCGCGCACCGGCGCCGTGCCGGATTTTCTGGAGGACGGCAAGAACGGTTTCATGATCGAACCGGGCGATATCGAGGGACTGGCAGCGGCTTTGATTCGGCTTCTGGATGACCCTGAGATGTGCCGCCGTTTCGGCCGGACGGGTTACCGGTTGGCGCGAGAACGCTATACCTGGGAGAGCGTGGGCAAGGTTTTCCAGGAACATATCCAGAAAAATCTCACGGGAGGAGCTGGCGCGTGAGCGACAAGATCCTGCATTTCCGCATTTGGCCGAACCCGCCCATCAGCCGCAGCGTTGAAAAGCTGCTGCGGGATACCTTCCCCGAATACGCGCTGGAAGTGATCGACCTGTGGGAGTTGATCAAGCGCGACAAAGGCTTGTTGATCGGAAATGCGCTGGCGGTGATGCGGGAATACGGCCTGGATATCCTGCTCGGCCGGCTGGCTTTCAAGGCCGCGTTTTTCCGCACGGTTTACATGTTCGAGCGCGTGCGCCGCCTGGCGGAAAGAATCGGCGGGGGCAGGGAGGATATCGTTTTCACCTTCCAATTGCAATCCATTTTCGATACGCACATCGGCGCGCTTCCCAATTTCGTCTATACCGACCACACTCACCTGGCCAACCTGCTGTATTCGCCATTGATGAAAGTGAACCTGTATTCGGCGGAATGGATCAGCCGCGAAAAAACCATCTACAACAACGCCGAACGCGTTTTTACGCGCAGCAGCAACATCTCCCGTTCGTTGATCGAACAATATGGCCTGGCTGCTGTAAAAGTCCGGTGTGTATATGCCGGCCCCAACACACCCCTGGAGGAAAGCGATCCGGGAAAGAAGGATTATTCCGACAAACACATCCTGTTCGTGGGCCTGGATTGGGAACGCAAGGGCGGGCCGGATCTGTTGGAGGCGTTCAGGATGATCCATCCCAAACACCCGGATGCCCGCCTGACCATCGTTGGGCCGCATTTCGGATTCAGCCTGCCTGGGGTCACCATGCTGGGCAAGGTCTCCGTGGAAGAGTTGAATCATTTATACCGGCAGGCGACCATCTTTTGCATGCCCAGCCGCAGCGAGCCTTTCGGGATCGTATTCGTGGAAGCCATGACGCATGCCCTGCCGGTGGTGGCAGCCAGGATCGGCGCGCTGCCGGACATGGTGGAAAACGGAAAAAACGGCTGCCTGATCGAACCCGGAGACATCAGCGGACTGGCAGCCGCTTTGGATGAACTGCTCGCGGACGCGAAGAAACGCGCGCGCTTCGGGAAAGCCAGCTGGTGGTTGGCGCGCGAACGCTATAATTGGCAATCCGTGGGCGCGTTAATGAGAAAAACCATCGAAGAAAGCCTCGCAGGGAAGAACCATGCAAGCTCTGCTCATTGATCTATTCCTGGAACAAGCACAGCGGCAGCCTGCCAAATCCGCGGTTGTGCACAACGATCAAGCGGTTTCGTACGGTGACTTGCGGCGGCGCGTTCAAACCCTGGCGGCCGATTTATTGGGCCGCTTCCATATCGCCAATGAAGAACTGGTCGGCATTCACGGCGGGCGCACCATCGGCAGCCTGACCGGCATGCTGGCGGTGCTGCAAGCGGGCGGCGCTTACGTGCCGCTGCCGGCGGATCATCCGGCGCAGCGCAAGCGCGACATCATCGTCAGCGCTGGCTTGAAAGTCGTCCTGGATGACGGTTCAGGCGAACTTCCAATGGTTCAGGGCTGCCAGGTGATGCGGATTGAAGACGCCCGTCTGGAATCCGCAAAAAATGCAATTAACTTTCCCAAGTTGAAGGAAGAGCAACTGGCTTACGTGATGTACACATCCGGTTCGACCGGCGCGCCCAAGGGCGTGATGATCGAACAGCGCAACGTGCTGGCCATGCTGGCGGGATTTGAAAAAGTCGCGCCGGCGTCGGCGGGCCTGGCGGGCAGCGCGCTGGTATCCATTGGCTTCGACGTTTCGGTTTGGGAAATCTTTTCAGTGCTGTGTTCCGGGGGTACGCTGCACCTGATCGACCATCCTGAAAAAGTGGACGAATTGGCGGCATATTTCCAGGCGCAGGCGATCAACAGTGCCTACCTGCCGCCCATGATCCTGGGTGATTTCACCCGCACCATCAGGAAGCAAGACCTGAAACTCGATCTCCAACGCTTGCTGGTAGGGGTCGAACCCATCCCGCAAAAAACCCTGCAAGCCTTGCGGGATGCCGTTCCCGGTCTGCGCATCGTCAACGGCTACGGCCCGACCGAGACTGCCATCTGCGCGACTTTTCATATGTTCGAAAAAGCGCTGGAGCCCGAACGACGCACGCCAATCGGCAAGGCGGTGGATGGCTACCAGGTACACCTAGTGGATGAAAACCTGCGCGAGGTGGAGACAGGCCAGGAAGGCGAGATCTTGATCTGCGGGGCGGGGGTGGGGCGCGGATATTTCCATGACGCGCGCCTCAGCGCGGAAAAGTTCATCCCCAATCCGTTTGGCGTTGCGGGCGGGCGCTGCTATCGCAGCGGCGATTATGCGCGCCAACTGCCGGACGGCAGCCTGGAATTCAGCGGACGCAAGGACCACCAGGTGAAGATCGACGGCTACAGGGTCGAACCGGCGGAGATCGAAGCCGCGCTGGCCAGCCACGCGCAAATCGAGCGCGCCGTGGTTCTGGTAGAAAGGGAACGGAAGAGGAACAAAATCCTGGCCTATTACACCGCAGTTGATGGAAAACCTCTTGAAAAAACCCGCTTGAGGAAATACCTCAATGAACGCTTGCCCTTGCATATGCGCCCGCAGGTGATCGAGCACCTGACTGAATTTCCCAGAACCGAAAATGGAAAGATCGACCGGAACCGACTGAGGCAGTATGGAGAAAATGCCAACTCCCGGATCGTGGAAGGGGAAACGGAGATGGAAAACTTGGTTTTACAAATTTTCCGGGAAGTATTCGAACGCGAAGATTTCGGCCTGGAGGCTAATTTCTTCGAGTTGGGCGGGAATTCCCTGCAAGCGGCGCGCATCCTGGCGCGTATCCAGGATCGATTTGGACAGGAGATATCATTCAGCAAATTTTATGAGTGCGACTCTATCGCAGAGGTCGGTGAATGCCTCGCGGCGGGAAAGAAACACGAAAAAATTGGCGCAGTCGCACGTATCCCGCGCTGCGATCCGAGCGGGAATATCCCGCTTTCCTACAGCCAGGAGCGCATGTGGTTCCTGGCGCAGAGCGAGCCGGATAACCCTTCGCTGCATTCATCCTTCGCCCTGCGCATCAATGGCACCCTGGATGAAGAAATTCTGCGGGAGAGCCTGCGCGAGTTGATCAGGCGGCATGCCATCCTGCGCACGGTATTCCGGATGGAAAACGGGCAGCCCTGCCAGGTCATCTTGCGGGAAACGCCCCTGCCGCTGCGGCTGGTTGACCTGAGTACGGAAAATGACCCGCAACTCGAATTGCAGAACAGGCTGACCGACGCCAACCTGGAGACTTTCGATATCAGCCTGACGCCGCCCTTCCGCATGATCCTGTACCGGCTCAACCCGCGCGAGGCCGTGCTGGGAGTGATCATCCATCACATCATCGTGGATGGCTGGTCGGCGGAGCTATTCCGGCGCGACCTGGCGGCGATCTACACGAACTTATCCAACGGCTTGCCTGCAGCGCCTGAAAAGGCCGTCAGTTACGCGGATTATGCCTGCTGGCAGAAATCGGAGGCTTTCGAGCGGCGCATTCAACCGCAGCTGGCGTATTGGCAGGAGAAGCTGGGCGGTGAAGCGGCCATCAGCCAATTCCCCAATGACCAGCCGCGGCCGCTTGCGCAAAGCTCGAACGCGGCTACAACCTGGTTGAAGCTCAGTGGTGCGCTCTACAAACGGCTGCAGGATTTCAGCCGGGAAGCCGGCATTACCCAATATGCCGTGCTGTTATCCGCTTTCAGCCTGGCGCTTTCAGTTTATACCCGCCAATCCGTCATTCAGATCGGCTCGTTTTTCGCCAACCGCCCGCTGCCGGATTTGGAAAACATCCTCGGCCCATTTGTCAACGGCGCGGTGCTCAAACTGGACTTAGCGGGTAACCCGGCTTTCCATGAACTGGCAGCGCGCGCCGCCGCTACTGTTATGGAAGCGCAGGCCAACCAGGAAGCACCCATTGAAAAAGTAATCGAAAGAAGCCATATCAGTCGCGATCGCAGCCTGCGCACGCTGTTCGGTATTATCTTCAATTTTGTCAATGTTCCCAAGGTATATAGCGGCGGGGGAGCGGTGGATTTTGCTTTCCACGAATTCGAAACCGGCACGGTAACCTACGACCTCAACGTGGAATTCAGCCAGAACGAGGATGGGCTGCTGTTCGCCTTCGAGTACAACACCGATATTTTCAAAGGCGCCACCATCCAGGCATTCAGCGAGCATTTCCGCTTCATACTGGAACAGGTGCTGGCAAATCCCCAAAACGCGTTGAGCGACTTCAGCCTGCTGACCGGGCAGCAGGAAACGCAGCTGCGGGAATGGAGCGGAAGCGTCAGCCCGTATCCGCGCGACCTTGCGGCGCACGCGTTGTTCGAAAAGCAGGCAGCGCGAACGCCCACAGCGACCGCGCTCGTGTTTGGGAACCAAGTCATGACTTATGCCGAACTGAACCGGCGCGCCAACCAGATCGCGCGCCTGCTGGCAGCGCGCGGGCTGCGGGTTGGAGAGCTGGCAGGCTTGTGCCTGCCGAAATCATTGGAAATGATCGCCTCGGTATTGGGGGTGCTCAAGGCAGGCGGCGCGTACCTGCCGCTCGACCCGGCTTATCCAGCCGAACACCTGCGCACCATCCTGGGTGACGCCAAGCCCGCGCTGGTTATCGCGGATGCCAGCACGCGCACCGTCCTGCCGGTTGATGAGCGAGACCTCATCCTGTTGGATGCGCTGAGCGGAGAAATCGCCAGCCAACCAGATGATAACCTGAACCTGCCGGTCAAGCCGGACGACCTGGTTTACTGCATTTACACCTCCGGCTCAACCGGGCGCCCCAAGGGCGTGCTGGTGGAGCACCACTCATTGGTCAATTTCACGACAGGCGCGCAGCGTTATTACCGCATCCAGCCCGGCGACCGCGTGCTGCAATTCGCCTCGCTGAACTTCGACACTTCGGCGGAGGAGATTTTCCCGACCTTGTGCAGCGGGGCGGCCCTGGCGCTGCGCAGCGGCGATATGCTGGATAGTATCCCGCGCTTCATCGAACGCTGCCGGGAATGGGAACTGACCATCCTGGACCTGCCCACCGCGTTCTGGCATGAACTGGTGCAATACCTGGAAAAATCGCATGAAAAATTGCCGGAGAGGATCCGGCTGATCATCATCGGCGGAGAGCGCGTTTCGCCGGCGCATTTGAGCGCATGGCATAGCCTGGGAATGGAAAGCGTGCACCTGGATAACACCTACGGGCTGACTGAATGCACCTGCGTGGCGGCGCGCTGCCGGCTGACCGCGCAGGAGCGGCGCGAGTACAGCCAGCGCGAAGCGCCCATCGGCAAAGCAATCGACAACGTGCGGTTATACGTCCTGGATGAAAACCGCCAGCGCCTGCCGCCGGGCGTGGCCGGTGAATTGTACATCGGCGGGGATTGCCTGGCGCGCGGCTACCTGAACTTGCCTGAATTGACAGATGAAAGATTCCTGCCCGACCCGTTCGCGCAGGCGGCAGGCGCGCGCATGTATAAAACCGGCGACCTGGTGCAATGGCGGCGGGATGGATCGCTGGAATACCTGGGGCGCAGCGATGAACAGATCAAGATGCGGGGATTCCGCATCGAGCCAGGAGAGATCGAGTCGGCATTGATGCAATTTAATGGAATCCAAGACGCCGTAGTCATCAAGCGGGAAGACCCCGCGGGCACGGAACAATTAATTGCCTACCTGGTGATGGAGAGGGACGCGCGACTGCCTGAAAAAGAGCTGCGCCGGTACCTGAACGGCAAGCTGCCCAAATACATGCAGCCGGCGTATTACACGACCTTGAATGAATTCCCCGTGTCGCCCAACCATAAAATCGATAAACGCGCCCTGCCAGAACCGGACTGGGCGCGGGCGGGCGGCGGGGAAGAACGCAAGGGTCCTGAAACGCCGGATGAGGAGAAGATGCTGGCGATCTGGGAGCGGGCGCTAGGCCGGCAAGGCATTGGCGTCGAGGATAACTTCTTCGATATCGGCGGGCATTCCCTGCTGGCGGCGCGCATGATGACTGAGGTCGAAAGCGCTTTTGGCGTGACGGTGCCGCTGGTAACGCTGCTGGAAAAACCCACCATTCGCGAATTAACCCGCGCGATCAGCGCAACAGACTGGAAGCCCGCCTGGAAATCGCTGGTGGCACTGAAGGCGAACGGCAGCCGCGCGCCGCTGTTCCTGGTACATGCCGTTGGAGGCGACGTGCTCAGCTACCGGCGGCTGGCGCAGCACCTGGCCGATTTGGCGCGCCCGATCTACGGGCTGCGCGCGCAGGGGCTGGACGGTACCACCCCGCCGCTGGAAAGCATCGCGGATATGGCAGCTTTTTACATAAAGGAGATGCGCGAAATCCAGCCGCAGGGGCCGTATTTCCTGGGCGGCTATTCCTTCGGCGGGACGGTAGCTTACGAGATGGCGCAGCAACTGGCTGCGGCCGGGGAAAAGACGGATTTGTTGGCGATGTTCGACACGGTGGTGATGAACAACCTGCCTGAAAGTTTGCGCCCGGGCGGCTGGCTGATGGCTTACGATGGATTGCTGCGGCTGGGTTTCGTGATGCGCAAATGGCTGGGATTGAGCCTGCCCAAGAAAGCCGAATACGGCCGGAAAGCGCTGCGTGTGGCGGGTGACCGGCTGAAAGCGCTGATTCATGGGGAAAAATACCTGAACCCGGTGGAACAGGGCGACCAGGAGCGCTGGCTGCGAAAACCGCCGGCTTTTCAAAAAGTCGAGGACGCCAACCGCCGGGCGCTGGCTGCCTATATCACCAAACCCTGCACGGGCGTGGTCACTTATTTCAAAGCCCGCCAGCGGGAATGGAGCGAGATGGTGCGCCCAGAACCACTCTGGCGCAGGCTGGCCTTGGGCGGCTTGCGCGTGTTCAACTGCGAGGGCAACCACAACTCCATCATCATCGAGCCTTACGTGAAAAGTCTGGCGGATGCGCTACGGGAGGCATTGCGGGAGATTGAAGACAGTCAAGCGTGACGAAATTCCGATGGAAAATCGCTGGATGCCAGTGGAGCGCGTGCTCGCGTTGGCACACGGAGGTTTGGCGCTGTGGCGATTCTCGCCGCATGAGCTTTCCCGTTATGACCGCTTGCTGGAAAGTTTTCTAGACGAACAGGAGAAAAAACGGCTGGAGCGATTCCTCAATGTGAGGACGAAGCTGGAATTCGCGCTCTGCCGCGGGGTGCTGCGTTTTTTGCTGTCTGCTGCCCTCGGAAGCGACCCCAATCAGGTGCGCATAGGGACAGGCGCGCAGGGAAAACCGCAGCTGGATGCCAAACAAGGATTGTTTTTCAACATCTCGCACACAGCTGGCCTGTGCCTGATCGCGCTGAGCCGCGCCGGCGAGGTGGGGGTGGACGCTGAAAAACTGCACGATATCAAGGAAGTTGCCACCCTGGCGACGAATTACCTGTCGCCGGACGAATTGAAAATATGGCAGGAGAAAGGGGAAGGGGAAAAATCAGCTTGTTTCCTCGAGTTCTGGAGCGCTAAGGAAGCGCTGCTGAAAGCTGCCGGCTGCGGGATGAGCATCCATCCCTGCCAGGTGAACACGCGCGAAATCCTGTCCGGGAATATCGCCAGGGGCATGCAGGAGAACGGCCGCCTGTTTGAATTCCGGGATTGCTGGCTGCAGAGGCTGGCGCTGCCCCCCGGTTACCTCGGCTGGTTGGCGGCCTTCCAAAAACCAGTCAGCGTGAATTTTTACAACTTCAGCGCGCGGCTGCTGGATAATTTTTACGCTTCAGACGGAAGAAAAGTCGAGAAATGAGCGATGGTGCGGTAGCCGCGCCGGCTGTAGAAATTCCAGGCCATGAACGAAGGAACCAGCATGACTTTGCGGATGCCTTTTTCAGAGGCGAATTGATGCATGCGGTTCAGCAGGGCGCTGGCAACGCCGCGCTGGCGGAAAGCCGGCGCTGTGAACATACCGGCCACATATGCGTATTCAGCGTCGGCATGCACCAGGTATCCCCAGCCGGCGGCTTTCCCGTCGATGCTGGCATAGAAAGCGCTACAAGATTCCGCGCCCAGCAGTTTTTGAGGAAAGGGCTTGAAATCGGCAAAGCTGGCGTTGATGAAATCGGCCTGCGCCGGATTGGCAGCACGCTCGATTTCCATTTCAGGGCAATCCACCCGGGCGGGCAGGTCAATGACTTGCAGAAGATTTGGCAGGTAGTATTCATATCCGAAGGGCTGGTAGCGCAGCTTTGCGATCCCCGCGTCCGCGCTTTCATGGAACACCTGGATGGCGAACGAACCATCTCCGGGAAACGCGTAGGAGTGGGCGATGCGCTCAATTTCCTGCGGAGATTGATCGATCGCGAATACAATTGAATGGTATGGGACAACCTCATAAGGCGATGCCGCGAACTCAGGGCCATAATAGAAGATTTGCGTTCCTTCTATTTCCGCGTGGCTGCTATCATAAGCGCTTTCAAAAGAATGGATAAAATCCTGAATATAGCGTTGGATTATTAAAACAAGGGGCGCATCCATGAGATTATTATAACGGGAGAGGATGACATGCAGATTAATTTTATAAAACAATTTAAACAATACGGAGTAATAATCCTGATTCTGATTCTGCTGCTTAACCTGATGCTGCTGGCTGCCTGGGGGATCAGCGCCATATATTCTCTTCCTCTTGGAAGTTTGCTGGAAGATCCCCCCTCCATTTTCGGGTACAACCAATTTATCGGTTTCACCACCTACATGGGCGTGATCGTGTTGTCGGCCGGGATGGGTGCAGCCATTCTGCTTTCATTGTTTCGCCCACAAACGAACAAGAAGAAGGCGTCCCAGGTGGTGATCGGGCTGGCTCTGATCACCTTGTTCCTGATCATAGATGACCTGTTCCTTTTGCATGAACGCGTTTTTACGGGTTTGCTGCAGGTGGGGGAGCGCCGCATTTTTCTGATCTATATGTCTTTGTTCGCGGTATTTCTTTATATATTTCGGAAGGAGTTGGTTGATAACAGCTTCATTTTTTTCCTGGTGTCAATCATGCTGTTTGCTTTGTCGCTGGCGGCTGATCTGCTTTCGGATAAGATTTCATTGCCTGCGGCAATGGCGGACACTGTGGAAATTCTCGAAGAGGGCAGCAAGCTGGGCGGTTATCTGTTCTGGAGCGCCAATATCATTCTAAAAACACGCGACTTGATCCTGCCGGAAGGACAGGCCAAGGATTAATCAATAGCGATTTCTACCGTATGGTTTTTCGGATCGACCAGCACGCTGCCGTTCTCAAAATCGCGCCGCCAGCGGTCGTCTTGCGGGTAACGCGGCCCCAGCGGTTGGCCGAGTTCGATATCATAAGAGGAATACCACCATAAATCGCGATAGGCGTCCGCGCTGCTGTAGCGGAAATACGCCAGGCCGTTATTGACCAGCAGGTATGAAGCCAGTCCGTATTGCATGCGTCCCTGATCATTCAGCTCCCCCTGGGTGACCAGGATGATGCGCTTGCCGAGTGCCTGCGTTTTCTCCGCCAGGTCGAGCTGCTCCAGCCAGTCTTGTTCATTCAGATAGCCGTTATCCCATGCGACCGTGAAGGATTCGAGCATGGCGCCATCCAGGTATTGCAGGTAGGCCAGCCAGGCGCTGCTGTCTTCCAGGTACGGGATGTTGGCGTAGAGCAGCCTGCCATGGGGGGCAAAATAGCCGGTGTACAGCTGCTGCAAAAAAGACAATACCGCGTTTTGATATGCGGCGTCATCGGTGTAATCCGCCAGCAGGCGGCGCATATTCTCGAACCTACCCAGGCTGCCATCCACGTTATCGAGGAAAAGTCCATCCCAGCCGCTATCGGCCTGAAACCCCTTGACCTTATTCAGGAAATACGCCTGCCATTCGTCGTTGCCGGGATCCATCAGCACGTATTCCGAATTGGCGTAGCGGATGACATCCCCATTAATATCGCGCAGGAACCAATCCGGGTGGCTGCTTTCCAGCAAGCAGTAATCCCCTTCCAGGTGGGCGGCCTGATTCTGGAATGGTTTCACCTGGCAGCCGCCGGGGTCCATGACCGCTTCGAAGCGCAGGTATTGCAGCACGGGGTTTTGATTGCCCATGGCGCGCAGCTCGGCGCGTTCGCGCTCGTCGTTGCGCGTCAGGATGAGCAGGGAGAAATTGGCTGCCACCGCCCCCAGGTCCGCCTCGCGCTGGGGCGGCTTATAGAACCAGGCCAATTGCAGCGGGTCGAACGGCGGCAGCGGCGTGGCATACACACGCACCGGCGTGACGGCATACTGCGGGGTGGCGAGCTCGCCGCCAAAAGTGAGCAGGATATCCTGTACCTTGGCGCAGCCGGGAATCAACGCAAGGGAAATCAGGATAATGAAGAAAAAGATTTTCTTTCCGGTCATGTTGAATTCGGAATTGAGTATATCAACAAACTAACGGGTCAGGTAAAAATATAGAAAAACCAGCAGCGGCAGCAGGATGGCGGCGATGGAGATCATGACCAACTCGATGGCATCCACGTTCACCTGCCTATTATTTTTTTGGCGGTTCTTTTTTAGGGTTGCGCTGACCGATTTGCGGCCGGCTTTCACGCGCGGTTTTTCGGCGCCTGGCGTGGTTTCTGGAGCCGGCTTGCGCGGTTGGGCGATTTTTATGGTTCGCCTGGGCGGAGGGGCAGGGTATCCAGGCGCCGCAGCGGCCTGCGGGGGTAGCGGTTCAATTGGTAAAACCGGCTCGGATGGCTGCGGTTCCGCAATTGGTTCAGGCGTTTCTACTGCTGCCTGAGGTTCTTCGATTGGCGAGGGCGCTTGCGCTTCGGGTGCAGCCTCAACCGAAGGATGAGGTTCCGCCGGGGCGGCTGCTTCAAGCGGGATCGGACTTGCCAGATCGGCAGCCGATTTTGCTTCCTCGGCTGCTTGCGCTTCAGGTGCGGCTTGCGGCGCGCTTTTCTTGACCAGTTTCAAGCGCCGGGCAGCCCGTTCAGGCACCTGCGACAAGTCATGAAGTTCGACGGCGCTTTTGGCTGGAATGCTCCGGTGAAAGGGGCTGCGTTTGGGAAGGAGGGCAGGGGCAGCGGGAGGTGCTTCACTCGGGATTTCCGCTTGATACTCTGCCTGGGGTTCCGGTTGAAATTCCTGCTCAGGCTCGATTTGCGTGGGCGCGGATTCAGGTTCGGGTCGCGCCTCAGGCGGCACGGGGATCGGCGCGGTGTCTGAGAGCGCTTCGGCTTTCGGTTCCTGCGCGTGTGATTTTTCCTGCGCGGCCAGGCGGCTGTAAACCAGGCGCACGGCTTTGCGCGCGGATTGGCTGCGCGGTTTGGCGCGCAGGGCATTTTCAAGATACAGCATGGCTTGAGCGGGTTCGCTCAGCGATGCCAGCAGCAGCCAGGCTTGTTCGGACTGGGGCAGGGCACGCGCGGCGGCCAGCGCGTATTCGCGCGCCTTTTTATGATCGCCTTGATCATAAGCAGACAAGGCTTCATGCAGCCAATCATCCGGAGTGCCCCGCAACGGTTCCTTCACGCTTTCTTCGACCCTCATCCAGGTTTGCTCTTATCATACAATAAAAAAATTGCTTCTTGTTGTATAATGCAATTTCGGTGCCACACTTCCCGACAGGAGTTTTTGCATGGAATGCAGGAAATCAACCAATCTTACGCAGTGCAATTGCAGCTACGAACCTTGTTCGCGCAAAGGGGTATGCTGCGAGTGCATCAGCTACCACCTGCGCAGCCGGGAACTGCCGGCATGCTGTTTCCCGGCTGACGTGGAACGGAGCTATGACCGTTCGTTTGAAAAGTTCTCCAGTCTGGTGCAGTCCGGCAAGATTTAACCGGCGATTTCAATATTGATAAAGAAAGCTGAAGCAGGTCATCCATCATGTTCGAAATAAAAAGAAAATCCAAGATCGCGCCGGATATCTTCCGGTTCGAGATCCACGCCCCGCTGGTGGCGAAGAAATTCCAGGCCGGACAATTCGTTGTTTTACGCCCGCTGGAAGACAGCGAACGCGTGCCACTGACCATCATGAAAGCCGACCGGGCAGCCGGGACCATCACCTTGATCGTCAAAGCCATCGGCTTATCCACGCGCCAATTGGCGGGTATGAATGAAGGCGATGCCATCGCCGACCTGCTGGGTCCTTTGGGGAAACCCTCCGAAATCGAAAAATTCGGCACGGTCGCGATTGTGGGGGGGGGCGTTGGCACGGCGGTGGCTTTCGCCGTGGCGCAGAGCCTCAAGGAAGCGGGCAACCGCATCATCAACATCAGCGGCGCACGCGACAAAAGTTTTGTCATTCTGGAAGATGACCTGAAAGAAATTTCTAACGAACTGATCATCGCCACCGATGATGGTTCGTATGGCGTCAAGGGTTTCGTCACCGAGCAGTTGAAGGACCTCTATCAAAAAGGCGCGCAGATCGACCGCGTCATCGCAGCCGGGCCGCTGCCGATGATGAAGCTGATCGCCGAGATCACGCGCGCACATGCCACCCCCACCATCGTCAGCCTGAACCCGATCATGGTGGACGGCATCGGCATGTGCGGGGGGTGCCGTGCGTTGGTGGGCGGCAAGATCGTGTTCGTGTGCGTAGATGGGCCGGAATTCGACGCGCACCAGGTGGATTTTGACAGCCTGATGCGCCGCAACAATGCTTACCGCGGCATCGAGCAGGAAAAGGAACATGCCTGCAAGCTGGACGCGCAAATCGAGGAGATGAAACATGCCTAACGACCTGCCCCTCAAGGAGCGCATGAAAATTGAGCGGCACGTCATGCCGGCCCAGGAGGCCCAATCGCGCATCCACAACTTCGATGAGGTCAACCAGGGCTTTACCCTGGAAATGGCGCAGGCAGAAGCGCTGCGCTGCCTGCAATGCAAGGACGCGCCTTGCTCCCAAGGCTGCCCGGTGCATGTGCATATCCCCGACTTTATTTCTCAAATTGTCGAAGGCGACCTGCTGAAAGCCGCAGACGCGCTATTGGCGGATAATCTGCTGCCGGCCATCTGCGGGCGGGTTTGCCCGCAGGAGAAATTCTGCGAAGCGCGCTGCGTGCTGGGAAAGAAAGGGCAGCCGGTGGCGATCGGCAGCCTGGAGCGTTTCACTGCCGATGCGACCGCCAGCCAGCGCGCTGCCCGGCCGCTAGGCGAGCTGCCCGCGCCGACTGGCAGGAAAGTGGCCCTGATCGGCTCCGGCCCGGCTTCGCTGGCCTGCGCCGGCGACCTGATCCGCATGGGGCACGCCGTAACGGTCTTCGAAGCCCTGCATGCTTTCGGCGGCGTATTGGTTTACGGCATCCCCGAATTCCGCCTGCCCAAGAAGATCGTCGAATACGAGGTCAACGTACTGCGGCGGCTGGGCGTGTGCTTCGAGAAGAACGTGGTGAGCGGCATGACGCTCACGCTGAACGAACTGATGACCGACCAGGGTTACGACGCGGTATTCATCGGCGCGGGCGCCGGGCTGCCGCACTTCCTGGGCGTGCCGGGTGAGGAACTGATCGGCATCTATTCCTCCAATGAACTGCTGACGCGCGTGAACCTGATGAAAGCTTACCAGAACGGAGCGGTTACGCCGATTTTCAGCTACCAGGATAAGGTCGTGGCGGTCTTCGGGGCGGGCAACACCGCGCTGGATTCCGCGCGCACCGCGCTGCGGCTGGGCGCGAAAAAGGTGCACATTATCTACCGCCGGTCAGAAGAGGAAATGCCGGCGCGGCATGAGGAAGTGCTGCATGCCAAAGAGGAGGGCGTGGAGTTCACCTTCCTGGCAGCCCCGCTGGAATTCATCGATAACGGGCAGGGCTGGCTGAAAGGCGTGCGCCTGCAGCGCATGCGCCTGGGCGAACCGGACCAGAGCGGCCGGCGCAGCCCGGTGCCGATCGAGGGTTCCGAATTTAACATGGACCTGGATTTGGCAGTGATCGCCATCGGCAACAGTTCCAACCCGCTGCTGCGCAGCACGCCCGGGCTGGAATTCACACGGCGCGGCACGCTGGCGGTGGGAAAGAACTCGCTGATGACCTCACGCAAGGGTGTTTTCGCGGGTGGCGACATTGTCACCGGCGGCGCGACGGTCATCTCTGCCATGGGCGCCGGGCGGCAGGCCGCGCAGGAGATCGACCGGTATCTTTCCGAGATGGAATAACATGGTCATATGAGAATTAAGCGGCTGGCGAACCTGAACCAGCCGCTTGTTTTACGGGCGGCTATACCTTGCGCGCGGGTTCGTCAAGATATTTGCCGTGATAAATAGCCTGGCGCGCGCGGATGAACTCATTGGTCAGCTTGGCAAACACCTCCTCGCTGGGGCGTTCGCTGAAGTAGGCCGTGCGCAAATAGGCGTAATTGACAATTTCCCAGGCGACTGCCGCCATCATGGCATTGTCATCCAGCCCGTCGGGTAAATCGGACATTTCAACCTCCTCGGTCTTTATTCTTAATACTTCGTTAAATTGTAGCATTGCAATTGTCCAGCCAGTCTGCCTGAAGATAAATCATCTATAATCAATATTAACCTGGCAAAACCGGAATGGAGTAAGCGATGACAAAAAATGTTGGAGTTCTGACTGCCGGCGGCGATACCCCGGGATTGAACGCCGCCCTGCGCGGGTTGGGGAAATCGGCGGAATATCGCTATGACCTGCAGTTGGTCGGCTTTTACGACGGGTTCCGCGGCTTGCTGCAAGACCGCTGCATTCTGCTGGATGAATCCGCTTTATCGGGCATCCTGACCCTGGGTGGAACGATCCTGGGCACCAGCCGCGATAAACCGCGCAAGATGCTGGTGGGCGGTAAATTCCAGGATATGCGCGACGCCATGGTGGAGACTTACCATAAACATCGCCTGGATGTGCTGGTGTGCATGGGCGGCGGTGGTACACAGAAGAATGCCTATAGCCTGATGGAAAAGGGATTGAATGTGGTCACCCTGCCCAAGACCATCGATAACGACATCGCCAACACCGATGTCACGCTGGGCTTTGATACGGCTTTGGGCATCGCCACGGATGCGATCGACCGCCTGCACAGCACCGCCCACAGCCACCACCGCATCATCATCGTGGAGGTCATGGGGCATAACGCCGGTTGGCTGGCCCTGGGGGCGGGCATCGCGGGCGGGGCGGACGTGATCCTGATCCCCGAAATTCCTTACGATCCGGAAAATATCGCCGCGGCCATCCTGGAACGCAGCCGCAGCGGGAAACACTTCAGCATCGTGGCGGTTTCCGAAGGCGCCATGTCGATCAGCGACCGCAAGAAAGAAGGGCAGCTGCTGGATAACATCAAGGAAGCCAAGGACAAGAAAAGCAACGAGCGCGCCAAGAATGAATTGACAAAATTCTATGCCGCCCAGACCGGCAAGACCATGCGATTGGCGATTGACCTGGAAAAACTGACCGGGCTGGAAGCGCGCGTGACGATTTTGGGATACGTGCAGCGCGGCGGCACGCCTTCGGCGCGCGACCGCCTGCTGGGTTCGCAATTGGGCGGGTCGGCCGCCGCCTTGATCATGGAAGGCGTCAACGGTGTGATGGTGGCGGTCAAGGGCGACGCGATGAAACCGGTGTCGCTGAAGAGCGTGGTGGATAAGCGCAGGACAGTGCCGGCTGATCACGTCTGGCTGGATACCGCCCGGCGGGTGGGCACCTGTCTGGGCGACTAGGCTCAACAATCCAGTACTTTCTTAGAGATTTGTAAAATCCTTCGGTGAGCTATCATGCCGGAGGATTTTTATGATTAAATCAACGAAAATAGATTGGTTCTTTCAATGAAAATGAGAAGAAAAGGTTCGACAATGAGAATTAAAACGATTGGGTTGTTCCTGGCGCTCTTCGCATTGAGCGCTTGTTCGCCCGCGCTGTCTGTCGCGGCATCCAGCCTGGATCAAGAATCGCTGGCGGAGGCTGTGCCGGCCGTGCAAGAACCGGAAACGATCATCCCCACCATGCCTGCCGATACTACCCAGAATCCATATTCGCTGGAGGCACTGGCCGCGCGCACATATGGGGAAGGCGAGCTGCGCGTGGAATACGCCTGGCAGGAAAAAACGGAATTTACGCGCTACTATATCACCTACGACAGCGACGGCCTGAACATTCACGGTTTCGTCAATATCCCCAAGGGCGATGGGCCGTTCCCCGTGGTCATCGCGCTGCACGGCTATATCCCGGCGAGTGAATACGAAACCCTAGATTACTCCACGCGCTACGCCGATTCGATCGCCCGCAAGGGCTACATCGTCCTGCATCCCAACCTGCGCAATTTTCCGCCCTCTGATTCGCCGGGGCGCGTGCGCGATTACATGACCGGCTACACAGCCGACGTGATGAACCTGCTGGCAAACGTGCGCGAGATGGCCGGGCAGGAAGGTATCTTTGAAAACGCGGATTTAAGCCGCATGGGCATCTGGGGTCACAGCCTGGGCGGCGGGATTGCCTTGCGCGTGGTCAACCTGGTGCCGGAGATCAACGCCGCCGTGCTGTATGGCGCGGTCAGCCAGCGTTACACTAACAATGAAGCCGGGGCAAAGATTTATGACCTGAATGCCACTGAAGCGGCTTTCAGCGTGCATCACGGCGAGGAAGATGAGATCATCTCTCCGGAGTGGTCGCGCACGCTGTGCGCCCAGTTGGAGCAAGCCGGGCGGGAGCATGAATGTTATTTCTATGAAGAGCAGCCGCACACCTTCATCGCCAGCGGCGAGGCGGATCCGCTGTTCATCCAACGCACGGTGGAATTTTTCGCGCGTTATTTGGGAGATTGATCGCAGCCGATAGAAAAAGAGCGTCGGGCAGACCCCTGCGGGGTGCACTTGGAGGATTGGCTTACGTATGTACCGCCGTCCTTTAATATTTGAGTAGTTAATCCACGCTTAATGACCTCCCCAAAACCATTGACAGGGCCGCTCTGCGGGTATATGATTAGACCAAATGGTCTAGACCGTATGGTCTAAAGGATGTCAGGCAATGGATGGCCAAAACGAGAAAATCTTTGAACGAAAGAGTGAATTGCTGGAAGCCGCGCTGGATGAATTCACGCGCAACAATTACGAGAGCGCGTCCCTCAACACCATCATTAAAAACGCCGGGGTAAGCAAAGGTAGTTTCTATTATCACTTTGGGAATAAGGAAAACCTGTATATCTACCTGCTGGAGCATGCCTTCAAACAAAAATGGGAGTTCATCCATGAAAGAAATCTCCAGGAACCGGACTTATTAACGGGGAAAGATTTTTTTGAAAAGATCCGGATACAGGCCAGGTTCGGCGCGGAATTCGCCCGGGCCTTCCCTCAATATCATCGTCTCAGCGCGATGTTTTCCAATGAGAAAGGAAAGGAAATCCATGAAACCGGGCTGAAAGCCCTTAAAAGCGGGTCGGAGAGCATCATGCACGCCATGATCCACTCGGCTGTGGCTGAGGGCAGCCTGCGCGCTGATTTTCCTGAGGACTTTATCCTAAAAGTCCTGGATTTTCTACTCACGCATTTCGACCAGATCTTCGACGCGCCTGAAGACCGCCAGTTGGAAAAGATGCTGGCCAACCTCGATCATTTCGTGGAGTTCATCAGGCGCGGATTCGGTTTTTCATCAAAATAAATAAGGAGATATAAAAAATGAAAAGCAGTAATATCCTGGATAAGATTCTGGGGGCGGCCTTCGCGTTGGCGACCATCGCGCTGATCGCGTTCGCCATGAGCAACGAGGCATTTCTGAAATGGGCGTTCGAACGGCACCAAAACCTGCTGGGCTGGTATATCCGCCCCTTGTCGCTGATCCCGTTTTGCTATTTCGCCTACAAACGCAGCTGGGCGGGGGTTTTCGGCACGGTGTTCCTGCTGATGACCAGCATGTTCTGGTTCCCCAGACCGGAAAGCGTTTCGCCCCAGGCAGCCCAATTCCTGCAGATGGAAATGGATTATTTGTTGGGAGATTGGCCGATCGGCAAGGTGCTGACCGCGCTGCTGATCCCGCTTTCGTTGGGCGCGCTGGCTTATGCCCTTTGGAAACGCAATCTGTGGATGGGCTTGGGGCTGGTGGCCGGCATGGCGATTGTCAAGGGCATTTGGAGCCTGGTGGTGACCGGCGAAGCCGGCAAGTCCACTTACGGCCCGGTCGCGCTGGGCGTTCTGATCAGCGTGGCGATCTATTTCGGCTACCGCCGGATGGAGAAAGGCAAGCGCGCCCCGTAAATGTCAAAAACGAATAAAGGGTCCGGCACACTCCTGCGAGGTGCAGGTGACTGCCTGGTATACATACCGATATCATACTTCTCGGGCTACCAGTCGATGAATGATAAAAAATGGATCAAGCGTCAGGCACGAATGCCTGACCTACTTACCTGAATAAGGTGGCAATATCGAATAAAGAATCAGGCACGCGCCTGCGGGGTGCGGGTAAATGCCTGGCCTTGATACTAATAAGTGACATGATTTGTGGGGTGGTTTTTCTAAATAAAAGAGGCCCGCAATCTGCGGGCTTCTTAATCTTTTCTTAAACCAGCTCTGCGATGAAAGGAACTTTTTCTTTGACCAGCTGCTGGATCTCCTGCGGGGTTTCCAATTGCAGGGCTTGTTCCGCCAAGGCTTGCATCTCTTGCGCGTTCAGGCTGCGCAGGATCTGCTTGACCACCGGCACCATGGGCGGGCTCATGCTGAATTCATCCAGGCCGAGCCCGAGCAGGATTGGCGCGGCCAGCGGTTCACCGGCCAGCTCGCCGCACATGCCCACCCACTTGCCTTCCTGGTGGGCGGCGCTGATCACGTCGCGGATCAGGCGCAGCACGGCCGGGAAGAACGCGTTGGACAGATCCGCGACCTTCGGGTTGGTGCGGTCAGCGGCCATCGTGTATTGGCTCAGGTCGTTGGTGCCGATGGAGAAGAAATCCACCTCTTTGGCCAGTTGGTCGGCTACCAAAGCGGCGGAAGGGATCTCCACCATAATGCCGATCTCGATGTTCTCGGCAAAGGGCTGGCCTTCCTGGCGTAGTTCAAGGACGCATTCATCCATGACCTTGCGCGCCGCGCGCACTTCGCTGGCGGTGGCTACCATGGGGAACATGATCTTCAGGTTGCGGCCGACGCCCGCGCGCAAGGCTGCGCGCAATTGCGGCTTGAAGATATCCGGGCGCACCAGGCACAGGCGCAGGGCGCGCTGGCCCAGGAAGGAGTTGCTTTCGGCGGCCAATCCCATGTAGGGGATTTCCTTGTCGCCGCCCACGTCCAGCGTGCGCAGGATGACTGGCAGCTGGTCGAAAACGTCTAAAATGGCTTTGTAAGCCTGAAATTGTTCCTCTTCAGTGGGCAGGCTGGAGCGTTCCAGGTAGAGGAATTCCGTACGCAGCAATCCGACGCCCTCGGCGCCGTTCTCGATCGAACTACGCGCACCCTCCACGTTGCCGATGTTGGACACCACTTCCAGATGCCGTCCATCCAGGGTAACCGCTGGTTCATGCGCGTGCTTCATGGAAGCTTCGCGGATGGTGTGGGCGGTCTGGATGCGCTGCTGGTAATCTTTTACAGTGGCCTCATCGGGGTCCAAAATGACTTCGCCGTTAGTGCCGTCCAGGATGACCTGCGCGTTGTTGTTATGATGCAGCACTTCATCACCGACGCCGGCCACGGCCGGGATGCCCAGGCCGCGCGCGAGAATGGCGGTGTGCGAGGTGGCTGAGCCGCGGGCGGTACAGAAACCGACCACCAGGCTCTTATCCAGTAGAACGGTATCGGAAGGGGTCAAGTCGTCCGCCACGATCACGGAGGGAGATTTCAGGTTGGCGCTGGGGCTTTCAGCCACGCCCAACAAAATTCGCAGCACGCGGTTGCCGACATCCATGATATCGGTGGCGCGCGCCGCGAAATATTCATCTTTCATGGCGGCCATCATATCTGAAAAGGCTTGCGCGGTTTCCTTCATGGCAAATTCAGCGTTGCATTTACCATCCAGGATTTTCTTGCGCACCTCACTGAGCAGCTCGGGATCTTCCAGGATCATTTTGTGCGCCTGAAAGATCTCCGCGTCAGCCTGGCTGGCTTCGGTCAGCGCTTTTTCGTAAATTCTGGAAATCTGGTCTTTGGCGGTGCAAATGGCCGCGTCCAGCCGTTCGATTTCCTTTTGCGGATCATCGATCCTGCATTCTGATACCACCAATTCCTGACGGATGAATTGAAAAACCGGGCCGATGCAAATACCGCGGGAGGCGGGGATGCCCGCCAGGTGTTTCATCAGTCCTCTCCGAAATTGTTCTTGACCAATTCTGCCAGGGTTTCAACTGCCTGAGATTCGTCCTCCCCATCCGCGTGGATCTTGATTTCCATGCCCTGGAAAACGCCCAACGTCAGGACGCCAAGGATGGATTTCGCGTTCGCTTCGCGCAGCTCTTTTGTATCCGGGTCCTGGCAGGAAACCTGGATATTGGAAGCAAATTTCGCGGCGGCTTGTACGAACAACGATGCCGGTCTGGCGTGCAAACCTACCTTGTTATTGACCAATACTGTAGTCTCTTTCATGCAAACACACTCCAAAAATAAATTATCGAACAGTCTTGCCTGTCCGTAGGTGCCATACATAACAAAAAGAGCTTTGCTTTGCTCTCGCGGTGGATAATTTTATCACGGTTGGACGGTCGATTGCAGGTCAGGGCGTGGGCGTGAGCGTTTCAACCTCCGGAGTTTCAGAAGTGGGAGAAATGGAAGGTTCGGGCGTGGCGGTATCGGTGGGCGCGGGTGTATCAGTGGCCGGCGGAGTATCCGTGGGCAGAATTTCCTCGGTCGGCTCAAGGGTGGGCAGCATCAGGTTCAGGTGAATACGTTTTTCAGCAAAGGTATCTCTAGTGCTTTCCATATAAATGCGCAAAGTGATACGCGACGCATCCGCTTCATACGCATCCCAGCTGATCAGCTTGTGCGGCTGGCTGAATTGATCGCTGCTTTTATACAGGGTTTTCCATTTAGTGGGGTTATTGCCCACGCCGTATTGCAGCTTGAATTCCTTGAAATTCGCGCTGGCTTTCACCACGGCATAGATATCCAGTTCGGGCGTGCTCACCTGTCCGTCCTCTGACAGGCCCACGAACACAATGGTCGGCCGAGGGCTGTCAGCGCCGCATTCCTCCTCCGGTGTGAAGATCAGCGGTTCGGAAAACCCCATGTTCTTGGCCCAGGCTTTGCCTTCGTCCTTGCCGGTCAGCCACTTCCTGGCCCATTCATCCGCTACATTCACGGTCGATTTCTCTTCAGCAAACTCGGCGCAAGCCGGCCCGGCTTTCAGGTTGGTCCAGGTATCGATCTCGACGTCTTTCCAGATGTCATCTTGCGCTTCGAGGGGCGGCTGGCCCTGCGCGAATATCTCCGTTTTTTCGTCTGAACAATGCTCGGATGGTTCAGCGCCGGTGGCAGAACAGATGACATAATCCTCCACCGAATCCGGCCGCTCGAACCGGGCAGGGTCGCCGTTGGTGTAATGATCGATCGCCCACTGCATCACGTCCGCCCAGAGCGGCGCGGCGCCGGTCACACCGCTGATATTGGTCATGGGTGTGTAATCGGCATTGCCGATCCACACGCCGATGGCGATATCGGGTGTGAAGCCCAGCGTCCAGTTGTCGCGGAAATCATTGGTGGTGCCGGTTTTGACCGCGGCGGTGAAAGGCAGCTTAAGCACCGAGTTGGCGCCAAAAGCGGGCGTGCGCGCGGCGTTATCTGAAAGGATCGAGCTGATCAGATAAGCATGATCAGCGCTGATAACCTGCCGGCGGTTGGTATCGTCGTGTTGATAGACGATATTGCCATTATGATCTTCGATGCGTTCGATGGAATAGGGTGAGGCGCGCAGCCCGCCGTTGGCGAAAACGGCAAAAGCGCCGGTCAATTCCAATAAAGAAACATCCCCACCGCCCAGGGTCAGCGACAGACCGTAATCGTCGCGCGTGAGAGTGGTGATGCCCATGCGTTCGGCAAAGGCAATAAAGCCATCCTTCTCAGAAGTGGAGGGGTCGTCATAGATACCCACGTACGCCAGCGTTTTTACCGCCGGCACGTTGTAAGAACTGGCCAGGGCCGTGCGCGCCAGCACCGGGCCGTGGAATTTGCCGTCATAATTTACTGGCTCGTACGGATCGCGGGTATCATCCGGGTCGCCGGAGGGTGGGAATTCGCTGGGCACGTCCCATATCAGGGTGGCGGGTGTCCAGCCTTTCTCGAACGCGGCAGTGTAGGTCAAGGGTTTGATCGAGGAGCCTGGTTGGCGCGGGGCAACTGCCATGTTGACCTGGCCGGAAATTTCTTCGTTGTAAAAATCCGCCGACCCGACCATGGCCAGGATCTGGCCGCTGGCGGGCTGGATAGCCACCAGGGCGCCGTCGCTGGCATTATTATTCACCAGGTCGTCCACCTGCTCGCGCACGCTGGCCTGGGCATAATCCTGCAGTTCAGGATCAAGGGTGGTATAGACCTTGAAACCGGAGCGGTAGATGGTCTGCGGATCGAATTGGGCTTCCAGTTGCGCGCGGATGAAGTTGACCCAATGCGGATACGGCATATTGACCGTGCGCTGCACGAAAGGGTAACTTTCGATCTGCTGCGCAGCAGCCACGGCTTCATTCAGGTTCACGCAGACCAACTGGCTGGGTGATTTAATCGGGATGCAGCCGCGCTCGCTGCTGAGCTGCGCCATCAAACCAAGCACATCCGTGTGGCGCAGCAGGGCGGCCGGGCGGTTGCTGAAAACATCGTAAACCGCCGGGGCTTGCGGCAAACCCGCCAGGAAAGACGCCTGCGCGAGGTCAAGCTGATCGGCGGAGGTGTTGAAATAAGTTTCCGCGGCTGCCTGGATGCCGTAGGCCAGGTTGCCGTAATAGATCTCATTTAAATAGAGTTCCAGGATCTCATCCTTGCTGTAGCGGCGGGTAATCTCGGCTGCCAGCACGATTTCGCGTGCCTTGCGCCGGGTGGTGACCTGGCTGCGTTCCTCGGGGGAGAGCAGCAGCGTGCGCGCCAACTGCTGGGTGATGGTGGAAGCGCCGGAGACAACTTCGCCGCTGGTGTAGTTCTGCCAGAAAGCGCGCAAGATGCCCCAGGGATCGAAACCGGGATTGGTGTAGAAATCCTTGTCTTCGGTGGCGATCGTGGCCGCGATCAGGTAAGGGGAAATTTCTTCCAGCTGGGTGTACGTACGCCGGCCGGCATTGGGATCGAGAATTTCATAGATCAAATTGCCATTGCGGTCGTAGATGCGCGTGGTTTCGAATTGCGAGGCGTATTGTCGCAGGTCGCTCACGCTCGGCAGGCTGGCGGCGATCACGAAATACTGGATGAGGATAAACGACAGACCGATGATGCCAAGCGCGATCAGGCCGAACAGAAAAGCAGCCAAACCGCTCGCCAGGCAGCCCAGCGGCCGTTGCGAGAATCGCTCCAACATCGCGGGTTTTCGACCGCCGCGGGCAGGTTTGCGGTTTTGGGGACGCTGGGCGTTTTTAACCATTTTCGGCTTTTGAAAGCTATCTGAAATCCAGTCTTTGAATTCCTGCAAAAGCTCGCGGAAGGTGACCAGGCTGCTTTCGCTGGCGGTTTTTTCAGGCTGGCTGTCCTCCTCGCTGGTCGCAATCGGCTGGGTATCATCCTTTTGAATATCTGGTTGCTGTGGCTCGTCAATCTGCGCGCCGCCGGCGGGTTTTTCGGACGTGGGGTTTTCGT